>CAVIOP010000022.1:0-21934 GCA_963644485.1 bacterium | reverse complement strand
ATTAATGGAAATTCATGGGTGATTAATGAAAATTCATGTTAAACAAAAAGGTGCCTTAGGCACCACACATCATCGTGCCCTATGAACTATTCAGGATAGGGGCAAACCCCTTCGGCGTCATCATTCTTGTGACGTTTGCGCAAAATTTCATCAAAATGCAACCCTTTTTTCTAAATTATTGCTAAAAAGTTTGGTGTGAACGAACACAATGCTTATCTTTGCATCGTCTTCGTGAGAAGACACGCATTTATAAAGTTTCATTAGGTTAGTAGTTTGATAGATTTTTTAAGGTAATGTGGGGATATTGTTATAGATATTGAGTCAATCGCAACATCTGCGGAAAGGCGTTTCGGCGACAGTGCCAAATTATCTTTTTTGATTTGGACCAAGCAGACCGTTGATAACAATATTCTTACGAAAAAGGCAGTGCGAGTGATCGTATTGCCTTTTTTTGTCTCCGGCCCCCATTGAAGACTTGCATACCCATTCTACAACAAACCTTAAAAAAAGGGCGGCAATTCGATAATTAACATAATAAAGCCTCGGTTTTAGCCCTAATTTGAATAAAACTCTGTAAATTTGCACCTAAATTCATAAATACGCGCGCACAAAATGATGAAAAGGTTATACTCGCTACTCATCATCGCTTCGGCAGCTGTCTCGCTGACCTCCTGCCTTAGCAACACGGATGACGAGGTGACATATTACGACGACACAGCCATCACAGCCTTCTCGCTGGGAACTATCAACCGCTATAACCATACCACCACGAAAGACGGCACCAGTGACAGCGTTTACGTCACGAAGGTCTCTGGCAGCAGCTACAGCTGCTATATCGACCAGGTCAACGCACGCATCTACAACCCCGACTCGCTGCCCAAGGGCTGCGACCTGGAGCATGTGGTGTGCACGTTCTCGACGAAGAACGGCGGCGTGGTGATGCTCACGGAGAAGAACATGTGGGGCGAGGACTCGCTGGCCTACTACTCGTCGACCGACTCGCTGGACCTCTCGTCGCCCAAAGCCGTGCGCGTCTACAGCAACCGTGGCGACAGCTACAAGCTCTATACGCTGACCATCAGCGCGCACCAGCAGACCGGCGACGAGTTTGCATGGGGCACCGCCAGTGCCGAGGGCGCCGACGTGCTGGGCGCACGCCGCTTCGCACAGCTCGGCAACGACCGCTGGCTCTTCTGCCAGGGCACGGCGCAGACCATCGGCTACCGCCTTATGGACGGCACGTGGGAGAAGACATCCGTCATCGCCGACAGTGCGGCCTATAAGAATATGGTGGTGTTCGACGGCTATCTCTATACCTTCGCGGGCGGACAGGTGCAGCGCTCTGCCGACGGCGTGACGTGGAACGGACTGTCGACCCCCGACAACCTGAAGCAGCTCATCGGCACCTCGGGCAGCCGCCTCTATGCGCTGACACACGACGGACTGGCCTACAGCTCCAACGGCATCGACTGGACAGCGGACCAGCTGGACAGCAGTGCCGACTCGCTGCCCGCAAGCGATATCAACCTGGTCTCGCTGCCCTCGACGGTCAACAAAGCCACCAACAACCTCACGCTCATCGGCAACCGCGGCGGCAAGACCGTGGTGTGGACGCGCGTGGAGGAGAACGGCACCGACGACAACAATGCCTGGGCACTGCTCCCCGACGACAGCTACAACCAGAAGACCCTGCCCTGCCTCACTGGCTTGCAGGTGGTGAGCTACGACGGCGGACTGCTCGCCACGGGCGGTGACATGAGCCTGTTCTACAAGAGCCTCGACCACGGACTGACGTGGAGCACCACCGATGTCTATGCCTTGCCACTCGGACAGACCGCCGGCACGCCCTTCGCCCTCTACTGCGACAGCGAGAACGTGCTCCACTACAGTCAGGCGCAGCAGGCCACCGTGCTCTCGGGCCGTCTGGCACGACTGGGCTGGGCGAAGCAGCAGACATCCTACACAGAATGAAGCAGGCGCTACTCACACTGGCTCTCCTCGTGATGGCCTGCAGCCCGCTCAAGGCGCAGGACGACCCGCAATACCGCATGGAAATCGGCGGCGGCGTGGGACTGATGGGCTATCTCGGAGACTTCAACGGCAACCTCACCAAAGACCTGCAGCCCATGGCTACGGTGCTGGCGCGATACATCTTCAGCCCCTATATGGCCCTGAAGATGAACGTCAGCTACGGAACGATGAAAGGGTCGTCGGCCGATGTGAGCACCTATTACCCCGACTACGCCGACACGCCCTACACCTTCAAGAACAAACTCTTCGATGTCGGCGTGGCCTATGAATACAACTTCCTGCCCTACGGCACCGGTCGCGACTACCGTGGCGCCAAGCGCCTTGCCCCCTACGTGTGGGCCGGCATAGGAGCCACCTACGCCGACACCGCCGACAAGGGGCAGTTCACCTTCAACATACCCGTCGGCGTGGGCATCAAATACAAGGTGGCCGAACGCCTCAACGTCGGACTGGAGTGGGCGGTACACTTCACGCAGAGCGACAAGCTCGACGGCGTGAAAGACCCCTACCACATCGAGAGCACCGGACTCTTCAAGAACACCGACTGCTACTCCACCCTGCAACTCACCCTCACCTACAGCTTCATGCCCAAGTGCGTGACCTGCAATAAAGAATAAGAATATGGACATGACACGGATACCACAACACATTGCCATCATCATGGACGGCAACGGCCGGTGGGCCACCGAGCGAGGCAAAGACCGCAGCTACGGACACCAGGCCGGCGTGGACACCGTCAGGCGCATCACGTCGGAGTGTACACGGCTCGGCGTGAAATACCTCACGCTCTACACCTTCTCGACAGAGAACTGGAACCGCCCGGCCACGGAGATACATGCGCTCATGGGTCTGGTGCTCACCTCGCTCGAGGACGAGATCTTCATGAAGAACAATGTGCGCTTCCGCGTCATCGGCGATGTGGGACGGTTGCCTGCCGAGGTGCAGCAGAAGTTGCACGAGACGGAGCAGCACACCGCGGCCAACACCGCCATGACCATGGTGGTGGCCCTGAGCTACTCGTCGCGCTGGGAGATCACCGATGCCGTGAGGCAAATAGCCGCCAAGGCCGCCAGCCAGCCGGGAGCCGTGAAGGCCGAGGACATCACCGAGGACTACATCGCCCAGCATCTGCAGACCACCTTCATGCCCGACCCCGACCTGCTGATACGCACCGGAGGCGAGTGCCGCGTGAGCAACTTCCTGCTCTGGCAGATCGCCTACTCGGAGCTCTATTTCTGCGACACCTACTGGCCCGACTTCTCCGAGGCCGACCTGCAGAAAGCCATCGAGAGCTATCAGGGACGGCAGCGCCGATACGGAAAGACTGAAGCGCAAGTGGAGAACGAACAGTGACAAGACACCAAGCACATAGCAAACACATAAGGATGTACAATATCAAACATAAAGCTCTGTTGAGCCTCGCCCTGCTGGCCTGCTGCACAGTCGGATACGCACAGGACCGCATCGTCTACCCCGACATCACTTACGCCGGCTCGCCACGCGACATGGTCATCGGCGGCATCAGCGTGTCGGGCATGGAAGGCTACGAGGACTACATACTCACCGGCATATCGGGACTGTCGGTGGGACAACACATCGAACTGCCGGGAACGGCCATCACCGATGCCGTGAAACGCTACTGGAACCACGGCCTGTTCTCCGACGTGCAGATCGCCGCCGACTCCATCGTCGGCGAGAAGGTCTACCTGCACATCGCGCTCAAGGCGCGCCCGCGCGTGTCGGAGATCAACTATGTCGGCCTGAAAAAGAACGAGAAGCAGGAGATGGAGCAGAAACTGGGCATCCTCAAGGGCGGACAGATCACACCCAACATGATTGACCGCGCCAAGATCCTGGCCAAGAAATACTTTGACGACAAGGGATACAAGAACGCTGACATCGAGATACAGCAGCGTGACGATGTGGCCTCAAAGAACCAGGTGATCCTCGATGTCATCATCGACAAGAAGGAGAAGATGCGCGTGCGGAACATCACCATCGAAGGCAATGAGAAGCTCACGGACATGAAGATCAAGGGCGGCCTCTTCCGCAAGGGCGCCTTCGCCAAGACACACGAGGCCGGCAAGCTCTCCACATTCCTCAAGGCGAAGAAGTTCACGCCCGAGCGCTGGAAGGCCGACAAGGAGAAGCTCATCGAGAAATACAACGAGCTGGGCTACCGCGATGCCGTCATCGTCAGCGACAGCGTGTGGAACGTAGACCCCAAGCATGTCAGCATACGGCTGACGGTCGACGAGGGACAGAAATACCATGTACGCAATATCCAGTGGGTGGGCAACACGGTCTACAACTCCGACGTGCTGTCGCACCTGCTCACGCTCCACAAGGGCAGCGTCTACAACCAGAAGCTGATGGAGAAACGCCTCACTACGGACGACGACGCCGTGAGCAACCTCTACTACAACAACGGCTACGTGTTCTCGCAGATCAATGCCACCGAGGTCAATGTCGTCGGCGACTCCATCGACCTGGAGATGCGTGTCTTCGAGGGACCGCAGGCCCATCTGAGCCATGTGCGCATCACGGGCAACACCCGTCTCTACGATAATGTCGTCAGACGCGAGCTGCGCACCAAGCCCGGCGACCTCTTCTCACGCGAGGCACTGATGCGCTCGGCACGTGAGCTGGCGTCGATGGGACACTTCGACCAGGAGAAGTGCGTACCCGACGTGCACCCCAACACCGACGACGGAACCGTCGATATCAACTGGAACCTGGAGCAGAAGTCCAACGACCAGGTGGAGTTCTCGCTGGGATGGGGACAGACCGGCATCATCGGCCGCGTGGGTCTCACCCTCAACAACTTCTCCATGGCCAACCTCTTCGGCAAGAACAAGGCCCACCGCGGCCTGCTGCCCGTGGGCGACGGCGAGAAGCTCTCGCTCGGTGTGCAGACCAACGCCTCCTATTACCAGAGCTACAACATGAGCTACTCCACCAACTGGTTTGGCGGAAAGCGACCCATACAGTTCTCCGTCGGTGCCTACTACTCCAAGTCGACCGACGTGTCGAGCAACTACTACAACACCGCCTGGCAGAACAGTTACTACAACTATCTGTACGGCTACAACAGCTACGGCTACAACTACTCGAACTACGAGAACTACTACGACCCCGACAAGTATGTCAAGATGCTCGGTGTCAACGTGGGGTGGGGCAAGCGCCTGCGCTGGCCCGACGACTACTTCACGCTCTCCGTGCAGCTGTCGTACACACGCTACATGCTGAAGAACTGGCGGTACTTCCTCCTCACCAACGGAAACTCCAATAACCTGAACCTGAGCGTTGCGATCAACCGCTCGTCCACCGACAACCAGTTGTTCCCGCGCCGCGGCTCCGAGTTCACGGCCAGCGTCACCGTCACACCGCCCTGGTCGTTGTGGGACGGCAAGGACTACAAGAACCTCGCCACCGACACCCACTCGTCCACCTACGTGAAGGAGCAGCAGGACAAGTACCGCTGGATAGAGTACCACAAGTGGAAGTTCAAGGCACGTACCTTCACTGCCTTCAGTTCATCGCAGAAGACCTTCGTGCTGATGACGCGCGTGGAGATGGGCTTGCTCGGCAGTTTCAACAAGTACAAGAAGAGTCCGTTCGAGACCTATTACATGGGTGGCGACGGCATGAGCGGCTACTCCTACGGCTATGCCACCGAGACCATCGGCCTGCGCGGTTACGACAACGGTACCCTCACGCCCTATGGCTACGAAGGCTACGCCTATGACCGCTTCACGCTGGAGCTCCGCTATCCGTTCATGCTGGGCAACACCACCATCTACGGCCTTACCTTCGTCGAGGGCGGCAATGCCTGGAACGACACCAAGAAGTTCAACCCCTTCGACATGAAGCGCTCAGCGGGTGTCGGTGTGCGTATCTTCCTGCCCATGGTCGGCCTGATGGGTATCGACTGGGCCTATGGCTTCGACAAGTACTTCCTCGGATCGAGCCAGGGCGGAAGCCAGTTCCACTTCATCCTCGGCCAGGAGTTCTAAGTCGTCTGACGACACCCGGCAAGACGAAAAACCGGTCCGGGACGCAAGGCCTGTAACAAATGCAGAGATGAAACGTCTGACAATTACGGGTGCCGTCCATCACCGCATACCAACAAAACAAAACGAATATGACAACCATCAACAATTATAAAAGGTGTAGCAGGCTGGCAAGCCTGCTCCTCCTGTGTCTCTTTGCCCTCATGCCGGCCAGTAAGGTGCAGGCGCAAAAGTTCGCACTGGTCGACATGGAATATGTGCTGAAGAACATACCTGCCTACGAGCGGGCCAACGAACAGCTCAACCAGGTGTCGAAGAAATGGCAGGCCGAGGTGGAGGCCCTCAACACCGAAGCCTCAACGATGTACAAGAACTACCAGAACGAGGTGGTGTTCCTTTCGCAGGAGCAGAAGAAGGCCAAGCAAGACCAGATCGTGGCCAAGGAGAAAGAGGCCGCAGACCTCAAGAAGAAGTATTTCGGCCCCGAGGGTGAACTGTTCAAGAAGCGCGAGAGCCTCATGACACCCATCCAGGAGGAGATCTACAATGCCGTAAAGGAGATAGCCGACCTTCGCGGCTACTCGCTGGTCGTCGACCGCGCGTCCGACTCAGGCATCATCTACGGGTCGCCCAAGATAGACATCTCGCAGGAGGTGTTACAGAAGCTGGGCTATTGAAGAACAAACAAAAAACAAGAAAAATCATATCAATCAAAGACAAAAACATGAAAAAGCTTTTATTAATGATCATGCTGATGGCTCCCCTGGCCACGTTCGCACAGAAGTTTGGAAAGGTAGACTCTCAGACCATCTTCAACGCCCTGCCTGAGGTGGCCAAGGCCAATGGCGAGTTCCAGGCTCTGCAGAAGCAGAAGCAGAATGAGCTCGAGACCATGCAGAAGGAGTTTCAGCGCCAGCTCGACGACTACCAGCAGCACAAGAGCACGATGAACCAGACGCAGCAAGAGCAGAAGGAGACCGAGCTGACCACCCTCAGCCAGAAGATCCAGCAGGCCGGACAGGACGCACAGACCGAGCTCCAGAAGAAGCAGCAGGAACTGATGCAGCCCATCCAGACCAAGATTATGAACGCCATCACGAATGTCGGCAAGGCCGGTGGCTACACCTTCATCTTCGAGGACGGCAGCGCACCTTACATGGGCACAACTGTCGAGGACGTGACGAGCAAGGTACAGGCTGAAATCTCCAAGATGAAGTAAGCACACCCTATACACCCATCAACCATCCGCCCGCAGGAATAGGTGCTCACCTGCTCCTGCGGGCGGTTGCCTTTTCACATCACACAACCATCACACGATGAAACGACTTCTCCTATCTTTCCTCATTGCCGCGGCCACCGCACAGGTCTTCGCACAGACCAACACGACGGTGGAGGCCGCCGACGCAGCCGCCGTCGGCTCCGATGCCGTCACGCCGGCTCCCAGTGCCAACGTGCAGCCCTTCCGCTTCGGCTATTTCAGTTATAAAAAGACATTTGAGACGATGCCCGACCACACCATCGCGCAGCGCAGTCTGGAAGACCTCAAGGCCAAATACGACAAGGAGATGCAGCGCGTGGAAGAGGAGTTCAACCAGAAGTACGAGTTGTTTCTCGACGGCCAGCGCGACTTTGCACCTTCCATCCGCCACAAGCGGCAGGCCGAACTGCAGGAGCTCATGGAGAAGAACCAGGCCTTCAAGGCCGAGGCCCAGCGTCTGCTGAAGGAGGCCCAGGACAACGCCTACAAGCCCCTGCGCGAGAAGATTGCCGCCGCCCTGCAGAAGGTGGGCCGGGAGAAGGGCCTCGCCTTCATCCTCAATACCGACAACGATGCGGCACCGTTCATCGATCCCGCCACTGGGTTTGACGTGCAGGCCGATGTCGATGCTGCCGTGCGATAGCCCATCCGCACACCACTCATTGCCACATGATCGGTCAACTACAACAACCGTGAGAAAGATGAATAACAACCAAGAAAAAGGATCTATCGGCGTGTTCGACTCAGGCTACGGCGGACTGACGATCCTGCACGGCATCCGCCATCTGTTGCCCGGATACGACTACATCTACATAGGCGACAACGCCCGTGCACCCTATGGCCCGCGCTCGTTCGACGTGGTCTACGAGTTCACACGGCAGGCGGTGTACAAACTGTTTGAGATGGGGTGCCGCTTGGTCATCCTCGGATGCAACACCGCCTCGGCAAAAGCCTTGCGGACCATCCAGGAAAACGACCTGCCGCAATGGGACCCCACACGCCGCGTGCTGGGCGTCATACGCCCCACGGCAGAGGTCATCGGAACGCTCACACGCAACGGCCATGTGGGCCTCCTCGCCACAGAGGGCACGGTGAAGAGCGAGAGCTACAGCATGGAGATAGCCAAACTGTGGCCCAACATCCAGGTGACGGGACAAGCCTGTCCCTTCTGGGTGCCGCTGATCGAATACAACGAGGCCGACTCTCCCGGTGCCGACTACTTCGTGAAGAAGCGCATCGACCAGCTCATGGACAAGGACCCGCAGATCGACACCATCATCCTCGGCTGCACCCACTATCCCATCCTGATGCCCAAGATACTGAAGTACACCAGGCCCGGCGTGACCATCGTGCCGCAAAGCGACTACGTGGCAAGCAGTCTGAAGCAATACCTCCAGCGGCATGCCGACATGGAGGCCTCGCTCACACGCGGCGCCTCATGCCGCTACTTCACCACCGAAAACCCTGACCGCTTCAAGGAGACGGCCTCCATCTTCCTCCGCGACGACATCCACGTGGAGCACGTGGACCTTGACACACTCTGAGAAACACAAGCTGAAACACAAGAACCCAACAAGAACATACAACATGCAAGAGACAAGACAAAACCGCATATCCAGACTGCTGCAGAAAGAGCTGGCCGAAATCTTCCAGAGCCAAACACGCAGCATGCACGGCGTGCTCGTCAGCGTGACCCGCGTGCGCATCTCACCCGACCTGAGCATCTGCACGGCATACCTGAGCATCTTCCCCTCTGGGCGGGGCGAGGAACTGCTGAAGAACATCTCCGCCAACGAGAAGAGCATCCGCTACGAACTGGGGCGCCGCGTGCACAACCAGCTGCGCATCATCCCCGAGTTGCGTTTCTTCATCGACGATAGCCTCGACTACATCGACCATATCGACGAACTGCTGAAGAAATAGAACCCACGACCGTTTAGCGAAATGAATTTCCCTTTCTTCATTGCCCGCCGTTACCTCTTCTCGAAGAAGAAGACACATGCCATCAACGTCATCTCGCTGATATCGGTCATTGGCGTGGCCGTGGCTACCATGGCGCTGGTCATCGTGCTGAGTGTCTTCAACGGCTTCCATGACCTGGTGGCCAGTTTCTTCACCAACTTCGACCCGCAGCTCAAGGTGGTCCCCGTGCAGGGGAAGACCGTACCGGCCGACGACCCCCTGCTGACCAAGATGCGCCGCCTGCCCGAGGTGGAGGTGGCCACAGAGACGCTCACCGACATGGCGCTGGCCGTCTATGGCGGCAAGCAGGCCATGGTGACGGTGAAAGGCGTGGACGACAACTTCGCCGACCTGACCCACATCACGGAGATACTCTATGGACAGGGAGAGTTTGACCTGCACACGGCCAACCTGCAGTTTGGCGTGGCTGGCATCCGGCTGGCGCAGACGCTGGGGTGCGACACACAGTGGCAAGGCTACCTGCATGTCTATGCGCCACGTCGCGAAGGCCAGCTCGACATGAGCAATGCCCAAGACGGCTTTGTCGTCGATTCGCTGCTCTCGCCGGGCGTGGTGTTTGCTGTCAACCAAGGCAAGTATGACAAGAACCACCTCCTTACCAGCCTGGGCTTCGCGCAAAACCTTTTCGGACAGCAGGGCATGGTCTCTGCCCTGGAGTTTCGGCTGAAGCCCGGCTCGGACCTTGATGCCGTGAAGAAAGAGATGCAGCAGATTGGCGGCAGCCGATACCTTGTGGAAGACCGCTATGAGCAGCAACACGACACGTTCAAGATCATGCAGATAGAGAAGCTCATGGCCTATATCTTCCTCACGTTCATCCTCATTGTGGCGTGCTTCAACATCATCGGCTCGCTGTCGATGCTGATCATCGACAAGCGCGACGACGTGGAGACGCTCCGCAACCTGGGTGCGTCAGACCGCCAGGTGCGCCGCGTGTTTCTTTTTGAGGGTCGTATGATCAGTGTCTTCGGTGCGCTCATCGGCATTGCGCTGGGGCTGGTCTTGTGTGCCCTGCAGCAGCAGTATGGCTTTGTGCGTATGGGCGGTGCCGATGGCAGCTACGTCGTGAATGCCTATCCCGTAAGCGTCCACTACATGGATGTGCTTGCTGTCTTTGCCACCGTCATCGTGGCGGGCTGGAGTGCCGTGTGGTATACCGTGCGGTCGGCAACCAAGCGTTTTGGCCTCCAGGGAGAAAGAGGCTAAACGTCCATCCGTTAAATGATTGGAAAATCTTACCGGACACTGGCAAGACGGTATGGATTTTCTTTGTGTAAGTGGAGTCATTGACCGCCCAACCGCTCGAAGAACGTGATGATGTCTTCCCATGTCTTGAAACTGTCGGAACCGAGGGCAATGCCCGTTCCCATGAAGTCGGGCGAGGGTAAGACATCGATGAAATAGTCGCCGTAGAGCAACGCCTTGCGGTTGGTGTAGACCACATGGTCGTGAGCGGGTGTGCTCAGGTGTTGTTCCGTCCAGGAAGCCAGTTGGGCGAGGTCGGCGTGTCCATTGGTGGGCGCCGGGCCGACGATGTAGACCTGGTAGTGCTCGATGAGCATGCCGAAAGCCTTCTGCAGGCACGATTTCGGATGGCCGTAGCCGTCCATGAGCGCCGAGGCGTCGATGTAGACGATGGGGCGCTCGCGTCCTTCCTGGCGGTCGTCGATCCAGCGGATGACAGGCACCACGCCGTCAAGGAACGAGTGGTCGTCCATGCGGTGGCCGCCGTGGAAGTGGGCCGCCTGCGGGTAGTGGGCGGTGAAGAGTCCGAAGGTGTCGACAAGCTCGTCCTTGTCGCCGAACAGTCCCCATACACGCTGCTGCTCGCGTTCCCGTTCCTCAGGCTCCATGGTCTCCAGGGCGGTGAAGCAGTGGTCGGTCATCTCCTGGTATTCCTTTTCCAGTGCCTTGGTGACGATAAAGTCCTTCTCGCCGTCCTGGCGCGCGTTGGCCCATGTCTGCTTGCCCGTCATGCCGTGGCTCTTCATGGTCTTGGCCATTTCGAATGCAGGATTCACGCAGATGCGGTCGTATCCGTAGAGCATCTCCGTGTACATGCCGCCCATGGAGGTGCCGAGGATGAGGTCGGGCTGCTCCTCGGCTGCCTTGGCCTTGAGCAGTGTCATCGCCTCTTCGGGATGGAGCGGCAGGTCGTAAGCCACTACGGTGGCCTCGGGGAACGTCTCGCGGATGCGTGTCACTGTGCCGGAGGCGGCCGACGACCCGAATCCGTGGTTGTACATGATTTTCTTGCCCCGCATCAAGTCGGGGTATTGTTTGATGTATGGGTTTTCCATTTCCTGTTGTGTCTTGTTGCCATGCAAAGTTACTGCTTTTTGCCCGAAAGCCCATCAAGCGCCATGAACCATTTGCACAAAACCTCTTGCCGCAATGCGAAAACGCTTGATATTTCCGGCAGCAAGGCACCTCTGGTCATTACAGGCATAAGGTGTGTTCTATAAATTCCCACCGTAAATTATAGAACCCACCATGAAAATAAATGCCGAAAAATTTGTGGGGATGAAAATAAAGCCGTACCTTTGCATTCGCTTAAGTGAGAGAAGATTTGTTCACTTGGCATCTTGTTTATGACCTGTCGGCATAGCTCAGTTGGTTAGAGTATCACCTTGACATGGTGGGGGTCCTTGGTTCGAATCCAAGTGTCGACACAGCGGAGGGTTTGTCTCTTCCGCCTTTTTACAAAGCATATCCTTAAAACACAGGCGCCAAGGCGTCAATGCTGATTGCCCCCGATGATGAGGGCTGTCAGTCATTTGTCGTTGTTGTCACGCATGGCCGTCCCGTTGTCGGCGTGTGGCTGCATGGTGCACGCTGCATGGTGCCCGGTGCCCGAGCCGACGAAAGAGCCCCGCTGACAGGAGATGTGTCCTGGCAGCGGGGCTCTTTGGATATGTCCGTGTGGGCGTATGCCCGTGCGTTATCCCACTTGGCTTCCCGGTTTCACCGGGTCGAGGGTTGTGGTGACATGGAGCGATCCGTCGAAGTTGACAGCAGAGAGGATCATGCCCTGACTCTCTATGCCCATCATCTTGCGTGCGGCGAAGTTGGCGATGAAGAGCACATCCTTTCCGATGAGGTCAGCGGGCTCGTAGTATTTGGCGATGCCCGAGAGGATGGTGCGGTCTTTGCCGCTGCCGTCGTCGATGGTGAACTGCAAGAGCTTGTTCGACTTCTTGACCTTCTGGCAATCCTTGATGTGTCCTACGCGGATGTCGAGTTTCTCCCACTCCTCGAAGGGTACGTCAGCCTTGACGGGCTCCGCCTTGTAGTCTTTGGCGGCCTGCGCTTTCTCGTTGGCTTCCTTGGTGGCGGCCAGCTTGTCGAGCTGCTTCTGTATCTCCTCGTCCTCAATCTTCTGGAAGAGCAGGTGAGGTTCAGCCAACTGGTGTCCCGGCTTCAGCAGGTCCGTGCGGCCCAGCTGGGCCCAGTCGAACGCATCCATGCCAATCATCTCGCGCAGGTTCTTGCTCGAGAAGGGCAGGAAAGGCTCGAAGGCGATGGCGAGGTTGGCCACCAGCTGCAGCGAGATGTAGAGGATGGTCTCCACGCGTTTGGGGTCGGTCTTCCACACCTTCCACGGCTCACACTCGGTGATGTACTTGTTGCCGATGCGTGCCAGGTTCATGGCCTCCTTCTGAGCCTCGCGGAACTTGAAGATGTCGAGATACTGCTCCACCTTCTCCTTCACGTCCTTGAACTCGTCGATGGCGTGCTGGTCGACCTCCTGCAGTTCGCCACACTCGGGCACTACGCCGTTCCAGTACTTCTTTGTGAGCTGCAAGGCGCGGTTGACGAAGTTGCCGTAGATGGCCACGAGCTCCGAGTTGTTGCGCTCCTGGAAGTCGCGCCATGTGAAGTTGTTGTCCTTGGTCTCCGGTGCATTGGCCGTGAGCACGTAGCGCAAGACGTCTTGCTTGCCGGGGAAGTCCTTTAGATATTCGTCGAGCCACACGGCCCAGTTGCGCGAGGTCGATATCTTGTCGTTCTCGAGGTTGAGGAACTCGTTGGCCGGCACGTTGTCGGGCAGGATGTATCCGCCGTGGGCCTTGAGCATGGTGGGGAAGATCAGGCAGTGGAACACGATGTTGTCCTTGCCGATGAAGTGGACGAGGCGTGTCTCGGGATCCTTCCACCATTTCTCCCATGAGCCCCAGCGCTCAGGCTCGGCGTCGCAGAGCTCCTTGGTGTTGCTGACGTATCCGATGGGCGCGTCAAACCAGACGTAGAGCACCTTGCCCTCGGCACCCTCCACGGGTACGGGGATGCCCCAGTCGAGGTCGCGTGTCATGGCGCGTGGCTGCAGGTCCATGTCGAGCCACGACTTGCACTGTCCGTAGACGTTGGGGCGCCACTCCTTGTGGTCGCCGAGGATCCAGTCTTTCAGCCAGCCTTGATACTCGTTGAGCGGCAGATACCAGTTCTTGGTCTTGCGCACCTCGGGTTTGGCACCGCTGATGGTGGAATGAGGATTGACGAGCTCCATGGGTGAGAGGTCGCTTCCGCACTTCTCGCACTGGTCGCCGTAGGCGTTGGGGTTGCCGCAGTGGGGACAGGTGCCCATGATGTATCTGTCGGCGAGGAACTGGTGTGCCTCGGGGTCGTAGTATTGCTCGCTCTCCTTCTCCACGAGCTTGCCGTCCTTGTAGAGCTTGCTGAAGAAGTCGGAGGCAAACTGGTTGTGCACCTTCGATGTGGTGCGGCTGTAAATGTCAAACGAGATGCCGAACTCCTTGAACGAGTCCTTGATGATTTTGTGGTAGCGGTCGCACACATCCTGTGGCGTGATGCCCTCTTTCTTGGCGCGGATGGTGATGGGCACACCATGCTCGTCTGATCCGCCGATGAAGATGACGTCCTCCTTTTTCAGCCGGAGGTAACGCACGTAGATGTCCGAAGGAACATATACACCGGCCAGGTGACCGATGTGGACACCGCCGTTGGCATAAGGCAGGGCGGCGGTGACAGTGGTACGCTTGAATTTCTTTTCTTCCATCAGTATTTTGTTGTTATTGCATTATTATGATGCAAAATTACTAATTTTAATTAAGTAATGGGCTATTTTGAATGAAGTAAAGTGTCTTTCGTGTTTGCAAAATGTGTATTTACGCTCTGATGAGGGCCTGCAGTTTTTCTATCAGGCGTGGCACGGCATAAAGCCCGATGTCCTCCTCGGCCACCCACACATAGTCATCGGCGGGCAACGGGGGACGCTTGTCTGTCTCGAGCAGATAGAAATCGGCCACGATGATGCGGTGGGTGAGCGTGTGGCGTATGCCTTGCTGCAGCAGCGTCAGCCGTCCGTCGAGGGCTGGCACCGGAACATCCTCGTAAAGGGGCGGCTCCCACAGTCCTTGCCAGATGTCGCCCTCGCCGCGTCTTCTCAAGGCCACCTTGCCGCGGCAGCGCATCCATACGAAGGCCATGTGGCGCGTCTTTGTCTTCACCGTCTTCCGTTTGACGGGCAGCCGGGCTGTCAGTCCCTCGTGGCAGGCCACACAGTCATCGGCCAGCGGACAGCCGTCGCACTGTGGAGACTGTGGCGTGCACACCGTGGCACCCAGGTCCATGAGTGCCGAGTTGGCCTCGCGCCATGACACGCCGCTCACCTGTGGACGGGTCGTCTGGTCCTTGCCTTCGGTCGTCTGACGGCTTATGCCTTCCGTTGTCAGGCCAAAGAGGCGTTCGCCAGCCAGTCGAAACTCGTGCCTGCCCTCGGTGGTGTTGATGGGCGTGGCAATGCCGAGCAGCCGGGCGAAGACGCGGTAGGCGTTGCCGTCGATGGCCACGGCGGGTCTGTCGAAGGCAAAGGCAGCGATGGCCGATGCCGTGTAGTCGCCCACACCTTTCAGTTGGCTGATGGTCTCCAAGGTGTCAGGAAAGTGGCCCATGGCCACAATCTGCCGGGCTGCAGCATGGAGGTTGCGTGCCCGCGAATAGTAGCCCAGTCCTTGCCAGAGCTTCAACACCTCGTCCTCTGTAGCCTCGGCCAGGTCGGCCACGGTAGGAAAGTGGCGCATGAAGCGCTCCCAGTAGGCTTGTCCCTGCGCAATGCGCGTCTGTTGCAGGATCACCTCGCTGAGCCAGATGGCATAGGGGTCGCGGGTGCGTCGCCACGGCAGGTCACGCCCATGGCCGCGATACCACTCCGTCAACTTGCTCAAGAAAGCCGCTGCGTCCATCACTGTTTCCTGGCACACTGCGGGCAGACGCCCTTGATCATGTAGTTCACCGTGTGGGCCTCATAGCAGCGGGGCAAGTCCACGGGTGGGATGGGGGTGTCGTGGAAGCAGAAGATGCGGTGGCAACGCTCACAATAGAAGTGAACGTGCATGTCATCGTCGTCGTCGCTGTCGCCATGGCTGAAGCAGAGCTCATACTTCACGCCGCCGTCGCCATCCTCGAGTTGGTGCACCAGGTGGTGCTCGCGGAAGATGACCAAGGAGCGGAAGATGCCGCTCTTGTCGATGGTGACGATGCGCTCCTCAAGCTCTGAGAGCGAGGCAGGATGCTCATTGGCCGCCAGGGCCTTGGCCACCACGATGCGGTTGGCCGTGGGCTTGATGCCATGCCGCTCCAACAGTTTTACGCAGGTAGTTTCATCCATATCGTTGTCAAGTCTAATGGTCTTGGCACAAAGGTAAGCATATCTGTCGGGATGGACAAGAAAATAAGGTGGAAGAAAGCTTTTTATGCTCCGCCAGCCGTCTCTTGCTACATTTTGGCGACAAAAGGCGGAAAACCATCTGTTTTCCTTTGCCAATCCGCCCGTTTGCGCTACCTTTGCACAATACAAATCCAATAAGCAATGAAAATCATCCAACCCCACTTTGAGATATGGTCGCAGGAGCCAGGTCTCGACGGTATGTACCGGCAGATAGAGCGTGTGGGCCGTGTGTGCTACAAGAGCGAGGACCACTGCACGCCCACCTCGGCCCGTCCCTTCGTGGAGCGCATGCTGAAGAACCGCCACCTGGCCATGCTCGAACATGGCACGGTCTACCTGAGCACGCCTGTGGAGACAGGTTGCGGGAGTGTCGGCACTGCCAGCGCCAGCGCCCGTTACACTGCCAACAAGTATTCGGTGGTCCGCGTGTGTGACGGCACGGCTTATGTCACCACCAACCTCCGTGTGCTGGCCGAGAACGACTGGATGGACGACCTGCAACTGCTCTGTGAGCCTACGGAGCATCATGAGCGTCGCGTCACCGTCCATTTCACCACCCAGATAGCCATCACGCGCGAGTTCAACCGTCATCGTGCCGACTCCATGGCCGAGCAGTCCACCCGCTACTGCAACTACTCCAAGGACAAGTTTGACAATGAGATTTCCGTCAACCTGCCCAAGTTTGTCACCACGCTGCCGCAGGGTGCTGTGGCAGAGGGCATCGCCACCGGCGAGATAGCCCTCACGGGCAGCGACCTCGTGGAACTGGCGCGTAAGGTGGCCACGGGCGAGGCCACCGACATAGACAACTGGCTCTTTGCCAATGTGGCGGCCGAGCGCGCTTACATGAACCTCGTGGCTGCAGGCCGCAAGCCGCAGGAGGCGCGTGTGGTGTTGCCGCTCGACACCAACACAGAGCTGGTCCACACGGCTTTCGTGGCCGACTGGAAGCATTTCTTCGACCTCCGCGCACTGGGCACGACGGGCGCTCCCCATCCTGATGCCAAGGCATTGGCCCAGCCCCTCTACCGCCGCTTTGTGGAAGAGGGATGGATAGAGGAGGCGCAGTAAGAACATTTTTACATCTATTTAAGATGAAAAGACATTACGCTTTAGCACTCACCATGCTGCTGGCTTTCTCAGCCGGTACGGCCGAGGCCATCACACGCCAGCAACTGGCATCCTATGCGGCATCGCTCAAGGGCAAGAAAAAGGCTGAACTGAAGACGGCTCTCTACCAACTGATGAACAGTGGCAAGACGGTGCTCGAATATGGCAGCGGCTCGGCCAACACGTGGTGGGGCTTCTATGCCACCGACCGCGACCCGCAGACCAACCAGGTCGTCAACCGCTACAGCAGCGACACGTTCTACTTCGGCTCGCGCGGCAACGCGGTCACGGGCATGAACATCGAACACTCGTTTCCCAAGAGTTGGTGGGGCGGCAGCAAGAACGAGGCTTACAAGGATCTCTATAACCTCTACCCTTCGCCGTCCAACGTGAACAGCCAGAAGAGCAACTATCCCATGGACGTGGTGAGCAAAGCCACGAGCGAGGAAGAGGGCTACGACAAGGTGGGCACCGCCACACACGTCAGCGGCAATGCCTGGGAGCCGGGCGATGCCTACAAGGGCGACTTTGCGCGCGGCTACATGTACATGGCCGTCACCTACTCGAACCTCTCCTTTGTGAAGACGGGACTGCTGACCATGGCGGACGATGCCGCGGGCTATCCCGGCATGCTGCAGTGGGCCACCGACCTCTACCGACAGTGGAGCGCGCAGGATAAGGCCGACAGTCTGGAGGTGGCGCGCAACAATGCCGTGGCCGGCATCCAGAACAACCGTAACCTGTTCGTCGACTATCCCTACCTGTGCGAATATGTGTGGGGCGACAGTGTCGATGTGGCTTTCGACCCGGCCAATGCCCTCTCGACGGCTTCCGACGACAGTCGCAATGGCTCCGACACTCCGGTGCCGCCTACGCCCGACGACTCGACCGCCGTCGAGGATGGCCTTGTCTTCGTCAAGCTGGAGCAGCGACTGCCCACGGCTGGCAAACGCTACCTCCTCGTGGCTCAGTCGGCCAGCAAGTTCTATGCCGCCAAGCCCGTGTCGGTCTCTTCCAGCAAGAACTACGGCTATCTCTATACCGATGGCGTGATTGATGAGAACGGCAAGATCACTCTGAGCGAGGACAACGACGCCTACACCTTTGAGGAGGCCGACGGCGGCTACTACCTGAAGGACAGCCAGGGCCGCTACTACTACCAAGACGGCACCTACACTTCGTTTACGCCGACGACCTCGCTGAGCGATGCCGATGTGTGGACAGTGACCGCCAATGACGACGGCACATACACCATCAAGGCTACCGACTCAGGCAATGTCATCATGTACAGCGCCCAATACAAGTCGTATGGCAACTATAGCTCCGACAAGCAGGCCTCCAACATCTTCCCCTTCCTCTATGAGGAGCAGAAGCAGGAGACAGGCATCGAAGGTCCTGCGGTGGTCCGCGTTCCCGCCACGGCCGTGTACACGCTGCAGGGCGTGCGTGTCAGCAAGCCTGCACAGCCCGGCATCTACATCCGTGGCGGCAAGAAGTTTGTGGTGAGATAACGCCTCGCCAACCGAAGCCATTCAGAAAGGGCCATCTCCGTCATGCCAAGACGGTGATGGCCCTCAATCGTTTCCAAGTGTTTGTTTATTCATGTCTTATCGGTTGACGTATTTCTTGCCGTTCCGGATGATGACGCCCTTGTAGTTGGTGTTGACGCGCTGTCCGCAGAGGTTGTAGCACTTGTCGTCGGCAGGGCGGTCTGCGGTTGTGTTGTGGATGCCTGTGGGGTCATGGAACGGTATCAGTTCGACGGGGAAACAGGTGGGCACATAGTAGGTGGTGTGATCCACTGTGCCGTCGGCGCCGATGGTGAAGTAGCAGGGCCGCTTGTTGCGGATGTGATACCAGTTGGTGCCCGATGCCTTGCGGAAGTAATAGGGTGTGCGAGTGCTTGCCGTCATGCGCATGGTGAGAGCCAGGTAGCGCTGGTCGGCCAGGTTCAGCATGTCGTAGCAGGGACCGTCTGCGTTCTCGTTGGTGATCTTCCAGGCTTGCTCTTGCAGGGCTTTTCCTTCCTTCTTGGGAGCAAACGTGGCGTAGGCGTATGTTGTCCCCTCCACGGAGTTGTTGGTGAGATAGGTGTCGTGGAACCTGTCACGGATGAGGTAGTAGCCCTCGGGGATGGCGCTGTCGAGCGAGTCGTTGATGTAGGCGGCGTAGTACAGGGTGTCGCTCTTGCCGTAGATGGTGTAGATGAGCGTGTCGATGACGCTTGTCTGTAGGTTGTCATAGGTCACGCTGCGTGCTTGCGAGCCGTTGCTCCATCGGAATGTGATGTCCTGAAACGTGCTGGGCACGTAGGGCGCAAACGCCACTTGGTCGCCGGGTTGGCACACACACTGCACGGTGTCGGCCTTCACTTGCCCGTTGACGGTCATCTGTGGCCGGAGATACTTCAAGTGGACGCGGACGGTGTCGCGGGAGAGCGCCCCGCCCTGGTTCTTGAATGTCACGACGAACGTGCTGTCCTTGCGGATGTTCTTGGCTGTGATGCTGCTGCCGGTGGCACCGTTGCTCCAGGTGTAGGTGCCGTAGCCGCCCGCTGCCGTGGCGCTCAGGGTGACGGCTTCGTCGTAGAAGATGGTGACGGAGTCGTTGACCGTCGTGCCGTCGTAGGTGGCCGAGGCAGTGACGGGCGTCGGCTCGCAGTCGCCTTGCACGGCGATGGAGAAGCAGAGATGGCTCTTCACTCCGTGCTTGTTGGTGTAGGTGACGCGGTACACGTAGCTGCTGTCGGCAGTGACGGTGATGTCGCGTGTGGTCTCGCCTGTGTTCCACTGCCACAGGCCCGTGTCCTCGTTGTCGTCGCGAAGCCGGGGCAGAAGCTTGATGACGGTGCCCTTGGTCACACCCGTATTGTTGTCGGTCTTGTAGGTGTTGACCAGTGCTCCCAGTTCGTTCTGGTTGAGCGTGTCGCTGCCGACCACCATTCTTGGTGCGAGCAGTGTGGGCACCTCCTCGGCGGTGGCCGTGTGGTCGCGGTAGTTCATCAGCACCGAGTAGCCCAGGTGGTCGTAGCCGCCGCTGGTGGACCCTTGTCCTCCGCCGTCGGGACCATCCTTGGTCATGTCTGCATAGGCCATGTCCGAGTAGGGCATCTTGGCGCCCAGCACGCCTTCATAGTGTCCGATGACGGTGCCCCAGTAGGGCCGTATCTGGTTGCCGAGCGCGGGGCCGGTCATGGTCCACACACGACTGTCGGTGTAATACAGACCGTTGGTGCCGTACTTGTAGTTGGTCCAGGGCAGTCCTTCCACGCTCTGCGTCTGCGCTGCCACATACTCGATGCCTGCGGCCAGGCGGTTGTCCATGAAGGAGAACAGGTCGTCGCCCTGGTTCCAGGCCATGTGTGCGATGTCGACGGCCAGTCCGAGGGCCATCGTGGCGTGCCCGATGTCGCGGCCGCTCTCCTGCATCTGCCCAATCGTGCCGTAGGACGAAGCCTTCAGACTGTCAGGTGTGTTGCTCACGGTCACCACGAGGTTGCCCATGAACTCGGTGAGACCGTCGTTGAGGATGGGGTTGGCTGTGCGGGGATTGGTAAATGTCCCCACCTGGTCGTGCTTGATGTAGCTGAGGCCCTGGTTGTAGATGGACACATCGTCGCACAGCACGCCGATAGACATCACGCAAAGGGCATTGCACAGTCCCCAGTTGCTCCAGTAGTGGCCGGGTGCTTGCCACCACTTGCCCGTGTTCTCCCAGGTACCGTTGCGTGCGCGCAGGAAGCCGATGGCCGACGGGTACCACACCTGCAGCATCCACTGGCGGAACGTCTCGAAACGTTCGGCCGACCAGCCGTCGTAGTCGCGCAGCAGTTCGGCGGCTTGCGCAAACTGATAGCCGTAGAGGCCTGCGGCCAGGGCGTAGTTGGAGTTGCCGCTGATGGCTTTGGTGGTGTTGGCCCACTGCATGAGCACGTTGACGGCATGGCTGGCGTTGGCGGTGTTGCCAGTGATCTTCCACACGAGGGCGTTCTGATAGGCGATGGTCGCTCCGCGTGCGGCATTGATGTAGTTTTCGCCACTGCCGCCGCGCACGATGGTCTGCACGGGATAGGTGGCGGCCGTCGCCTGGGCGTAGGCGGCCTGCGTCAGCACGTTGACAGCGGCCGTGATGGTGGAGTCGCCCTTGGCCAGCAACGTCTTGATGCGGTCAAAGTCTTCTTGTGTGTGGAGACCTCCGGGATGCACGAAGCCGCGGTCCCGGTTGTAGTTTTGTGCCATTGCTCCAAGCGTGAAGAGCAAGACGGTGATAAACAAGCAAATTTTCTTCATCTCCTGTGGTGTTTAATGTTCGTTTTCTGTGTGGTTGAAGCCATCCGGTCAACATCCTGGCTCCTGCCCGTTGATGCAAAGTTAGTGATTTCTTCTTTTCCTGCAAGTTTTTTCCCGTAACGGAATGTCTTTCCCGTCAAAAAGATGCACTTTTCGTAAAACACTTTGTATGACAACCGATTACGGTGTGAAAGAAGATGCACTCTTCCATTGGAAAGTGCAAGGCGTGCACGCCGTCGATGTCTATGGATGCCTGTTTGCCCCCTTAAGACGGTTCGCCGATATGTGGAGCGGGCGTGGTGGCGCATGCGGGCGAAACGTCGTTCTGTCGTCGATTTTCTGAAAAACAAGCTCTCACAATACCACCTTTTAGCCTGAATAATTCATAGAGCACGAAGATATGTGTGGTGCCTTCGGCACCTTTTCGTTTAACATTAATCCCCATTAATCTCCCATTAATCTCCCATTAATCTCCATCTGGCGCAAAAGATTAATGAAAGATTAACGAGAGATTAAAGAAGAAAGATTAACGAGAGATTAATGGTCTATTAATGATGATTAA
>CAVIOP010000021.1:0-23046 GCA_963644485.1 bacterium | reverse complement strand
ATCTCCTCTTGCTTGGCAGGAATGTCAGCCACAGCAATGGTGCCATTGTTGAGCATGTCCTTCACCTCATCGATAAGGGTCTTTGCCTTTGTAAGAACATCTTGAGAAGCCTTATCTGAAGAAGCATCACACTGAGCGGTCAGCGAGTCGCAAGAAGCAGCCAACTGCTCATAAGCAGAGATAGAAGTCTCGGCAGCGGCCTCAGCATCAGCAATAGCCGTGAATGCATCCATCATAGCGTCACCGTCATTGGAGGTGAGGGCAGCCTCGCCAGCGGCGACAGCATTGTCGATGGCGGTCTTGTCGGCAGCAATCATCTTCTTGCCCAAATAGTCGGTCTTGGCCTCGTTCATCTTGTTCTCAAGCACAGGCTGGATGTAGACGGGGTCATTTCCGAGATACTTCAGGCGGAAGTCGCGGAAGATTACCCAACTGGCTTCATTATGGTCTTCGATCTTGAAGCCGATGGGCATCGAGCCACCATTCTCAGTCACCACACCGTAAACAACGTTACGGTAGTTGTTGTCGTAATCGGGATCCTGGTCGCCATCGACACTGCCATTGAAGCAGACATAAGCCTCGTCCATGGAGTTAGGAACATAAGCGGGCTCGTCGCTGCCAACGTTCACCCAGTAGTTCGCACGTGACACAGTGGTTATGCTCTCGGGGAAGGTGTGAGCGTAGATGCTCTTCACACGCTGTTGTGTGAGGCCCATGTAGATGTAAGCCTGTGTGAGCGAATCGCCGTTAAGGTAAGCCTGATAATTGGCAGAAGAAGCATCGGTGGGACGGTAGAAGGCCTGGATAGAGAGGCTGTAAGCACCTTTCTTCAGACCCGTGAGATCCTGGTAGATATCGCAATCCTTATTGTAGACCTCAGCCAGACGAGTATCAGCCTTCCCGCCTGAGCCAATCACATCAGCACCAATCCAACCGGTAGTGAGCTGAGGCTGTTCATAGGGATAAGTGGGATTCGCAGTCTCGTCGTTGAAGGTCGGGTTGGTGATGAGATATGTCACGTCATCGCCAGCCTTGTAAGTTGCAAGTTTAGCCTGCTGCAGGGCGTCAGCAATCTTTTGAATCATGGCAAGCACCTCAGCCGTGCTGGCGGTGTGCTCCTCGAACATGGTTATACCTTCCTGAGAAGCATTGTAAAGTGCATCCTGGTCTGAATAGTTTTTATAAAATTCCGCATCGGCATTCTCAGCAGATGTAGACAGATTGGCGTATGCTGCGATGTTGTTCTTCAGGTCAGCCAGACCATCGAGAGCCTCCAGATATGCAGCATAAGAAACGGTAACATCTGTGGCATCAATACCCTTCTGAGCTGCGGCCTTAGCCGTCTCGTAAATGCTCTCAGCATAAGCGAAGGTAGAAGACTCATCGTCGGCGATGGCTGCCTCGATGTCGTTCATAACCGACTGGTTGAGATACTGGTAACTGGCGATGCCTTTGCCCAGACACAGCAGGGTGACATTGTCGATACTCACCCAGTTAGCGAGCAAAGAGTCCTGTGCCAAGCCAATCTGCAAAGTGTCCGTTCCAACAAGATTGACTATAATGGTGTAGGCACGAGCATTGCCACAAGTGAGCAAGGTCTTGGCATCGTTGGCATAAACATACTGCTTCTTGTTTATCGCATTGCTTTCATCAAACTTATTGACATAAGCAGCAATGCCAACCTTGTAGACACCCTCGGGGAGTCCCTTCACCGTCTGGTACATGCGACCGGACATGGCCGTAGACTTCCAGTTCTCAAAGTAGTTACCAGAGAAAGCACCCTCAGGGTTGCTAGTCGCGTCGCCCGACAGCCAGGAACCCGTCTTGTTCGTTGCACCCGTGGTAGATGACCAACCAGTGGTGTTGCCCAAGCTGAAGTCATTATTGGTGATCATGCTGGTCATATCCTGAGGATTGTCAGGAGTGACCACACTTGAGATTTTGGTGTACAGAGAGGAAACGGCTGCGTTCACCTCGTCGAGTGTGGCAGAAGCATTGTTGAACACAGCGCCTTCTGAAGTCACGTCGACACCACGGCTCTCTGCATCCTCGAGCAGACTCTTCATTGTAACCTTTGCGGCATAAACATTGTAGCTAGCCGTGGAAATGAAGGCAAACTGGCAGTTGGCCTCATTGCCCGTATAGGCTACATCATAATAAAGGCCCTTGGTAACACCGCCATTGTTGGTGGCAGCCCAAGAAGAGGCGTGGCTTGTGAGCACACCCAAGAACAACGTAGCGTCGTAGGGGTTGCTGCTCTCGTCGATATCGCTGGCCGACGCGGGCATCTGAATGGTGTAGGCATTGTTGCCCACGCTGGCGATAGCCCATGTGTCGTTGGCATCGCTACCATCCACAAAGCAGGTCTTGTTGCCTGAACCGACATTACTGTCAGAGTAGGTGCGGAAAAGATACTTGGTACGGGCAGTGTTTTTCAGTTTGTAGACGCCATCCTCAGATGTGGTGATGACGACCCATTTCTCAGTAGACGTGTTGGAGATGGATGCCTGGGTTCCCCAAGCCTCTCCGCCGGTCACGAATCCCTGTTGTCCTACGTTCCACACGTAGACGGTGTCGGCAGTCTTCGCATCGCTTGCTACCGGGTTCATCGTCTGGAAAGTTGGTGCCGGTACGACCCAATCACCAGCAATCGCAGTACCTGTCCCCAGCATCGCCAATGCGGATAATGCCAGAATACGAAAATTTTGCTTCATAAACTTAGTTTTTAGTATAAAAAATAGTAAGTAATTTGCTTCTTATTTAAACCGCAAACATCCACACTCACGTGGGGAAGAGCGGCCAGTCCATTAGCGAATGGTTATATGGTCCTCCCTCAAAAAGGCTCATGGCGGCACACACGAGCATCAGTGAGGAGTCCAAGGGATAAAAATCCCAGCTCTCTTCGTCCAATCCCGCCAGATAACAGCCAACTGAGCACTGTCAGGAATGTTTTTGTAGGTTTTTTTTTGACATGGCAAAATTAGGTATATTTCCGAACGCCTCACTATACAATTTGTCAATCAAGCTTCATTTTTTGACAATCACGCCTATATAAAACTCAAGTTTCGGCTTTGGTTGTTATGCCCCATAAAATTAGGAGGCAGTTATGGAATACTACATGAACCGATGCTGGCTGAACAATGTCTGCGTGAGCCGCAATCTGAAAGCCCACAGCTCATGCGTTGTAAATCCGAAACTTTGAGCATATCCGAGGGATAGAACGAATTGTCCCCACCAGGCGAAGCTGATGGGGACAAATGTTAGATATGATTTCAAGCCTTATCTGTAAGGCATGAACCAGTTGTTCTCTTGTGTAAGGTCGATAGCCGGGTTCTTGAAGGCAAGCTTCTTTGCCAACCACTGGCCACCATAGTTGGCACCTCCAAATGAGGAAGCGTTCTTATGGCGGGCAATACGGGTCAGATCGCCAAAGCGGTTGCCCTCAAAAGCAGACTCAAGCGCATACTCATCGCAGATAAGATCCTCGACGGCATCGATGGCAGCCTCTCCATAGAGGAAGGTGCTGTCGATGGCCTCGTCTTCGTAGTTACCAAGCTCAAGACGCTTCTTCAAGATTTCGGTCGAATACTGATAGCCTGAATAGGGACCTTCGACAGACTCTCCGCAACCACGGGAGTGGATGCCATAGTTGTAATCGCTTGCATTATTCAAAGAAGAGCCAAGCGTGCGTGAGAAATATGAATAATAAGCATCTGACAGGAAAGGCACCTGCGTCTCAAGCATGGTGTACGTGGTGTCGCGCACATAGCCTGAGACATAATTGCCCAAGGTGTCGGTGGTATATGCTGCACTTGACAACTGACCGTCACCAAGGCCATCCTTCAGGACCGCAAAAGCAGCATCAGGGTAACCCATGCGGTTAAGGGCCTCGGCCAAGCGCAAATAAACGACGCCAGTACGGTAAATGTTGATATTGCCGCCCTCATACTTGGTCATCTCATAGAATGTAGAGTCAGACTTGGTGACAGAATTCAAGGTAGTCTGGCGACGCATATCACCCAACTGGATAGCCGTCACAACGCGCGAGCTTGTGCTGCTGCCTGCCGGCTTATAGTAGTAGTACTGACTATTGCAGAGGTTCAGATATGCATCAGACGGGTCAATCTGCCGCTCAAGTACATACTGCGCTGATGAGTTATAGTTGATTTGCCCGGTGTTGATTTTAGCAGTATCAACATCTGTGGTGTAGTAGTCCCATCCAAAGAGCTTGGGCAAGTTGGTTATAGTGCCACTAAGCTTGTTGACTGCCATCGGAACATACGTGATAATATCAGCCGGATTTGAAGCATTGAAAATGGATGACCAAGATTTAGAGCCCTCGGGACTTGACATATCACTGGGATAGGTCTCGTGATTGGGATAGGTGTACCTCTTGCTAGCCGTCGTCATACGCTTGGTAGTATTGAGATGGTTATCGCGTATGTACGTCCAATAGCTGTTGGCCGCCTTCTCATACTGGTTGGTTTCCAAATACATGTCACCCAAAACGAGGTCTACAGGGAACATCGTCTGCTTGGTTTCGACATTTTTCGTTGTACCGGAATTCGTTTTGCCTGCATTGACATTCCCATAGGTGGGAACAACGATGCCGCTGAACTTCTCAAGTTCGGGCGCCAAGGCATCTACAATACCTCTCAAATCCTTCTTGTCACCCTGAGAAGCCATCTCAGCCTCGGAGATTGACGTGACAGGATATGTAAAGAAAGGTACGGAGCCATAGGTCTTTGCCAACTGCATATAGGCCCAAGCACGGATACTGAGAGCCTGCGCATACTCACCGCGAGCAACATAGCGCGAGCCCGTCATCAGCGTGGTATCACGGTGAGCCACATAGTAATTGCAGTTGTTGATGATGCGATACCAGACATAGGCCGAGTCGTACTTGTTGGTGCCGTCGTAAGAGAAATTATACAGCTCACGCAAGTCGGTCTCCGTGTACTGGTTGGTGGTGGTAAGATCACCACGCATTTCACCGACGAGCACATACTGGTCGATGGCCTGCTGGACGCCCTTCAGGATGCCAAGGGTATAGAAGATGGAGTCTGTCTTCTGGTCAAGCTGAGGGTCGAAGATCTGCCTGTCAGACTCTGTTTCCATCAAGTCCTGGCAACTGGAAAGACCCAAAGCAGCACAGAGATAGACGGGGAGCAGAGCCAGCCGCAATCCCTTAAATCTGAATGTATGATTGAATGTTTTCATTGTGATGAAATCTTTTTTGTTCATGGAGTTACAGGTTGATGCGAAGACCGAAAGTGAACGTACGGCTCAACGCCACATTACCCGGATCGATGCCCTGGTAGAGCACACTGTTGGCGGCCGAGAACTCTGGGTCACTGCCCAGGTAGCGGGTGATGGTGAAGAGGTTGTCTGCCTGCAGCCACACGCTGAGTCCCTGCAACCAAGAGAGGTTGACCGGCACCTTATAGGTGAGGTTCAGGGTCTTCAGGCGCAGGTAGCTGCCGTCCTCAATCCAGCGGTCGCTGAAACGGCTGTTGCCCATGGCATCATCGTAGCTCAGGCGAGGCACGTCTGTCTTCTGGCCCTCATATCTCCAACGGTTGTTGACAGCGGTGGTCTGGTTCCAGAAGTTGCTCTCGCCCTCAAGCAATGAGCGCTGATAATTGAACACGTCGTTGCCGAGGCTATAGTTGAAGCCAAGGCTCAGCGTAAAGTTCTTCCAGGTGACATTGGCGAATATATTGCCATAGATGTCGGGGTTCGGATTGCCGATAATGGTCTTGTCGGCCTCACTGATTTCTCCGTCACCGTTGAGGTCCACAAAGTGTACATCGCCAGCCGTGAAGTTCTGACGGGCTCCCGTGGCATCAAGCATGTAGAGATAACCGTCCTTGCCAGCAGCCTTGGCCTCGGCATCGGTCGAGAACACTCCGGCAGTCTTGTAACCATAGAACACACCAGCCGCCTGGCCGATGATCGTGGCCACATTGTCCGTGCCGTAAATGCTCGATGTGAAACCAGAAGCGGTCTGCTTGCCGTCGACCCACATCTTGCTGTCGTTAGGCAGCGACTTGATCTTGTTGCTGTAGTGACCCAAGCTGGCACCCAACTCGACATTGAAGTTCTTCGTGACAACGGGCTTTCCGCTAAGCACCACCTCAAAACCAGTGTTGTCGAGTGAACCGCCATTGCTCCAATAGTTGTTGATGCCTGCAACGGGGTTGTCAAAGGTCTTCAGCGTGAGCAGATTGCTGGTGTGGTTCTTGTAGAAATCGAAGCTCAAGCCGACACGGTTGTCGAAGAGATAAGTCTGCAAGCCCACATTGAACTTGCCGGTCTTCTCATAGGTAATCTTGTCATTACCAATATTGTTGAGCTGGGCATAGTTGACACGGTTAAGATAAGTGCCGACGTTGAACGATGTACGTGCTGCATAGTTGCTGATGTCATCGTTGCCGCTGATGTCATAGCCAGCGCGAATCAACAGGTAATTGACAAACGAATTCTTCGGGAACCAAGACTCGTTGGTTACGTTCCAACCGAGCTGGAGACTGGGGAAGATACCCCACTTCACACCGAAGAGCCCCAGCCCCTCAGAGTTCTCGCCGAAACGACTGCTGGTCTCGGCGGCCAGCGTGGCACTGACGAAATAGCGGTTACGGTAGTTGTAATCAACATTGGCATACCAAGAAGCTGACTTCCACACGTCATCCACACCCGATGCCTCGGTGTAGGTCATATTCGCCGAGATATTGGGCTGCTTGTCACTACCACCTGTGCTGTACTGACCGGTAGGATTGTTCGTGTCATAGGCAAACGACGTGTAGCGGAAGCCGCCAAAGATATCAAGGTAATGAGCACCTAACTGCTTGGTCCACTGCAGGCGCGTGTCGGTCATGATACTGGTCTGCTTGGCAAAAGCCGATTTGCTCATGTTCTGCACACGACCGAGTCCTTCAATCAGGAAGGTAGGCATACCATCGATAGGACGATAGTAACGCTGAGAGATACGGTCGAGCGTGTAGTTGAAGGTCTCTGTCAACTTCAAACTCTTGCTGAACTGATAGGTCGGAGCGATCACAGCATAGAACTGCGTGTTTTCCACACGGTTCTTGTTGACGGCACTACCATTGGCCAAGAGAGCGGTGGGGTTACCCAGCGTCAGGTTCTCGTCTATGCCCGTAAGGAAGTTGTCGGCAGACGCAAGTGTGGACGACAACTTGCCATTGGTGTTGTAGGTGTACGGACTCAGAATAGGAGACTTGATCAGTCCGAGGAATGTCGGAGAAGACACAGGAGCAGATGACAAATCCTCAGCAGCCCCATTGTCAAAGACATCACGGTTGAGCTTCACAAAAGCCATGTCGAAGCGCGTGGTGAGGTTATTGATGACATTGATGTCTGTGTTGAAACGGACATTCAAGCGATTGAAGCCGTTCTTGCGAGCAGTGCTCTGCGCATCGGTATAACCGAGCGAGAGGTTGTACATACCAATGTTGTCACCTCCCTGCACGTTGATCGAATAGTTTTGCGTCATGGCAGTGTGGTAAACCTCCTTCGACCAGTCGGTGTCGTTATGGTACATATTATAATAGTAGCTCGTAGGATCATCAATCAGGAAACCGATATGATCGGGTGTGATCAGGTTGTTGATGTTGGGATACGTTCCGAGCATCTCTGAAGCATAGAGGCGATAATCTGAAGCATTCATCATGTCGGGCAACTGTGGCACGGTGGTGACACCCAGACCAATGTTTGCATCGATACGGGTAGCCATGGAGTGTCCACGCTTCGTGGTGATAAGCACCACACCGTTACCGCCCTTAGCACCATAAAGAGCCGTTCCGTTCTTGAGAACCTGAACCTTTTCGATGTCGTCAGGGTTGATGCTAAGCAAGAGGTTGTTGTAGTCGCCATAGTGTATCATCTCGCGAGTCGGCATCATGTCGCGCACAATGCCGTCGACCACGAAGAGCGGCTGCGAATTGGCATTCAGCGAGTTGAGACCACGGATGAACATGGCTGCGCCATAGCCAGGACCGCCATTGCGCGTCACTGTGCGCACATCGGCACCCATGTTGTTCTCAATATCCATATCGACACTCTGCGAGGTGGTATGGTTGACCGTCATGACACGGTCAGCGAGAATATCGGTGGATGTGCCGTACATCGTCTTGAAACGGTCGGCAAGCATCTTCACGACCACGCCGTCCTTGCAGACGGGTACCTGCTGGCTGAGGTACTGGGGCGTGTGGACATAAAGAGCCGTGGCAAAGGTAGGAACCTTGATGACGAATTCACCTTTGTCATTGGTCATGGCCGTGTAATGGATGTCGTTGAGCGTCTGTACCTGCACACCGGCCAACGGCTGGCCTGTGGCAGCATCAGTCACCGATCCCTTGATTTCCATCATGGGATATTTGTCGTTTCTGACGACAGGAGCTTTCTTCTTGACCACTACAGTCTCAGTTCCATCGCCAGAAATGGCATCGTCCTGCGCCATGGCAGGCAAGCCTGATGTGGCGGCAAGAAGAATGCTCAAGCAAAGAATATGGTTTCTTTTCATTTTCATACAGATTTAAAAGTGAGACTTAATCGAGGTCATGCTGATACTTATAATCAGGATGCTCCTTCAGGTAAGTGTCAAGCTCCTTCGGGACAAGCATGATGAAGTCGATGCGAAGCGTTCGGTCGTTTTTGCTGGACACAGCTGTACCCGTTGCGCGGCTGTTGATGCGCAGGTAAGGTGCATACGAAGTATACGTGCTTGAGCTAGTACCTGTTCCGTAATAGCAGAGCGGGAATGTGAAGTCGCCCACATAGATGGTATCAACCTTATTGATGTCGTTCTCAAACGAGCTGACTGAACCAGCCTTAAGGCGTTCCTCTTTCGGTGTGCCCTTCAGATCATTGTAACCCATTGTCACCTGCACCTTGTTGGGACGAGGATTCTCAACATAGGTGTCGCTATTGATGTTCTCAGGAACAAAGCAGACATAAACAGCATACGTCGTTGAGCGAACATCCGGCAAGTAGAAAATAGCCTCAGGGTTGGAAGCCGCCGCCAGAGGAGTGATGGTCATATACGAGCCATTGGACACTGTGCCCTGGATGTCGGGATTCTGTTCAGCCTTGGTTACGCTATTGCGCGTTGTAGCACTGGTGTTATACGAGTTGCAAAGTCCATATTCGCCCTGAACCTTGATGATGGGGTTCCACGCAATCCAGGGGCGCATACGCAGCGAGTCGGTCAGCCACATGCTACCATTGCTCTTGTCAATGCGCGTGGCGCCCTCGAACAGGTTGGCGGCATCCTCTTCATAATAGATATTGCGCATCGTGGAAACGAGAGAGTCGGTCGCCAGGTTTTCACCAGTCTGCAAATCCTTCAGAACCTTGTTGTGATAAATATTGTTGTTGAAGAACAGGTCCTTCGCAATCGTGTAATGAATGATAGAGTCTTTGAGCAAAGCAAAGTCAAGCTTTGTCGGACCGTCGTCGTAGTTTTCTTCAGCCGTGGCCTTATTCAAGTTTGTGGCGGGTACGTCCTTGACAAAAGTGAACGGCTTATAGTTGTACAACTTCTTGACCTGGTCGTAAGCCTTCTGCCATGCCTCGTTGGTGGGGACGATGACAGTATAGCTGGAATCCTCACGGTTGAGCAGCGCGTTGTGCAAATAGATGAGCGAATTGCTCTCGTAGAACACTGAGTCGAGATAAGTCTTGCGTCCATCGACCACGGGACCCTCGACACTGTTGGCCTCATCAAGCTCCTTTACATCATAGCTGTGGAAATAATGGCTGATGGAGTCGATGGGATAAGCAGTAGAGTCGAGGCTCTCGAAAAGATTGGCCATGTAATTCACCATGCCATTGGTGACATGGATCACACCATTGGATGAAGCCACGTTAGGCGTAATCACCTTGACACCATTGAAGGTATAAGAGGAGTCGCTGCCCACAAAAGGCATCATCTTCTTGTTCAGCATGGTGACATACTCGTTGACATACCCCGTGGCGGGGAAGTTGAAGCGCGCCACATGGTTCTTGGCGAAGTAGTCTTTCAGGTTGGTGAGAGGCAACGCGCAGAGCGAATCATAGTTGAAAGTGCCGTTGACAGGCGCCCAGACCGTGTAGGTCTGTGTGGCATTGATGACCTCATCATAGCCGGCCTTATGCATCAAGTCTGCAAACTGGGAGAGATTGGCGTTCTCCTTGATGTTCTCCCAAATGGTTTGTGTCGGCGAACCACTGATACCATTGCTGTTGTAGTGGTCGTCCCAATCAGAGCAAGCCGTGGTCATGGCCCCCGTTGCAAGGAAGGCCATGGCTACTGCTGCTTTTCCGTATATTTTGATATTTTTCATCTGTTATTGTTTTGAAGCGGTTTAATACATGTCCTCCAAGTAACGAGAGTTGTTGTATATATACTGCGGAACAATCTCGATGTAGTCGAGGTAAGGCTGCCACTGGTCACCCTCAAGCACCGACTTGATACGGAGCCAGTTGTCGCCCTGCTTCAACTCATGACGGGTAACGATGCGACGGACATTGTTTGTCAGGGCACGCATCGGAGTAGAACCAGCCTTTGTGGTGAAATAGAGCGGTCCACGCATCCAACCGAGGTTACGCATAGACTTGTCAGACTCGACACCCATGTCCTCGAGGAGGGTGTAGAGACACCATCCCGTGGTCACGTCAGGCGTACCGTCCTGGTTTTGCACAATCGAAATTCGCTCGTCAACCGGGATGTCAAGTGCTTCCATCTTCGTACGGTTGCTGGTGCCTTCACCCAGATAGAACTGATACATACCGCGGTTGCTGTTGGTGGAAAGACCCAGACGGATCTCGTAAACACCATCAGTAGGAACAGGAGGCAAGCGGAAAGCCACGTCATACGTACCCTTACCGTTGAACTCGTCGCCCTCATAATTGTACCAGTTAGTAGCAGCAGGGAGGTAGAGCAGACGTGTGTTCTCGCCATTGTAAAGCACGAGATGCTCAGGAGAGAAGTCGGTCGGGATACGCACGTAATCACCGCTCAGGTTACCGTCCTTGCCGGACACACCGTTATTGAGCGCCTTGACCTCATCGTACGTCGGAGCGCGGAGTGAGGCCGACATCAGTTCTGGAATCAGAGCGGTGAAATCCACACGCATACGCTCATTGAGAACGCCCTTGGGCACCCAGTCCTCATAGGTCAACATACCACTGATCGGATGAATATAGCCGTTCAGAGCCTGGATGTTGTTCTTCTGTACCTCAATGCCACTGTGTCCATTGACGACCTGGTGCATAGCCTCTGATCCAAGACTGGCAACCTGGTCTGTCATCGTATTGTTGGCTTCATAACGGTTGAGGAAAATCTTGCCAGCACCTGCCTTGGCAGAGCGAATACTCTTGATAAGCGTCATGGGCAACATCGTCTCCCAATAATCATACAAGGGAACGCTGTTGATCTCGTTATAGCTGGTAACCAACTTGCTATACGGCACACGGCATTTAACGATGTGATAACGCAAGAACATATTCAAGCAGTTATACGGGCTTTGGTAATCATCGCCTGTACTGACCGTCACTCCTTTGCTACGGTAGTAGTCATACCAGCCATTGTTGGCATCTGCGCAATCCTTGTAGATTTCATTGGCGTAAGCGATGAGATCCTGTAAGTTGTTGATGCCATTCGCCTGCAAGACCTCATCGGTCTCGGCAAAGATGGTGTAACCCAGCAACGCTTTCTCAGGACAGTAGAACTTGTAGGTAGCAGCATTGGACGGCACGGTCACTGTACGCTCAAGGTCGGAAAGAGAATCCTCAAGCCCAGTGAGATCAATAGCGGATTTCCAGATAGAGAAAAGATCCGGATGGCTATTCATCTCGCCTGTTACAAACAGGTTACTGCGGCGGAGCACATTGTCGATGACATGGACAATTCCATTCTCCATCTCATTGTCCATCTTGGTAATCAGAGAGTAGCTGTTGACCATCGTATTTCCTGACACCGAGTCAATGCTGGTGTTGATGTCGCGTCCCAGCATGGTACGGATGGTCATGCCGTTCTGCATATTGATAGCCATCACCTCCGAAGAGGCAAGGTGGAACTTGGCGATATCGTTGCAAAGTGAGTCGTTCAGTCCCTCGAGGCTACGCTCTGTCATACCGTTGTGCTCAATCTTGGCAGTGGTATCGTCGTAAAGGCTGTCCACATATTCCAACACCGCATCGTTGGTGGGAGCAAAGCAGGTATAGGTACCATAAGCAGACAGAATCTTGTCCATACCCGCACGCTTCAGGATATAGTTGAAATTGCTGAAGGAATCGGGGCGGCTGGCCAGATAACTCTCAATCGTCTCACCGGTAAACGTATAGAGGTTACTCTCGTCAATGTCCTCCTTACAGCTGGCCACAAAAAGCAGCGCAGGCAACATCAAAAGCGCAGCCAGTCTGCTTGCGAACTTATGATATACTGTAGTGTTCATTATCTTTAGTTTTTACTTGATGATTGATTATCCGAATAGACCGGGTTCTGCTTGAGCAAACTGTTGACGTGAACCTCACTTCTGGACACAGGCCAATAAAGATAAGGTTCAGACTTCATCTTATAGGCAACAGCGTCGCCGCCAGTGTCATACTTGCGGATGATGGCGCGTGTGAATGTCCTGGGCAATGAAGGCCAAGAACTTACGTCAGCCATCTTCTGACGGCTGTTGACACCATCCATGTGACGATAGGCGTAACGCACCAGGTCAAACCAACGCTTGCCCTCGAAGCAGAGTTCGCGCTCACGCTCGGCGAGCACCAGTTCTTCCATGCTCGCCTTAGAGTTGAAGTCAGAATATTTGAGCGTATCCTTAGCATCTGCAAGCATTGAACGTTTGTTCACGACCTGAACCAAATTGAATGCACTACGAAGCACTTCGTCTGAGTCGTTAGCGGCAATCTGCACTTGCGCCTCGGCCTTCATGAGCATCACGTCGGTGAGACGATAGACGATCCAGTTACGCTGATAATAGTCCGTCCAGCTGGCTTCCTTTGTTTCGCCTACATTCAAGTTCGAAATGGATGAAATGCCTGACTGTGAAACCGTCTTGCGAATTTCAAGTTGAAGTGCCTCTGTACTGTTTGCAAGATACACATTGTTCCAGAAGCGATAGTCGTTCTTGCTGGCATACACCTTGGATCCGCTAAGCGAATTGGCATCGTCACTGACAGAGTTGAAAATCTGCGAGGCCTCCACCATTCCACTGACGTCATGACTGGACGAACTTCCTGACATGCTATAGTAGTTTAGCAGAGCCAAATTAGAGTTGCGAGTACCGTCATACTGCCATTCAAGGATGCTCTCCCTCGAATTGCTTGCTCCAAAGATGTTGTCAAACGCAGTAATGCCGCTGAACAGATGGTATTTATCATTGTCATCTCCGCTAATGCTTCCCATCGTGTTATTGCGATAGTACTCGTCCTTGGAATCGATGAGCTTGTCAGCATACTCTATACAGCTCTCATAGTCGGCCTGGCTGTGGTTCATCGAAGCTTTCCACAGATAGATGTCAGCCAAAAGGGCATAGACGGCATCACGCGTGAAATAGCCGGTATTGCGCCAGTTATTGGAACCATAAGCACCCGAACGCATCACTTTCGTCTCAGCCTCCTTCAGATCCTGGATACAGAAGTCGAGAACACTGTCGGGACACATCTGCGCCACTTCCATCTGCTGGTCGTCGTCCTCATAGGATTGTGTCGTGTAAGGCACATCACGGAAGGCGCGGACAAGATAGAAATAGCAGAGCGAACGCAAGGCCAGCATCTGACCGCGCACCGTCTCATAGTCGCCCTGAGTGAACTCCGGGTCCTCGTCCATCACAGCCTCAGCATGGTTAAGAACGATGTTACAACGGTTGATAACACTATAGAAGGAGCCCCAAGAGTTGTAGCTGTTGGACGGCAGCAAGTTCATGGCCAACACGTTGTCAATGGTCGTGTTGGAGAGGCTGGAACGCTTGACGAGCTCGTCAGAGCGCAAGGCACCCCACACGATCGAACGCTCCTCCACATTATAGGCAATCATGCCGGTATAGGCACCCGTCACCATGTTGTCGACCTGGTCCTTCGTTTTCCAGTAGTCCTTGCCGACCGTCTTGTCCGTGGGGTAAATGGTAAGGAAATCATTGCACGATCCTAATGTAAGGACAGCGCATGCTCCCAGCATCACCTTTTTAAATATATTATTGACTTTCATAAAGATAATCTGTTATTAGAAACCAACATTAAGGTTAACTGTCACAGACTTGCTTCTTGGAGTCTGTGAGTTATCGTATGCGATACCCCATGCGCCGGCAGAGTGCTCAGGATCCGTTCCGCTGTACTTGGACCAGCAGAGAAGGTTCTGGCCTGAGACGCTAACCTGCAGACGGCGAAGTCCGATCTTCTTCAGTATCTTCTGGTTGAAGTTGTAAATCAGCTGGACGTAGCTCATACGGACAAAGGAAGCATCCTCCACATAGCGGTCGCTGCCCAAGAAGTTGTAGCCGGTATCGTACATGGCACGCGGGATGGTAGTGACATCACCGTTCTTGCGCCAACGATAGTTAACAGCAGAACTCTGGTTGTAAGCGTTGAACATCTCCTCAAGACCCATCTTGGCCTTGTTGACGATATCGATGCCTGCACGATAGGTGAAAGAGGTCTTCAAGCTCCAGTCGCCGTAGTTGAACTTGAAGCCGAAACCACCCTGCCACTTCGGGTTAGAGTTGCCGAGGTAAACGATGTCAAGGGAGTTGATTTGTCCGTCATGGTTGATGTCCTCATAGATAGCATCACCACCCTGGAACTTATAGGTTGAGCTTCCCTCGTCGAAGTTGTACACTTGCCGGATGGGCAGACCATTGGAGTTCATCAGCACGTGACCTTCATCATCGATGGCGATCGGTGCAGTCTTGCCACTGGCCAGGAAGTCATTGTTAATGTAATCGCGGAACTGCTCAGTAGACCAACCGTTACGATCCTTCATGTTCTCCAGATACTCGTAGCTGTACTGATAAACACCCTTGTAGCGCAGGCCATAGATAGAACCAAGCGGATTGCCCACCTGTATGCGGTTCAGGTAAGTGCCGCGGCTTGTAGCATCCCAGTCAGAGTTGATGCTCTCCAAGACGCTCTCATCCATTTCGAGGATCTTGTTGAAGTTCTGTGAGATATTGAAATTGGCATCCATCGTGAACTTTCCGATACGCAGGAACTTGTTGAGCGCCACATTCAACTCCCATCCCTTGTTCTCCAGGTCGCCCACATTGGTGTAGGCAAGACTTGAAAAACCAGTGGAAGAAGGAATGGCCACATTGCCCATCAGCAAGTTGCGTGTCTTCTTATAGTAGTAGTTGAAGTCACCCTCAACCAAGCCATTGAAGAAGCCGAAGTCACCACCGAGGTTAATCTGCGTGGTGCGCTCCCACTGCAATTTGTTGAGCTGCAAGCCCTCCAGATAAGCAGATGCATCAGCATCGCTCTGTCCGTAGACACCTGAAATGGCATAACGTGCATACTGCAGATACTCAGACCCGGGCTGGTTACCCACTATACCCCAAGAGGGACGGAAGGACAACATAGAAAGCCAAGAGTGAGCCCACTTCATGAACGGCTCGTCAGAGATGTTCCAACGGGCAGACAATCCGGGGAAATAACCCCACTTCTTTGAGTCACCGAACTTGGTCGTACCGTCGGCACGAAGCGAGAAGTCAAGAGCATAACGTCCCTTATAAGAAAGGTGCGTACTATAGAGTGCCGACATTGAACGCCATTCACCATTACCCGTGCTCATGCTGCTGAGACGGATGTTGGTGGAAGAAGAGTTGATGCCGTTAGGTGTATTGTAGGAAACAACATTCTGATTATTGTTGTTGCCCACAGTAAGCTCACCACGGAGCATCATCGTAAGATACCAGTCCTCATTCTTAAAGTGAGGCGTAAACATCATAGTATGTTTGGTATTGATGCTCAACGAGTTGTAATCGTAGTTTTCATTGCGGTTATAATTTCCGCTTTCAAAAGCCTTGTCACTGAGAGATGCAGGAATCACAAGAGATGCAGGCCAGTACTTAGGCGTGCTTGAAGAGTAGATGTCCATGTACACCAAACCCGTATAGCGCAGACGCGTCTTGGAGTCGTCGGTGCCCAGCAGGTCATAATCGATGCGGAACTCAGGCGAGATACGATAGGTCTTCTCATCGCGCCAAGCCTGACGAGCGATGGCCACAGGGTTACCAAGGTTACGGATGTCGCGCAGCTCATAAGAAGAAGTACCGGCAACAGTAGAACCGGACCCATCGTTGGAACCACCCGGCAACATCGTGTAATACTCATTGGTATTGTTACCATTGGCATCCTGACGATAGATACTCATATTCGGGCTCATCTTCTGTGCACGTCCGAGGATATTATCATCATAGTTGCGGTGGTTGTTGGTATAAGTCAGCGGGAAGGTGACACGGAAAGTGATACGGTCACTCACGAAATAGTCGAGCGCCAGCTTGGTAGAGAAACGGTCGAGCGTCTGCTCGATGATGGTACCATTCTGATGGTCGTAACCGGCAGAGATACGGAAGTTGGCCTTCTCGCCACCACCGCTGATGGTCAGGTAGTGATACTGGCTGATGCCCGTCTGCTGAACAGCGTCCACCCAGTCGGTGTTGTTGTTCCAGTTCTCAAACTCAGCCCACGACTTGTTGTAGTTGATCTCGTTGATGTTGGTTGTAGCCGTAGAGCTCTGTTTGGGATTGTAGTACATCTCTTTCAGCATCATGGTGTAGTCGTCACCATTGAGCAAGTTGTAACCCTTGGGCTGCCAAGACGTCTGGACACGCAGTGAGTAGTCGACGCGCGTGTTTCCGCGGCTACCACGTTTTGTGTGGATGGAGATGACACCGTTGGCACCACGCGAACCCCAAATGGCCGTTGCGGCGGCATCCTTCAAGATGTCAATGCTTTGAATATCAGAAGGGTTCACCGAGAGCAGCGAGGCGTAAGTCTCCTCATTGGCGTTGGTGAAGTCGAAATTGGCGTCGGGGTTGTCGAAGATCTGGTCATCAACGACAATCAAAGGTTCAGCCGAACCATTGATAGAGGTAACACCACGCAGACGCATGGAAGTACCTGATCCCAGGTTACCAGAGTTGGCCACGATGTCAAGACCGGCAATCTGACCCTGCAGAGCCTCATCAGCAGATGTGAAAGAAAGACCTTCCACCTCATCCATATTGAAGTTCTGGGTAGCCATTGAGACCTCATTCTCAGGGATAGCAAGACCACCGTTGCTGAATTTTCTCTTAGCCTTTACGACGACCTCCTTGATGGTATTCTGGTCTTGCAGTGTGACATCGAAGGTTGTTCTTGAGCCGATCGGCATGGTCTGTGTCTTACAGCCCACGTAAGAAATCTGCAGTTTGTTGGCTGTGTTCTTGATCTCCATGGAGAAATTACCATTGATATCAGTCACAACAGCGGAGATGATACGCTGGTTGGCATCACGTTCGGTGACATTTGCTCCCATGATAGGCCCCATAGCATCGTTCACAGTACCTGAGACACGGGTCCCCTGTGCCATGGCAAAGGAAGACACCATGGCAAAGAGCACGAGAAGCAGATATTTTATATTGTTTGTTTTCATAATCTCTTTTGTGTATTATTTCCGATACATTCTTGCAAGCCTCTGCAAGCCTAGCTTTTGATGGCCAATGAGTTTGCGTTTCGCAGCGGCAGTGTTCCACAGTCCGTCATAGCGGTCTGTGTTCGTGTTAGGATTGAGCGGAGCATCAATCTCATGCACTACGGCAAATGAAGAGGACAGCAACTGCGTGGCATTGACGGCCGTGTTGTTGAACACGTAGTCGCGCGCCATCAAGTTGACCTTATGACCAACATTCGCACTGACAGTCACCTCATTGCCTTTAGCATCACGCACTTTGAATTCACCGTTGCTTCCGTCGAGCACACGCAACTTGGCAGCAATGCCGAGCGTGTCAGTGTTCGCAGTGTAATACTCACCGCCAGTCACCTTGTTGTCCGCATAGACAGAGTTGTCCTGGAAATGGTAACGGATGAAGTTGCTGATTGTCTCGATCATGGCATAGACCTTAGCCTGCGCCAGCTTACATTCTTCAGTGTCGTCAGGCTCATACTCGCCAGTCTCTTCGTCGAGCCAGGGAGCAGCCACTTCCCTCACGTCATCCCATGAAGGAAGGCCCAAGGAACGTGCCGTCTCCATAGCTTTGTTGTCAGGAGCGTAGACGGTATAGTTGTAACCGCTGAAGTAGCTGACATCCTGATCCAGTCCGTGATAACCACCTGCGTCAATGAAAGTGGTGAACTGGCGAATGGGAGCGATAGGCTGGGTGTTGGTCGTCTTGTTGCTGATGCCAGCAAAGAGTCCGAGCTGTATGCGGTCCTCAGAGCAGAGATTGTAGAAATCAGAGAACTCTTCGGTGCTTGCCAGTGTGGAATACACCGACTTCATAGGCATCTGGATGACATGGTCGAGAGCAAAAGACTTACCATTCTTCTGGTTGTAGACCTGCGTAATCTTGGCTGCGTCGATGACTGCGCCCTGTGTCCCGTTGATATTGATACCATCAATCTGCGAACCGCCGGCTACCGTGCTTCCCACCGTGTTGCCTGAAACTTTGATACCACCGCCATTCTTGGTCTTATAATAGTGGTTGTCCCCGAATGTCTCACCACTCTCGAGGATGACGGTATGGGTGTTCAGGATATCAATGAACTGTGAGCGGAAATTACTGATAGACACATTAGTAGAGTCCTTTCCTATAGTTCCTGTTGAAGGATCGTAATCGAATGCCGAGCAGAAGATGTAGGGGCTGCGGTCAGTACGATAGTAGAAGTGGAGCACGCGCGGTGAACGGCGGAGATACACCGGATCGACATAGTAGAGGTCGAAAGCTCTGTCCGTCGGGATGAAGAACGCATAGTTGGCATCCATGGCGAGCAGATAGGCGTAGTAGTTCAGACTCAGATAAGACTGATCCTGAATACCCCAGTTCATGACACGCATGTTGTCGGCCAACAAGGCGGGAGCGGACACGGCCACATAGCGGTTAGGCGCAAACACTTTGTTGGTCATGTAAGCCACACCGTTGTTCGCAATCTTCACATCATACTTTCCGTCCGATGTGACATTGAGGTCGCTGAGCGTGATGCCCAGGGGATCCTGCGAGTCGTCCATCACGTTGTCGAACTTGCTCGGCACGGTAGACACAAACTGCGGTTTCATCAGCATGGAGACGAAAGCCTGCACGATGTTCTTGGGAATGGAGTCTATATTCTCCAAGAGGTTCTCTTCGTTGTTGGGCTTGGAGCCAAACTGCTCAATAAGGAACGCACCCGAACCACCCGGCAGGAAATATTGTTTCATGGCATCGTCGGTCGGAACGAACATGGCACCCATATCGCTCAGCGTACTGGTTGCGCGGTCAGGATAATACTGTGTCCATCCCGGATCATACGGCAGAAGCTCATCCGTGCTCAAGCTCTTACCGTCCGGATCCGTCGAGAGCGAGGAACCGCCCTGTGAGCGGCTGCTGAAATAGCGCTTCTCGAAAATGGAATCCTTGACAGCATAACCGTTGACAAGTGCCCAGTCATTATAGTTGTTGGTTACATTCACATTGTAGAACGGAGCGCTGAAACGGTCGAGCATACGGCTGAAGATGCTGCTCTCGCCACTGGTTCGCAACATCTCGGCGAGGTTACCCGGCGGCACAATCAGGTTCTCCATCTGGTGGATGTAACCATTCTTACAGGTCACGTCGGGGCTGGTGATACGGTTGCGGAAGATGTAGGCCGTGTTGGCATTTTCATCATAGGGCGTACCCGTAATCACAGCGAAATCGCTGTTTTCACCCATGGTCGTGATGTTGTTGGCCGTCAACTGCTCTGCCGTGAAATGCACCATCATGGGACGGGTGGCATCCATGACCATGTCGATGCCTCCCTTGTAATATTTCTCCCAATAACTGTTGTTACGGGGCAGATCAGATGCTCCGTAGAAATGGGAAATGGTGTCAATGATGTTCACACCTGTCTGGTGCTTCATGGCAACACCACTCGTGACGCTGGTATTGTCGTCGGGGACATTAGACAGCATCTCCACCAGGATGGCATTGTCGAGCATGGAGTTGTAGAGCAACAATTTCTTTTGTGCTTCCGACAAATCCTCGTATTTGCTCACACCCCAGTCGTTGCTGGCGAAGAAACGAGCGAATGCCTCATCATTGGCAGGGAAAACGGTCTTCGATCCCGTTCTCTGCAGTGTCTCGGTATAACCGAGGTCATCAATGAGACGCAGATAGTTAGTAAAGGTACCGGTCAGGTGATCAGCATTGGGTGATTTCAGTTCATCATAGATACTCTGTCCCAACCAACTCGGGTAATTCCCGGGGTCGTCGAGGTCGTAGTCATCATGACATGCTGTAAATCCTCCCACCACAGCTGCTAAGCAGAGAGACATTGCTATCTTTCTGGCCAGTTCAGAAAAGCGGTAGTTCATACATTAAAGATTTTATTGTTATATAACTTTTAGAATATTCTATTATCAATACGAAGATGCCCTGCCTTTTCCGCACGGGAAACGAAAAAAGTTTTAAAAAACAATAAAAGAGCTATTTCCCGGGTTGTGCGTCCAAGAAAAAGCTCTTTCTGAGAAACAACACCTCCAACCAGAATGGCTAAGAGGACAAATAATAAAAGGTACGCGCGTACATTAATAATATAGCGCTTGAACAAATCTTCTCATGCCTTCCTCCAGTGTTTGCCGAGGACATGCGAGGTTGATGCGCAGGTATCCCTCACCATCACGCTGACCATAAAGCGTACCGGAGGAGACAAACACCTTGCCTTCGTGGAGCAAGCGGCGGGTAGCCTCCTCACTGCCAATGCCCAGTTGTCGAATATCCAGCCATGCCAGATAGGTTCCTTCCAACCGGCACACCGTCACGTTCGGCATGCGTTCGCCCAGAAACTGTCTGACCCACTGATAGTTGTCCCATATATACCGGCAGAGGTCGTCAAGCCATTGTTCGCTGTCGTTATAGGCCGCCTTGAGTGCCACAATGCCGAACGCATTGACATCACACACCTCATAGATATTGAGCACACGGTCGATGCGTCGGCGTATTTCGTCATCGCTGCAAACCATATAAGCGTTTTGCAGGCCCGCTATATTGAACGCCTTCGACGGCGAGCAGAGCGTGACACTATTGGACAAGTTTTGCTCGCTGACCGCGGCAAAGGGAATGAACGTACTTCCGGGCATCATCAATTCGCAATGAATCTCATCACTGACAACGCGCACATGATGACGCGCGCAGATATCACCCATCCGCGCCAGCTCTTCACGCGTCCACACACGCCCTACTGGATTGTGGGGGTTGCAGAGCAGGAATACCGTCACTTTGTCTTCCTGGCATTTCTTCTCAAAATCCTGCCAGTCAACGATATAACTATCTCCTTTTCTGACGAGCGCACATTCTTCCACATCACAACCTTGATTGCGGATAGATGAGAAGAAACAATTGTAGACGGGAGTCATGACGAGCACCTTCTCTCCCGGAAGTGTCAGAGCCTTGATGACACAACTGGCGGCTGGCACCACACCCGTGGTATATAGAATCCACTGGCGGTCGACAGCCCACTGGTGTCTGCGCCTTTGCCAAGACACAATGGCATCATAATAGCCTTCGTCGACCTGCGCATAACCGAACACGCCATGGTCCACCCTTCGTTGCAACGCCTCTTGAATGGCTGGTGCAGCCGGGAAATCCATGTCGGCCACCCAAAGGGGAACAATATCGTCTGTAGAAAAATGGTTCCACTTCACCGAGTCACCGCCGCGACGGTCAACGGGCATTGAAAAGTCGTAATTTCTCATTGTCTCTCCTCCACTTTGCAGTCACTACCTTTAGCGAACTGGTCAATCGTCAGCTTGCCTATCTTGTCGGCCACTACATGACCGCTTATCGGGTTTTTCACCTCGGTTACCGCACCGACAATACGGGCATCGATACGCGAAGAATCCTCGAAGATGCGGTCGCAGGCAGGGTCGAACGTACAGTCTTCAAGCGTAATGCCATCCATATAACAGAGGGGCTGTTCACCGGAAATGTGACAACGGACAAGCTTGACATTCCTTGAGTGCCAAGCAAGATATTCACCGTCGAGCTCGGAGTCGTAAACCGTCACACCGTTGCACTCCCAAAAGGAGTCTTTGGTCGCGATTTTTGCATTGTGGATCTCTACATTCTCACAATATTGAAACACATACTTGGCATCCGAAACCAGTCCGTCGACGTAAATGTTTTTGGAAAACATAAAAGGATATGTCCCCTCATGCAATGTCACGTTTTTCAGCTTCAGTCCGTCAACGCGCCAAAAGGTCTCGTCGGCATCATTGATGTTGACATTCTCGAGTTCGAGGTTCCTCATCTCACGGAAGAACTTAGGGCCATCGATGACACAGTCACGCATCACCATATCATTGCTATACCAGATGGCCGAACGACTTCCTGGAGCAAAATAGCAACTGGTAATCAAGCTGCGGTCAACATGCCACCAGGGGTACTTGCCGTAGAACTTTGAATCGTGACACGCTACGTCGTGACAGCACTTGATGCCCGATTCGCCGTCGGTAATCGTTATGTTTTCAAACACCACATCGTGAGCACCAAAGAGAGGACGCTCGCCTCCAAAGGTAAGATCGTGAATAGAATCCATGGATAGCTATCGTTTAATTCGTTTGGGTATACAAAAATTAAAAGAACAAAGATTGTGCCAAAGCAGATGGTTTTGCCAAATGAAATGCATGCCTCCGCAGGGGCTAAAGGCTCAATGGCTATAATGGATACGCGATTTGTTGTGTAATTTCTGAAAAAACAGGGGTCTGCGGGACTCTCAATCTAGAGCGCAAAAGAGTGGATTTAGAGCTGCGAAAGGCGGGATTGGCAGCAACAATGACGGGGTCAGACGGGTGGGTCGCCGCTATAGGTATCTTATCGTACCGCG
>CAVIOP010000020.1:0-23328 GCA_963644485.1 bacterium | reverse complement strand
TTCGCGCCCATTTTCAGCATATAGATTGTCCGCTTTCTTGACAGCCTAAGACCATGGCACCGGCAGAGTGTTCAAAATGGTTAGCGGCCTATTCAAAATGAGGCCACGACTCACGTCGCGACCTCACAACAACACAAACACAAAAATGCGGAGGCAAGCCTCCGCCTTTATTTTATTTGTCGAGGATGGGATTACATAACGCCATCCTCACGCAACTTCTTCTGCCACTTCCATGCAGAGGCAAGCACGTCCTCAAGCGGAGTATTAGCTGACCAACCAAGGACTTTGTTAGCCTTGCTGCAGTCACCCCAAATTTTCTCGATATCTCCCTCACGGCGCGGTCCATACTTCCAATTGAGCTTCACACCTGTGGCCTTCTCAAACGTCTCCACGATTTCAAGCGTTGAGTTGCCATGTCCTGTACCGATATTGAAATAGTCGATGACTGGCGAATCCTCATCATCGAGCACGCGGCGCATTGCAGCTACATGAGCCTTGGCCAAGTCGACCACATAAATATAGTCGCGGATGCAGGTACCATCTGGTGTGTCATAATCATTACCAAAGATGGTCAGTTCCTTACGGATACCAATGGCAGTTTGAGTGACATAAGGAATCAAGTTGGCAGGAACGCCATTGGGCAATTCACCAATCATGGCCGTAGGATGAGCGCCTATCGGGTTGAAATATCTCAGAACGATGCTCTTGATGGGAGCGCCACTATGTATGTAGTCATAGATAATCTGCTCATTTACCTCTTTGGTATTTCCGTAAGGTGAGGTAGCCTTCTGGTGGGGAGCAGTCTCAGTGACAGGCAGGTTCTCGGGCTTCGGCTGGCCATAGACGGTACAACTGGACGAGAAAATAATACCCTTTACATTATACTTAGGCATCAACTCCAAAAGGTTGACCAAAGAGACGATATTGTTTCGGTAATAGAGCAATGGTTTCTGCACACTCTCACCCACCGCCTTACTGGCTGCGAAATGGATAATGCCTTCGATATCCGGATACTTCTGGAAAACAGCCTCTGTAGCAGCCTTATCGCGAAGATCAACCTTCTCGAAGGCAGGCCGAATTCCGGTAATTTTCTCAATGCCATCAAGCACTTGTTCGTTGGAGTTGGACAGATTGTCAATGATGACGACCTTATAGCCTGCCTGTTGCAATTCTACAGTGGTATGCGAACCGATGAAACCGGTTCCACCTGTAACAAGAATAGTCTGTTTCATGACTGGTATAGAATTATATAAATTGGTCTTTAACTGTCGACAAAGTTACGAAATCTTTTGATGAAACTATCCAAAAAAACTTCAAAAAACACGTTAATCTTCCTTTATTGTAGCCCCAACATCTGACGAAGTCCAAGGTCCACGCCCGAGAACCCCATGAAGGCCAGAGAAAGAAGTCCAGCGGTCACCAATACGATGGCCATTCCCTGCATGCCACGAGGCACCTTCACAAGTGCCAGCTGTTCGCGTATTCCCGCGAAGATCGTCAGTGCCAGTGCAAACCCCAATGCAGTAGAAAAGGCGTAGACAATGCTTGAGAGGAGATCAAAATCTTTTTGGATAACAAGGATAGCCACACCCAGCACTGCGCAGTTGGTAGTGATCAAGGGCAAGAAAATGCCAAGAGCCTGATAAAGCATTGGACTGACTTTCTTGAGAATGATTTCCACCATCTGTACCAATGCTGCAATGACGAGGATGAAGGCTAGTGTCTGCAAGTATTGGAGACCCAGAGGGTTGAGCACACAAGTCTGTACCAACCATGTCACAATCGTCGAGAGAGTGAGCACGAACGCCACCGCCACGCCCATGCCAATAGCAGTGTCTATCTTGCGCGATACTCCCAGGAAAGGGCATATACCAAGAAATTGGCTCAATATGATATTGTTGACAAATATCGCGCTGATAAAGATAAGCAAATATTCCATGATGTAAGTTTCAAGTTAAAGTTATGAGGTTGCCCCGCTTTCATGATCATCATTTCGTTTTCATTCTGTTGAATATCGCAATGAGATAGCCCAGCGTGATGAATGCCCCCGGAGGAAGAATAAAAATCAACATGTTGGTGATTTCAGGCAAAAGAACAAATCCGAACACAGCCCCTGCACCCAACAACTCGCGTACCACGCCCAACAGGGTCAAAGCTACAGTAAATCCGAGCCCAATGCCCAATCCGTCACACAGGCTCTCCAAGGGCGTGTGCTTGCAAGCGAAACTCTCTGCCCGTCCCAAAATGATGCAGTTGACCACAATAAGCGGAATATAAATGCCCAATGCCTTATTAATGCTGTCAGGCGCATAGGCAGACATGAACATTTGCAACAACGTAACAAATGCTGCTATGACAATAATGAACACGGGAATGTGCACTTGGTCAGGCGTGATGTTCTTGATACAGGAAATGACCGTATTGGTGCACAACAAGACCACCATCGTGGCCAGTCCCATCGACAATCCATTGATAGCACTGGTCGTTGTGGCCAGTGTAGGACACATGCCCAGCAACAACACAAATGTTGGGTTCTCTTTGATGAGTCCGTTCAATATAATCTTATATTTGCTCATAGTATAATGTCATTTTTTCATTTGACTACTTGCTCCGCTATTGCCATCAATGGTTGGATGGGCATAAGCCGCATAAGCCTGGTTGACGGCCTTCAGAAAAGCACGACTGGTGATGGTAGAGGCTGTAATGGCGTCCACATCTCCACCGTCCTTGTTGACAGCAAGTTCTCCGTCAGCAGGACTCTTTCCGATGACGTTTCCTTTGCCGTCTTTCTGAAACCACTTGTCGGCCTTCATGCCCAGGCCTGGTGTCTCTGATGTTTGCAGAATCGTGTATCCCAATATTCGTCCATCGGAGTCAAAGCCGACAAGCACCTTCAAGTCACCGCCGAAGCCCATGACTGTACTCTCCACTGCGGCACCCAAGTCTTTTCCCATAGCATCACTCACGCGATGCACGACAAAAGCCATTCCTTTACCATTCTCCATCTGTCTGACAGTGTCCGGCTTGCCTACCTTTACCTCCTGTGCCTGCATGACGGTCTGTATGCCTTCCCGCAGGGTTTTGTCGGCTTTTTCAGCAATTGGCCCCTCAGTCAGGTTATTGACCAACGCCAACAGGGCCCCAATCAAAACCGCAAAGCCAACCAGGACGAAGAGCATATTCGACAAGGATGATTTTATCTTCTCCATATCCTATCTCGTTATTTTGTTTTGTTCTAAACAACCTTCTCGCCAAAACGTTTGGGTTTCACATAGAAGTTGATCAACGGAGTAAATGCGTTCATAATGAGTATAGCAAATGACATACCCTCGGGATAACTACCCCAGTTGCGGATAACCACGGTCAGGAAGCCTATAGCGATACCATAAATGAGCTGGCCACGGTGATTCATTGGAGAAGTGACGTAGTCGGTCGCCATGAAGATGGCACCCAAGAGAAGTCCTCCACTGAGAATGACCTCCACAGGATTGGCATAAATGGGATTTGCCAGATGCAACAACCCACTGAACACAAACACCGAAAGGATGATACTTGTGGGAATATGCCAAGTTATGATGTGCCGGTAAAGCATGTAGGCCAGTCCCAACAGTAAAGCCAAGGCACACACTTCCCCCACGGCTCCAGCACCCATCCCGTTGCTCATATCGCCCAACAGGCTATCCACTGCGCCAGGCAACTTGTCAAGCATCTGTGTATCTCCCGTCTTGATGGCATTCTTCATGACACTAAGGGGAGTTGCGGAAGTCACTGCATCAGAGTAGGATGTCAATTGGCCGGCAACGGGCCATGATGTCATAGCTGCAGGAAAGCTAACCAACAAAAAGCATCGTCCAACAAGGGCCGGATTAAAGATGTTGGTACCCAGTCCGCCAAATGTCATCTTACCTACTCCGATGGCCACCAACGATCCTATGATTATCATCCAGATGGGGAAATTGCTGGGGAGATTAAGCCCCAGCAGTATGCCTGTCAGCATGGCAGACCCGTCACTCAGCGTGGTAGGACGATGTAACACGTATCGGGTGATAGCCCATTCGAAAAACATACATGACGCCACGCTGGTGAGACAAACCACAGCAGCGCCAAGTCCAAAGAAACAGAGCGAGACCAAGAAAGTTGGCAACAAGGCTATCATCACACCACGCATGTTGCGTTCCACGCTGTCATGACCATGGGTATGAGGGGATAGAGAAACTATTAATTTTCCCATAATATGTACTTCAATAATATTGTGCTAATAAGTCTATTTGCGGGAGTTCCTGGCCTTAATCTTCCGCATCACCTCTCCTTTTCCCTGAAGAATATTGTCAAGTATGGGTCGGTGAGACGGGCATGTGAACTGGCACGAGCCGCATGATATGCAACTGGTTACGTATTCCTTTTCCAGTCTTTCGTACTCTTTGAGGCTCGACAGAGTGGCTAAGAGAAAGGGTTCGAGTCCCATCGGACAAGCATCCACGCATTTACCGCATCTTATGCAGGGTTGCACAGCCTTACGGTGAGCATCGTCGCCCGTCAGCACAGTGATGGAGTTGGTTCCCTTGCAGACAGGTACCTCGAGGCTCACTATCGCCTTGCCCATCATAGGACCGCCGGCCAACACCTTGTTTTCTCCTTCGGGAAGTCCTCCACAAGTTTCTATCAATTGGGCAAATGGAGTCCCTATCCTGACCAAGTAATTGCCAGGTTGTTTAAGATGCTTTCCCGTAACCGTAGTATAGCGCTCAAAGAGCGGTTTGTGCTTCATTACGGCCTGATAGACAGCAAACGCAGTGCCCACATTTTGCACCACAGCTCCCACGTTCACAGGGATGGCAGGCGGTGCAGGCACCTGCCGTCTCATGACGGCATCTACCAGTTGTTTCTCGCCACCCTGCGGATATTTTCGTTTTAAAGGAACAACCACAATACGAGGGTCATCAGTTGTCTTTTCCGAAAACAAAGCAATGGCCTCCGGCTTGTTTTCTTCTATTCCTATATATCCTTTCTCCACACCGACAGCTTTCATCAGCAAGTCTAGTCCTACCAATATCTCATCCGCATGCTCTACCATCAGCCGGTAGTCGGCTGTGATATAGGGTTCACATTCCACGCCATTGAGAATGACACACTCGGCTTTGGCGGTCGGAGGGGGCGTCAACTTGATAAATGTGGGGAAGCCGGCTCCACCCATACCCGTCACTCCTGCTCGCTTAATGCGGGCAATGATTTCTTCCGCAGTCAGTTCGGGGTGAACAGACAAGGTTTCCAGCGTGTCCGTTCTGTCAATGGTCTCTTCCCATTCGTCTCCCTCCACATTGACATATATGGCAGGTCTCCGATAGCCTGTGGCATCGGGTGCGGTGTCTATTTTTGCCACCGTACCCGATACCGACGAATAGATGGGAGCCGACACAAATCCTCCGGCCTCTGCAAGCAAAGTTCCAACTTTGACCTTTTCGCCTCGGCTCACCACAGGTTTGGCAGGTGCACCTATGTGTTGCGACAACAGGAATACTGCCGTATTCGGAAGACTGGCCGCAACAACAGGATTATCTGCAGTCAACTTGTTTTCTTCGGGATGGACACCTCCAATTCTAAATGTACGCAGTTTCATGCTTTCTCCTCCTCTACTTGTTTCGTAACAACTGGTTTTCTGACAGGGAAATTGACCTTTATAATAGCATTTGCAGGACAGGTGTCGACACACTTTGTGCAAAGCCTACACTTGTCTTCATCGATATAAGCCCGATTGTCGGCAACGGTAATGGCGTCAAACTTGCATACTGTCTGGCATTTTCCGCAACCTATGCAAGCAACCTGACATGCCTTGCGGGCCACAACACCCTTGTCTTGATTGATACAAGAAACAAAGACCCGCCGGTTCTTGGGTCCCTTCTTGCGGAGTTCAATGATATGTCGTGGGCAGGCTGTAGCACAGGCACCACACGCCGTACACAAATCCTCATCGACCTCTGGCAAGCCCTTTTCTGCATTCATGTGCAAACCACCAAACTGACAAGCCGAAACACAATCGCCACACCCAAGGCATCCATAGCCGCACGCCGTCTCGCCAATGCCCGTTGCATTCATAGCCGCACATGTATGGAGACCGTCATATTCCGCTATGCGGGGCCGATTGTCACAACTGCCATTGCATCGAATCACCGCCACCCGCGGATCACTTTGTCCAAGTGCCATGCCCAATAGGCTGCAGACCTTCTCCATGATAGCCTGACCACCCACGGGACAGCTCAATCCAGAGATATCGCCTCGGGCTGCACCAGCCACAAGGGCAGATGCCATACCCGAGCATCCCGCAAAACCACATCCACCACAATTGGCACCCGGAAGCAGTTCCTGCACTTGTCCGATGCGAGGATCCTCCTTCACCGCAAACTTCTTGGACACGACGAAAAGAACCACGGCGGCGACCAAGGCGATCGATCCCAAAGCAATTACTGCAGTCAAAATATAATTCATAATGATTCTTGTATTCGTTTATTTTTGATATTATCCTCTGTGCCATTGATTTTTCTCAGCCGAAAGATGACCTTTCGCTGTATCTTCAAGCGGAAGATCCGAAGCACTAGGTAATAAGGCAAGAGTACTGCCAAGCCACAAAGTGCAGCAACAGTGTCATCATGCGTCATCACATGCACCAAAACGGTCATACTCACCAACAACATAAGAGGTAGGCAAAAGCCCAAGAGAACAGCAAAACGACCGACACTGGCGTCAGCGCACACTAGCACAGGGTCGCCCACATGATAGTCGTCATCATCCAATGCTGGTAACTCTATGAGCCTGTCGCCGCCATCTGCAGAATGGCAACGCTGCGACCCCCGACAGGAAGAACAGGCCGGCAGTCGAGTGACACGAACCACTACATGACCTCCAGACACTGAATCTACAATGCCGCTGTGTTGTATATTGTTTTGCATTGATGAAACCTAATTTCTGTTCAAAAGTAACATTAAAAATTCAATCACTCAAATATTTTCCCATATATTTCATATCTGAGGCAAAAAAACATGGGATTTCTTTGTGTATTAACAATTATGTGTTATTTTTGCATCAAACCAAACAAACATAGCATTATGGAAGCTACAGAGCAGACTTCTCTTCAGACAGAACGGTTCTTGAGAAAGATTGCCGAGAAATTTCCCCCTTGTGATGAGGCATCCATCATGACAGACATTCACGTTTACGCGTCACAAGAGAGCGGAGAACTCATTGCCTTTGATGATGACGACCGAGAAATCACACGTTGTGTGGTTGAACAATGGATTGGCAATGAAGACGAGCACTTCTACGACCATGCGGCTCGCATACTTCGTGAGGGGTTGAAGAAATGCCATCAGGCGATAGACAAGATGGGCATCATGAAGCCCTTTAGCTTCGTACTGGAGGATGAGGAAAAGACTTTCACCGCCGAGCTCTATGTCTCAGACGACGATACCGTTATCCTGGGTGGTGACCTCATGGAAGGGCTGAACCAAGACCTGGATCTTTTCTTCGACAACTTGTTCAAAGAGTGACACAACCTACCTGTGACTTCCGCTAACGGAAACTGGCACAATCTTATATAAACAGAAAGAGCGATAGCGCAACTGCATGATTGCAATTGCACTATCGCCCTTTTCGTTTACACGTTACCCCTATTAGAGTTTCACCTTCACTTTCTTGGCCTTGCTTTCGTTTTGCAAGCGGTCAAGAGCTGTAACGACATAGGTATATTTCTCCTTTCCCTTTCGATAAGGCAACTGATACATGGTCTGGTCGGTGATAGTTACAATCTTGGATGGATCATCCAGATTGACCTTTTCATTTTTAGCAAAACGGTAGATGACGAACTTGGACACAATGTCATCCCAGTCTTTGCCCTTGGGAACCTGCCAAAAAAGGTAATAGCCACCAGGAGTCCAGACAGGCTTCACCTTGCGGGGTGCCTTAGGGCGCTTGCCATCGATGAAGGGCATCAAGGGTTGGAGGGCTGGATTTTTCCAATAGTTTGTCCGAAGCACAGTACCGTAGTTGCCCACATTGTCAACAACAGCCTTGGCATACCACAGTACGGTACCCCCTACGTGACGCATATCTTGGTGCAAGGCGTGCTTGGCTGCCATCTGATGGCTTTTCGAGTTCATCAAGTCAGGATATTTGCAAGTGCGCTCCACATCTTCACCAATGAAGAGGGGGCGTGCGGCAGCATACTTGTCCCACCACTTGACAAGCGTCTCATAGTCGGCAGAGGGGTGGCCAATCTGCCAATATATTTGTGGCACACAATAATCTACCCATCCTTCATTGACCCACTTGAGCACGTCAGCATAGAGGTCATCATAGTTTTGCAAGCCATTAGTCTGTGAGCCCTTTTCGGGATCCGACTTGCGATTGCGGTAAATGCCGAAGGGCGACACACCAAATTTCACCCAAGGCTTGCAGCGATGAATCGTTTCATATAGTTGCTTGATGAAAACATTCACGTTGTCACGCCTCCAGTCGCCTATATTTGAAAAGCCCCTTCGGTCGGCTTCAAACTGCTGTTGGTCGGGTATCACTTGGCCTGCTACAGGATATGGATAAAAATAGTCATCTATATGGAAACCATCTATTTCGTAACGTGAAACGATGTCTTCCGCAACTTTGCAGATGTAATCTCTGTTTTCCTGAAAGGACGGATTGAGAATGTACAGCCCATCATAAGCGAAGCAGCGGTCGGGATGCATGCTTGCGATATGGTTGACAGCCAAGGATGTAGTACCCTTGGTCTTGGCACGAAAAGGATTGATCCACGCATGGATTTCCATATTGCGCTTGTGGCACTGCTCCACCATCCATTGTAAGGGATCCCAATAGGGTTGCGGCGCCTTTCCTTGACTGCCTGTGAGGAAACGGCTCCAAGGCTCAAGACGGCTCTCGTAGAGGGCATCACACTCAGGCCTTACCTGGAAGATAATGGCATTCACTCCATCCTTTTGCAACTCGTCCAACTGGTAGGTCAGCACCTTTTGCATTTGGTCGCGCGACATGCCCATGAACTGTCCGTTCACCGCCTGTATCCAAGCGCCTCTGAACTCTCGCTTCTGCGCCTGAACTGTCTCCAGGCCCGAAATCATCAAAAAGAAAAATAGTATGTAGATTCGTGTCATATCGTTTGAAGTTTATGGCAAAGGCTCATGGCCCCTTGACTGGCATGCCACTTAAGTATGAATGTCCCTTTAATTCGCGCAGCGAAAACATCCGCCTCTTCACATGCAAAGTTACTAAAAATAAAACTACCTTCCACATAATTCGCATTATTTTTCATTCACATGTGGTTGAGTCTCCATCTTTATACCAAAGAGACAAATGATTTCACTGAACGTTCAAGTTATGGTGAATCTAAACAACGCTTGGGATTTGCGAGGCGAAGATTGCAAAAATGCTTCCACCGCCTGTCCAAAAGACAATCGATGGAAGCATCCAGCAAAATAGTTGCCAACGGAAGGTCGACAATGCTAAAAGCGATAGCCCAATGTCAGAAGCAACTGATTGCGTTGGTTGCTTACTTTGACACCATCGACAATACAGTTATCAGACGAGGTGGCATCGTCAGCGACATAATCGGTAAAAGGATGGAACTCGCCATTGGTGCTACTGTATTGATATGCCAGGTCAATGAAGAACTTCTTCATCTGATAACCGAGTCCAGCAGTGATGCGGTTGGTCGATTTCCAGTTGGTGTAGTCTGTCGAAGTGGCATAGGCAGACCCCAAGCTCTCAAGGCTTCCATCGCGAAAGCCCGTCTTTTCAAACATCGGGCTGACGTAGTTGTACCCCAGGCGAATAGAGAATTCTGGCATCGGCTTGTACTCCAAACCGAATTTCAAGGTACTGACACCTTTCAGCGTGGCTTTGGTGTGAGCGTTCATCACATTGTCACTTGAGCTATCCTCATAGAAACTTCCCCAATAGTCATAGTGGCCACCATCGTTCACACGGTTATCGATGGAACCATAGTCGGTATACTCGTAGGTGGCACCCAGGGCGAGGCAGTTGGCTATCGTGTGTCCCAAGCTCACACCGAATTTCCACGGAGTGTAAACCTTGTAGTCATAATCAGCCTTCTGTCCGCTCTTGGCGGAACCTTGAGCATCAGACATCGTCACGTCATTGGCCGAAGAAAGCGAGAGGTCATACCATGTAGGGGTGTGAACATATAAGCCAACACGGAAAGGTGAACTCTCTATCGGACGGAAAATAACACCGGCCTTGATATCAAATCCAGTTCCGTCAATATGAAGTTCCTCCCACGATTCGGAACTGGTGCTCAGCTCCAGGTTCTCGGTGTAATAGCTGTTGGTGCGATAATTCACATCGCGCAAGCCTACAGTCAAGCCGAGATAGACACGATCATTGAGGTTACCACTGATATTGAAGTCATACTCTCCGATATATCCCTTTTGATATTGTCCGAAGAGATATTCCGTCCCGTTAAGATAATCAAGGCCTACCTGCTTCCCCTGATCATTTAAAATTGGGGTCAATAGGGAGGAATAGTTGGCATCCACGCCGTTCCAATTATAGTCGCTGCCATACGGATACTTCATCGCCGTCAACTTGTTTTGGGAAGCATTGTCCAGTATCCCGCCTGCATTGAGTATCTGATCGAAATTGCGACTCTTGTGATAGTTGAACGCAAAGTTCAAAAAACTCTGCTGACCGGTGGGCATGGCATAGACTAGTCCTATCTGATCAAAGCTGGCATTGGTCTTGTTGCCATTGATGCGCATTTTGATATCTCCAAAGGAAGGTGCTGTAGTTGCGTCACTCTGCGAAACTAGACCACCGGACAGAGACACCTGACTGGATCTGAAGAGACCAACACCAGCAGGGTTGCTGCCAACGGTCGAAATGTCAGCACCAAGAGCCTCGAGAGCTCCGCCCATACCTACATACCGGGCTGTGCCGTTGAGTTCATTATCCACAAGTTTCGTGTCCTGGTATGTCTCTTGCGCCGAAAGGGGCGCGACCATCATAGACAAGGCCACAACAACGCCATATCTTACTTTCTTCATAATCGTTTCTGACTTTAAATTGAATTACAGTTGATTTCAAATAATACGGCAACTGGTCAACGTCGTCCACCACCAAAGTGGCCACCGCCTCCACCGCCGACATGTCCTCCGCCAAAGCCGCCACCCGAGCGACCTCCACCATAACTACCTCCACCGGATCGTCCGAAGCTGCCGGCGGAAGGTGTGCTATTGTGGAAAGTGGCCGTGGAGCGATTGGGGGTATAGGTACGGTTCTGCGAGTTGTTAGAATAGGTATTGTTGTTAACACGCGAACCAAACGAACGGTTGCTGTTGCTGCGCGACGTGTAGGTATTTCTCGAGGTGCTAGTGCCTACCCTACCGTGCGTTCCAGAGTAGCGGCCGGCCGTTGTTCCCGTGCCCGCTCCTCTGAAGCTCCAAGTACGGTTGCCGGTCACGCCACGTGGGTTGCCTCCAGCATACTGGATATGATAACCGCCCCAGTAGGGATAGTTCCAGCCCCAGCTATACCAACCGCCATAATAAGGCCACCCCCATCTGTGGTAACTATAAAACCAGGGATCATACCACCCAGCATAGGCACCATAGTACCAGGAATCATACCAGGGGTCAAAGAAATCCCACATGCCTGGTCCCCAATAGCTATAAAGCCAAGGATCATAGTAACCATACCAGCGACTCAAACGGCGTGTATAAGGGAAGTCCTCATACTCCCAGTTGGGGTTGCACGTATAAGAAAAAGTGGTATCCACATAACTGGAGTCGGGATAAACGCCAGTTCCTTTCTGAAAAGCAATGATATCGTTGCCTAAAGAATCTGGAGCTATTGGCTGATAGGAACTGCCAAAACGACCTCTGCGATTATACTCATCCACATCACGGCTGCTCCCGACATAATAAGCCGATGTTTCCTGAGACGTCACTTTTGTCTTCGACTTGCTAGGCATGAAATACATGTCGTCGCTTTGAGCCCAAGACTGAAGAGTAAACGCTCCGGCAAAAGCTAAGAGAAAAAATGATTTCTTCATATCTGTTTGCTTTTATTTTATATTCTATATCATGCTACAAAAATATAGCTATTCATTCTGCAAAAGTAAGGAAAAACCCTAAACCGCGATAGGTTTTTCCCTATTATTTTCTTAATTTTGCATTATTAAAGACATGAAATAATGAAATATAAAGTAGCAAACTTTAAAGTTACAGGGCCAGAAGCCTTGATACAGACGGCGCGGGACCTCATAGCAGACCTCACAAGCGAAATAGGCTTTGAGGCATTCGAAGATACAGACAATGGCATAAAAGGATATGTGCAAAGAGACCTTTTCGACCAGGGTTCTCTCGAGTACAGCTTGTCCACAGTACCACTAGAAGGCATCAGCATCACTTATTCCCTGGAAGACATGGAGGATAAGGACTGGAACGAACAATGGGAAGAGGCTGGATTTGAACCCATTGACATCAACAGGAAGGTTTTGGTGTATGACGCACGGCGTGAACGCCCCATTCACACACAAGGCGAAACACTCATTGGCATCAAGGCAAAGCAGGCTTTTGGAACAGGCACACACTACACCACGCAGATGGTTATCGAGTCGTTGCTTGAACTCGGCGTGGAACAAAAACGCGTGCTCGACTGTGGATGCGGAACTGGCATTTTGGGTATCACCGCATCAAAACTGGGGGCCACAGAGGTTGTCGGTTATGATATCGATGAATGGAGTGCAGACAACGCCAAAGACAATGCTGTACTCAACGACGTGAACGACATGCAGGTGTTGTGTGGCGACGCTTCTGTGCTTACACATGTCTCGGGGCTTTTCGATGTCGTACTGGCTAATATCAACCGCAACATACTCCTTAACGACATGAGCGCCTACGTAGAGGTAATGGCATCCAAGGCACGGCTTGTCATGAGCGGTTTTTACGAAGAGGACATTCCTTTGTTGCTCGACAAAGCTATCTCTTTAGGATTAGAGGAAACAGGCAGGAAGAAAAAGGACGAGTGGTGCTGTCTGCAACTGCAGCTGAAAGCATAACCGACACCTGGCAACTACAACGCTCAGCTTGCTACCAAAAGACCCTTTTTGCATACGAACAACACCATAGGACAAAGCACAAGAGGTGACAAGAAACAGAAGTATGTCCTTGGCACCTCTTGTTTTACAGATGGACTCAACGTCAATTGTTGGCGGAGCCTCCAACAATATCAAGAAGTTCGTTAGTGATAGCAGCCTGACGACTTTTGTTGAACTCAAGGTTGAGCGACTTCAACAATTCGTCAGCATTATCCGTTGCAGTCTGCATGGCTACCATGCGAGCGGCATGCTCCGACGCATTGCTGTCGAGGAGAGCTGTGTAGACCATCAAATTGAGCAGCTTGGGTATGAGCGACTTGAGCACAGTCTCCATGTCAGGCTCCACAATGAAATCATCATTGAGTTCCATAACATCCTTCTTCTGTTGACCAGTGGTTCTACCTTTCTTCCGAAGATATTCCTGAGCCTTTTGTGTTACAACATTTGAAGTCAAGTCACGATCATTGTAAGCTCCAATCTTCTCGGTTGACAAGTCTATAGGCAAGAATGTACGACACGTGAGAATTTGCATGCCTGCACTCTTGAAATGATGATAAATCATCTCAACCTTATCATACTCACGACTCACGAACTTAGAGGTAATTTCTTCAGCAATAGCCGCACAGTCAGCCGCTTTCGGCTTGTCTGCCAGTTCTGTGAAATCACCTGCACAATTAACCCCCAGCTTCGCCGCAGCTTCCGCAACCTTACGACCGATGGGATAAATCGTAATATCGCTGACTCCTTGAGCCTGATAACCCGCAATTGTCTGCATCATCTTCTTGATAACATTGCCGTTGTAACCGCCACAGAGGGAGCCGTTAGACGAATACACAATCAGCGCCACATGTTTAATCTCGCTTCTCTCCGTGTCATAAACGCTTTGAGCATCAGGCACAGAAACCAAGAAAGCCTTGAGAATATGCTCCAACATGTTCTCATAAGGGAGCATGTTCTGAATGGCTGTCTGAGCATGGTGAAGCTTGGATGAGGCTACCATCTTCATGGCACTCGTAATCTTACGGGTGCTCTTGACAGAGCCAATGCGGGTCTTGATCTCTTTTAATGACGGCATAGGCTTTTACTTTTTAAACTGTCCAGTCACGTTCGCCATGACCTCTTCAATTGTCTTGACATCCTCATCGAGGAGTTTTCCAGCTGCAAGGTTGTCGATGATGTCTTGGTGCTTAGTACGCATCTGCTCCAAGAACTGGTCTTGGCAAGCACGCACCTGCCCTACCTCCACATCATGCATGAGTCCATGCACACCGCAATACAAGATTGCAATCTGCTCGCCTACAGGCATTGGGCTATACTGCGGCTGAATGAGCAATTGATTGTTCTTCCGGCCTCTGTCAATGGTCATGGCTGTCACTGGATCCATATCGCTCGAGAACTTGGAGAAGCTCTCCAACTCTCGATATTGTGCCATGTCAATCTTCAAGGTTCCGGCAACCTTCTTCATACTCCTAACCTGTGCGGAACCACCCACACGGCTGACGGAGATACCCACGTTGATAGCAGGACGGAATCCCTGATTGAACAAGTCGGTCTCCAAATAAATCTGACCATCGGTGATGGAAATCACGTTGGTGGGAATATAAGCCGAGACATCGCCTGCCTGGGTCTCGATGATAGGCAGAGCCGTCAGCGAACCACCACCGCGCACATGGCCTTTCAAGCTCTCGGGCAGGTCGTTCATCTGCTCGGCAATTTCCTGCTGGTCGTTGATGCGGGCTGCACGTTCGAGCAGACGTGAGTGCAGATAGAACACATCGCCGGGGTAGGCTTCTCGACCAGAAGGCCGGCGAAGAATCAAAGACACTTCACGGTAGGCAACAGCCTGCTTTGACAGGTCGTCGTAGACCACAAGAGCGTCATAACCGCGGTCGCGGAAATACTCGCCGATGGCAGCGCCTGCAAATGGAGCATAATATTGCATGGCAGCCGGGTCAGCCGCTGTGGCGCTAACAACAATGGTGTAAGGCAATGCGCCATGTTCCTTCAACGTCTGCACCGATGCTGCAACGGTAGAAGCCTTTTGGCCAATGGCTACATAAATACAATAGACGGGCTTGCCTGCCTCAAAGTTGGCCTTTTGATTGATGATCGTGTCCACAGCAATGGCAGTCTTACCGGTCTGACGGTCACCGATAATCAGCTCACGCTGGCCACGACCGATAGGAATCATAGAGTCTACTGCCTTCAAGCCTGTCTGTAAAGGTGTCTTCACTGGCTGACGATAAATCACACCCGGGGCCTTGCGGTCGAGTGGCATCTCGAATGAGTCAGTCAAGTCAATGTCACCCTTGCCGTCAATAGCATTTCCGAGAGGATTGACTACACGTCCCAAGAAATTGTCATTCACACGAATGGAAGCAATATGGTGCGTGCGCTTCACCTTCTGCCCTTCCTTGATACCATCCGTAGAACCCAGAAGGATACAACCCACGTTGTCTTCCTCCAAGTTCATCACGATAGCCATAGTGCCATTCTCAAACTCAAGCAACTCACTGGCCTCCGCGTGACGCAGTCCATAGATGCGGGCCACGCCATCCGAAACGGTCAGCACCGTACCCACTTCATCAAACTGCTCCCCAGCATTGACTCCTTCAAGTTGCTTGAGCAGAACCTCAGACACTTCGCTTGGTCTAATTTTATCTGACATTGATTATTTCTTTAATTGATTAAGTATCGTGTTAAGTTTTGTCTTTACACTTGCATCCATACGGTAGGTATCATATTCCAAGACAAATCCTCCGATAATGTCGGGGTCTACCTCGGTATTGAATTCCACCGTTCCATGAGTTTTGTTTTCCACCATCGCCTTCATTTTGTTCTCCGTCTCAGGAGAGACAGCAACAGCAGTAACAAGTTTTCCTCGGGTGACGTTTTTCTGTTGACGATAAAGTGTCACATAAGAAGCAGCTATAAATTGCAGGGTGGTCTCCCTATCCTCCTTGAGGACAAGCTGCAGGAAACGAAGCGTCAAGTCTGTGACCTCTCCGCCACAAGCTGTCTGAAGCAAGGCTTCCTTCTTGTCTTTTCCGAGCATGGGATTGTCTATCGTGGAGCGTAAGGACGGCACTTGGAGATAGCTCTGCGAGAGAATTTGCATCTCCTTGTAAACAGCATCCTCTTGCTTCATGTCCTCGGCACTCTTCAGAAGTGCCCGTGCGTACCTGACCGATATTACACCTAAGTCCATAAGCTACACTTATTTACTTGTTTTTGTCATCAACTGTCACTTCATCCAGCAGTTTGTCTATCAGTTCCATCTGCTTGTCGTCGTCAGAGAGTTTCTCACGCACAATGCGCTCTGCTATCTTCACTGACAATTCAGCGACCTGAGCCCGGATTTCACGAATGGCCTGCTGCTTCTCGTTAGTGATTTCCGCTTTTGCATCACTCACTATGCGAGCGCTCTCCTCTTTCGCTTTTTCCTGAGCTTTCGCGACAATCGCCTCACGGGTATCGGCAGCCTCCTTCAAGATGGCTGCCTGTTTCTCGCGGGCTTCCTGCAGAATGGATTCTCCTTCTTTTTGTATGTTGGCAAGCTTCTCGTTGGCCTCATGGGCTTTGCGAAGACTGTCGTCGATGAAGGCTTTGCGCTCCCTTACCATCTTGCAGATGATCGGGAATCCCCATTTGCCGATGATGCAAAGCACAATCAGGAAGACGATAGTCGTCCAGAAAAGCAAGCCCGTACTTGGCGTTAACAAATCCATACGCAGCTATAAACTCTTACGACGATTAGATGCAAAGGAATGCAACGACCACTGCGAACAGGGCAACACCCTCGACCAAAGCAGACGCAACAATCATGTTCGTGAAAATCTTGTTCATCACCTCAGGTTGGCGAGCCATAGCGTCCATGGCCTGGCCACCGATTTTACCGATACCAATACCTGCGCCGATAACAGCGATACCTGCGCCAAGACCAGCGCCTAACTTTGCAAGACCTGCTGCAGCTTCAGCTGCCAATAATAATGAAATCATAATCTTTAACGTTTTTGTTGTTATTTATAATGTTTATTTTTCTCGCGCGAGACCGATGAAAATCGAACTCAACATAGTGAACACCATTGCCTGGATAAAGCAAACCATACACTCAAGCAACATCATGAACACTGCCATCACTATACTCAGCACCGACATGCCAATCAACACTGACAATGCCTTTGACGCCACTATGAAGATGATGCAGACCAATGACACGGCGATGGCATGTCCAGCCATCATATTGGCAAAGAGTCGGATCATCAAGGCAAAAGGCTTTGTGAAGATGCCCACAAATTCGATGACAGGAATCAGTGGAAACGCCTTTAATGCCATTGGCACATCGGGCCAAAAGATATCCTTCCAGTAGTGCTTGGTACCACTAAATTGTGTTACAATGAATGTGCATACAGCAAGGAAGAACGTGACAGCAATGTTACCTGTAACATTGCCCGATCCGGGCGGAAAAGGCACTATGCCAATCAAGTTACAAGTAAGGATAAAGAAGAAACAAGTCATCAAATAGGGAGAATACTTCTCGTATCCTTCTTCACCCACACCAGGCTTGATGATGCTATCCTCTACATACGTCACCAGCATCTCAATTAGTCCAGTGAAGCCACCAGGGGCAGGGTCGCTGGCCTTGTGGTGACGGTACCAACGCGCAGGAAAGAGGATGCAGCACAACAGGATGGCCACGTTGATGAACATCACTGCCACCGTCTTGGTAATGGAAATGTCAAACGGCAGAACCTCCTGTCCGTTGACCAGCTCTACCACCTTGCCTGCGTGGGCTCCTTTAGTAGCCAGTGCCAAATGGTCCGGTCCCATCCGATAGCCTTTAGCGTCAGGCTGGGAAGCAAACTCGGCCGTGCTGAATACATGCCAACCCGTAGAACTCTTGACGATGACCGGCAGATTGATGACGATATGGCGATTGCCTATATCAGTCACATGCCAATCATAGGAATCCTTGATATGTTCGAGAACAATCTCACTGACGTTGGGTGACTGGGACTTTTCGTTGTTCTCAGCACCAGCCACCGAGAGAGTCGTCGTCAACAGGACCAGCAGGCTGACAATATGTTTAACCAATTTCATTTATACACTTATCAATTAATGTTTTATCACATACGTTATCACCATCATCAGTCCATACATGATGAGCGCCATAACCGCAAACGCCTTGGACTCAGCTAGACTATCTGACAGGCAAAACACATACGTTCCAATAACAGCCAGGACAACCGTCAGACGTACAGATGTAAAGAGTACGCAGAAGGCGACCAGATGCTGTGGCGCCAACCTCTTGACGAGGCTTAGCCCAAAAATCCACGCCAGTGCGAGAATTAAGAACAGCAGCGCACAACAGATGAAGCTTGTCAATGATGGCATGATGCACTACCCTATCCGACGTTACCCTTTCGGGTTGTCATACATGAGAGGACAGCCATGACAACAAGCCAAACTATCAATGCGGCCAGTGCAATCCAAACTACCGTGTTTAAACAAGAAGTTTCCTGGACAACATTTAGGACCAAGAGGGTCAGCAGGGTCAGCCCCACTATCATCCACAATCCTATCTTGCGCACTTTCTTTATGCTATTCATCCTCTTAACTGTTAATTATCAAACCTCAACGCAAATGCAAACCTCGTTTTTCTTCATTTCAACGAAGCCACCCCGCACATTGATGCTTTGCTTACCTTCGCGGTTAGTATATGTTACCGTTCCGCTGGTTAGGGAGGAGATGATGGGAGCATGGTTGTTGAGAATCTCAAACTGACCCAGCAAACCCGGAACAACTACACTCTCCGCCTCGCCGTCGTACACGACCTTTTCAGGGCTGACAATCTTAAGTTTCAGCATGACTCAAAGTTTTAAAATCCTTCAAACCTATGCTTAACCCTTCGCAGCCTCAAGGAGTTTCTTTCCTTTGGCCTTCGCATCCGCAATAGTACCGACATTCATGAATGCCTGCTCTGGGAGATCGTCGACCTCGCCGTCGAGAATAGCATTGAAGCCCTTGATAGTATCCTCTATACTTACCATCACACCCGGAACACCCGTGAACTGTTCGGCAACGGCGAACGGCTGACTGAGGAAGCGCTGCACACGACGTGCGCGGTTTACCACCAGCTTGTCCTCATCAGACAACTCATCCATACCCAGGATTGCAATGATATCCTGCAGCTCGTTATAGTGCTGCAATGTTTCCTTCACACGCTGCGCACATTCATAATGCTCCTTGCCCACGATGAGCGGATCCAGAATACGTGACGTGGAAGCCAGCGGGTCTACGGCTGGATAGATACCCAGCTCAGTGATCTTACGATCAAGCACCGTAGTAGCGTCAAGGTGAGAGAAAGTCGTAGCAGGAGCAGGGTCGGTCAAGTCATCTGCCGGCACATAGACGGCCTGCACAGAGGTGATAGAACCCTTCTTGGTGGAGGTGATGCGTTCCTGCATGGCACCCATCTCTGAGGCCAGCGTAGGCTGGTAACCCACAGCCGAAGGCATACGTCCCAACAGGGCCGACACCTCGGAACCGGCTTGTGTGAAACGGAAGATGTTGTCGATGAAGAACATGATGTCGGCGGGAGCGCCGTCCTTGCCTCCGTGGTCGCGGAACTCCTCGGCCACCGTCAGACCAGAGAGGGCCACCGAAGCACGTGCCCCAGGAGGCTCGTTCATCTGTCCATAGACTAGTGTGGCCTGCGACTTGCGCAACTCCTCCGGGTCAACCAGCGAGAGGTCCCACTTGCCCTCTTCCATGGCCTTCTTGAACTTCTCGCCATAGCGGATCACACCTGATTCGAGCATATCACGTACGAGGTCATTGCCCTCACGCGTGCGCTCACCCACTCCTGCAAACACGGAGTAGCCGTCGTGTCCCTTTGCAATGTTGTTGATAAGCTCCATGATGAGCACCGTCTTGCCTACACCAGCACCACCAAACAAGCCAATCTTACCACCTTTCATGTAAGGTTCCAAGAGGTCGATGACCTTGATGCCTGTAGCCAACATTTCCTTGTGAGTGGAGAGTTCGTCAAACTTTGGAGCGGGGCGGTGAATGGGATAGCTTCCCTCCATGTCGAGAGTCTTCATGCCGTCGATGGGCTGTCCGATGACATTCAACATACGTCCTTTGATCTGCTCACCGGCAGGCATGGTGATGGGGCTTCCTGTTGGAATGACCTCCAGGCCTCGCTGCAAACCATCGGTGTTGTCCATTGCTACGCAACGCACCGTGTTCTCTCCGATGTGTTGTTGCACCTCGACGACTAGACTGGAGCCGTCAGGGCGCTTCACCGTCAAGGCTTCATAAATCTTAGGCAGCACCTTCTCAGCGTCTTGTCCTTGGGTGTCAAAATAGACATCCACTACTGGACCGATAATCTGTGAGATACGTCCGTTTAAATGTACCATAAAGTATCTTGATTTAAATTTTTTGATGTTTGTTCAATTAATTTCGCACCTGCGCCCGTGCTTAGATGCTCAAGTCGTCAAGTACCTTGATGAGCTTTCTGTCGAAAGGTTTGTCAGAGCGGATAGCCTCTATCAGGGGTACATAGACCACTTCATTGTTGCGGATTCCCACCATGACATTACGCTGTCCCTGCATAATGGCTTCAATGGCTCCCACACCTGTGCGGCTGGCCAAGATGCGGTCGTGGGCAGAGGGGCGACCGCCACGCTGCAGGTGGCCGAGGATAGAGACGCGGACGTCATATCCTGGGAACTCTTTCTTCACACGGTCGGCATAATACAATGCACCACACTTCGGGCTCTCCGATACGATGACTATACAACTCTTCTTCGACTTTCGGATGCCGCGCTCCATGAACTGAGCCAACTGGTCAACGTCGGTTGTATCCTCTGGTATGATGGCAGCCTCTGCACCGCTGGCAATGGCAGAGTTCTGTGCCAAAAAACCGGCATCGCGGCCCATAACCTCAACGAAGAAGATACGCTCATGGCTCTGCGCAGTGTCGCGGATACGGTCTACGCACTCCACAATAGTGTTAAGCGTGGTGTCGTAGCCGATGGTGGAGTCGGTGCCATACAGGTCATTGTCGATGGTGCCGGGCAAGCCGATACAACAGACATCATATTCGCTTGCGAAATCCTTGGCTCCCGTCAGTGAGCCGTTTCCGCCGATGACTACGAGAGCGTCGATTTCCTCTTTCTGCAAGGTCTCATAAGCCTTCTGCTTACCCTCAGGCGTCATAAACTCCTTGGAGCGGGCAGTACGCAGGATGGTACCCCCCTGCATGATGATGCCCGACACGTTCTCGCTGCTGAAAGGCATCACCTCATCGTTGATCAAGCCTTCGTACCCTCTATAGATTCCTTTGATGTTAAACCCATTGCAAATGCCAGCACGTGTAACAGCGCGGATAGCAGCGTTCATGCCTGGAGAGTCGCCACCAGATGTAAGTATTCCAATTGTCTTAATCTTTGCCATAACCTATCGTAATTACGTTTTAAATTGATTTACATATATAGAACCAGCAGGAGGATCAGGTATCCCATCACAGCCCCCAAGGCTGCCATGCCGCCCACATTCTTAAAATACCAGCCCATGTGTATTCGCTCGGTCTTCATCAGCGTCATACCCGCCACCGAGCCGATGGCCAGCACATTGCCGCCAATGGCCGCTCCATAAGCCACTAAGTTCCAATAAGCCGCATTCATCTCCGTAGAGGGATTGACCGATATGAAAGTGGCCGCCGTAACGAAGTTGTCGAGCACGGAGCTGATGGCACCTGCGCAAAGCCCCAGCATCCAGTCGGCCACAACCATGGTCTGCATCAACTCCCAAAAGCGTGTCAAGATGCCTGTCTCCTTGACTACCCCCAGCGCCAAGATTGTTCCCATGACAAACAGGATGAGCTGGTGGTTTCCATAGAACAAAGCCTGCGGCATGCGTCGACGTTCCATGGCGTCCACATTCATCAGTTTGCGGTTGAACGCCTCGTTGACAATCCACAATACACCCAGCACACACAATGCTCCAAGAAACGGACTCAGCTTCGTAATGTTATGGAAGGTGGGAATGAACCATAACCCTCCAATGCCCACAAAGAGCATGAGCAACCGCTGCCACACATTGAGCCGGGTGTCGTCTCCACGGTAAGGCATGGCTATCCATTCCGTTTCAACGCGTGTAGGTACGCAACGACTAAGCCACAACGTTGGCACAAGCCACGCCACAAAGCACGGAATTACGAGCGTCATGGAGTAATGCGTGGCACTGACGAAGCCATTGTTCCACAACATCAATCCTGCAGGGTCACCGATAACCGTCATGACGCCTCCACAATTGGCTGCCACCACTATAGCCGATCCGTAAATCATCCGTAGTCGGCGGTTGGGTATGATTTTGCGCATGATGACAAGCATCATAAGAGTAGTGGTAAAATTATCGAGATTGACCGATATCAAAAGCGTCACGACTGACAGCGTCCAAAGGATGCGCTTGCCATTTCTCGTCTTAAGCAATTGGGGAATAAAGTCCAGACAACCGTTATTGTCCAATATTTCGACAATGGTCATCGTTGCAAGTAAGAAAAGCACTATTTCCGAGGCTTTTCCCACATATTTTAAAAACACATTGCTTGCAATGAATTCTTTCACCGAGACACTTGTCGGCTCTGCACCATTCAAGTAGGCCAAGTATTCTGAAGGATGTTGCTGCATGACGAAATCTGTGCCATAGCTGACATAGAGCACCCAACCCGCCGTACACGCAAATATTGCCACTGCAGCCTTGTTTACTTGCGTGAAGCTTTCGGTTGCAATGAGCAGGTAACCTGCAAGCAATATAGCGACGATAATCAGTGCCATCATCCTTCTTTTTGTTCGTTGCAAAGTTAACGAATAAATTCAAATATCAAGCAATGATTATTAAAAATTTAACTGGTTTAACGCAATTATAACAAGGTTATTTTCAAAATTAGTACTTTCCGCAACACAACTGTCTTAAATGTATCCCAGCATTCATAATTTCCCTTTTTACTATCTTTGGATTTGCATTTAAACTTCATAGCTTAAGTTTTTATTTTAACGACAATAGAGACAATAGAGACAATTTTTTGTGAAAACACAATCACGACACTTTCCTTTTTATAATGTCGCCTATTGTCTGTCTCTATTGTCGTATAAAACTGGGGAAAGGGAATGTCGTGTTTTTTGGTCAAAAAGTTTGTC
>CAVIOP010000019.1:0-23929 GCA_963644485.1 bacterium | reverse complement strand
AATTGCTGGGCTTTCAGCCCGCATCGGCTCACGCAGACATTGTTCAGCCCGCGGCAGCGCAGAACCCTATCTCGCGCATGAGTGCAAACCACATCCCATAAGCAACAAACGAAAATCGGCACGCTTTTCTGATTTTTTCGTTCTTTAGCCTTGCGCTTGTCGCAAAAAAAAATTATCTTTGCCGCATATATAATAACTTGACGACATGACAGAGCTTAGGGACAAATACATACGCTTCGACTGGGCCATCAAACGGCTGCTCAGACAGAAGGCCAACTTCGGGGTGCTCGAGGGCTTCCTAACGGTGTTTCTCAACGAGCCCATCAAGATTGTGGAGATATTGGAAAGTGAGGGAAACCAACAGGCAGAGGACGACAAGTTCAACCGGGTGGACATCAAGGCCAAGAACAGCAAGGGCGACATCATCATCGTCGAGATACAGAACACGAGCGAGCTTTATTACCTCGAGCGTGTGCTCTACGGCGTGGCCAAAGCTATCACGGAGCACATCAACCTGGGCAACACCTACAAGGAGGTGAAGAAGGTCTACTCCATCAGCATCCTCTACTTCGACCTGGGTAAGGGGGCCGACTACATATACGTGGGACAGAACAACTTCATCGGGCTGCACACACAAGACCAGCTTGTGGTCAGTACAAAAGAGAAGGGTTCCTTTGTCAAAAAGACTCCTGCCGACATCTTCCCCACTTACATTCTGGTGCGTGTCAATGAGTTCAACGCTGTTGCCAAATCGCCCCTTGAGGAGTGGGTCAACTACCTGAAGAACGGTGTCATCAGTCCGGACACCACAGCGCCAGGACTGCAAGAGGCCCGCGCAAAACTGCAATATTACGCAATGTCGAATGCCGAGCGCCACGCCTACGACGAGCATATCAACGCCATCATGATCCAAAACGACGTACTGGGAAATGCCAAGATGGAAGGACATGCAGAAGGACGCGCAGAAGGACGCGCAGAAGGACGCGCAGAAGGACGCGCAGAAGAGAAGACCGCCATTGCTCGCAAGATGCTAACGTGCGGCATAAGCCTGGAGCAAATCAGCCAAATCACTGGGCTTTCGCAAGACCAGCTAAAAGCCTTACAATAAGTCTCAAAAGCATCGGAACCCATTCAGCAACGACACCAAACAACAAGTTGGAGAGATTTCACTGATTTCTCCAACCTTTTTTGTTCCGCTCACACATACCATTCAAAGACCAGGGCCAAAAAGAAAGGCTTGCGACGATTGACAATGACGGTCCATAGGATAATATACTTCTGTGGCAAAAATACGAAATTATACGGAAACACATATTATAGTAAGTCTTTTTTGTGTTTTTCATCTATGCAATCTGAAATATCATGCAGTAACAGCATCATAACACAGCAAAATTCAGCAACTTTAACCGCTTGGCCTTTGTGCGTTACGATTTTCTTCTTAATTTTGTCAACCCATAGGGCGGAAGCCCACAACGACAGGCAACAAATAAGATCACAACATAACAGCATGAAGAAATCTCTAATGACCGCAGCGCTCTCACTTGTTGCGGTAATGATGATGGCTGTACCCGCCAAGCGCGGACAATGGAAGACCATCACACTGACCGACGGCACGACCGTACGCGTGGAGCTTCGCGGCGACGAGTTCAATCACTATTGGCAAGCTGCGGACGGCACACGCTACGTGGAAAAAGACGACTTGTGGCAAGTGGCCGATGCCCAAACACAGCACTCGATGAAGAGGGCAGCCGCACGACGCACTGCCGTCAACCGCCTCCGCATGAGCCGCAAACGCAGCGCACAGACCTTCAAGGGTCAGAAAAAAGGACTGGTCATCCTCGTCGACTTCCCCGACAAGCAGTTCCTTAGCGGCCACGACAAGGCGCTCTACGAAAAAATCACCAACGAGAAAGGATACTCGGAGAATGGCTTCATCGGTTCGGTGAGCGACTATTTCAGCACGCAAAGCAACGGACAGTTCGAACTCACGTTCGATGTGGTCGGCCCTGTGCGCGCTTCGAAAAGCTATAAATATTATGGTGGCTCAGCCAGTGACGGTAACGACGAGCCTGTGGACGAACTCGTAAAAGAAGTCTGCAAGCAGATCGAAGGACAAGTGGACTTCACTGACTACGACTGGGACGGAGACGGCGAGGTAGAACAAGTGTTCTTGCTCTACGCCGGTCTGGGACAGGCCGACGGCGGCGGCAACAGCACCATCTGGCCCCATGAGTACAGCCTCTCGCTATACAGCGGAGGATCGGCCATCACCCTCGACGGCGTAACAATCGACACCTACGCCTGCTCGTGTGAGCTCAACGGCGAGAAAGGGCTTGATGGACTGGGTACCATCTGCCATGAGTTCTCTCATTGTATGGGGCTGCCCGACCTCTACGACGTCAACTACGGCGGCAATTTCGGCATGGGCGACTTCAGCTTGATGGACTGCGGCAACTATCTCGGCAACGGATTAACACCACCCAACTACACGGCATGGGAACGATGGTTCTGCGGATGGAATGAGCCCATCGAACTATCGGAGACCGACACCACCATCACAGCCATGCAGTCGATAAGCAAGAATGGAGAAACCTATATCATCTACAACCCTGCCTATCCCAACGAATATTATCTACTGGAGAACAGACAGTGCACGGGATGGGATATCAACCTGCCCAGCCACGGACTGATGGTGAGCCACGTTGACTATGATCCCGACATATGGAACTACAACATCGTAAACGCTTGTACACAGGAGAATGACGAGTATGAGCAAGCTGGCGTGAGCAATGACCACCAGCGCCTCACCATCTTCCACGCAGACAACGAAGCCGGTTCTTCCTACTACGACAAGAATGGCAATTACAACACAAGCTCGGAACTGCACGACCTCTACCCCAATGGCTCTCTCGACTCGCTGACCAACCGTTCGAAACCAGCCGCAACTCTCTACAACGCCAACACCGATGGATCGCAGTATATGAACCGCGGTATCTACAACATCACAGAGAACAGCAACGGCGACATCAGCTTCGACTTCAAGATCCAGACTGCCGAAAGCCCTGACACAACCGCCACGGGCAAGTATCTGCTCCACGAGACATTTGACCAATGCAACGGAACGGGCGGAAACTCAGGCGGATTCAATGGAACGATTGCAAGCGGCTTGTTCTCACCCGACCTCGACGGCTGGACTGCCAGTAAAGCCTATGGTGGAGACAAATGCGCCCGCTTCGGCACCAGCAGCACTCCGGGTACCGTCACATCGCCCTCGTTCACGGCCGCGGCAGACACGATGACGCTCTCCTTCCGTGCCGCCGGATGGGACACCACCAAGGACAACACAGCTCTTCTGATGTCAATCAACGGCAATGGCAAGTTTGTGGATAGCCAAAGCAAAGAAGAAAGCCTTACCATGACCAAAGGTGCATGGACCACTTATACCCTGCGCTTCACCGGCACCGGCACACTCAGCATCTCCTTCGAGCCCAGCAGACGCTTCTTCCTCGACGATGTCACTGTGACGCGCCCTATAGACACAGCCATCAGACGCATCGAGACAACAGCCACGAAACGCCAAACAGGAGTCTACAGCCTCTCCGGACAATATCTCGGCATCAGCATCCAAGCCCTTCCCCACGGCATCTATATCGTCAACGGAAAGAAAGTGGTGAAATAAACCTATTTAACCTTTTCACATTTTGCCAAAATCTGAAAAGGTCGTAACTTTGCAAAACAGATACAAAACCAATAACAACATTACAGCTATGGCAAAGAAAGCAATCCTGATGATCCTCGACGGATGGGGCATCGGCAAGCACGACAAAGGCGACGCTATCTATAATACGCCTACTCCTTATCTCGACTATCTCAACGCTACATGTGCTCACTCACAGCTCCGCGCTTGCGGTGAGGACGTTGGTCTACCCGACGGACAGATGGGCAACTCGGAAGTAGGACACCTCAATATCGGCGCAGGACGCGTGGTCTATCAGGACTTGGTGAAGATCAACAAGGCTTGCGAGAGCGGTGACATCCTGAAAAACAAGGAGATTGTCAGCGCTTACGGCTATGCGCAGAAGACCGGCAAGCGCCTTCACATCATGGGCCTGACCTCGACAGGCGGTGTGCACTCAAGCCTCAACCACCTATTCAAACTGCTCGAGATCTCGAAGGAGTATGGTCTGAAGGACACCTACGTCCACTGCTTCATGGACGGTCGTGACTGTGACCCGAAGAGCGGACGCGGCTTCATCGACGAGGTGCTGCAGTGCTGCGAGAAGAACGATGCGCACATCGCCAGCATCGTGGGCCGTTTCTATGCCATGGACCGCGACAACCGATGGAATCGAGTGAAAGAGGCTTACGACCTGCTCGTCGAGGGTAAGGGCAAACAGGCCGATGACCTGCTGAAGGCCATGGACGAGAGTTATGCCGAGGGCGTGACCGACGAGTTCATCAAGCCTATCCATAACGCCAAGGTCGAGGGAACCATTCAGGAAGGCGACGTCGTCATCTTCATCAATTTCCGCAATGACCGTGCTCGCGAGCTGACACAAGTGCTCACACAGAAAGATATGCCAGAGGAAGGCATGCACACCATCAAGGATTTGCAGTACTACTGCATGACTCCCTATGATGCCAACTTCAAGGGTGTCCACATTCTCTATCCGAAGGAAGACGTGCGCGACACATTGGCCGAATATCTTTCCAATAACGGCAAACGCCAGCTGCACACAGCTGAGACAGAGAAATATGCCCACGTGACATTCTTCCTCAACGGCGGACGCGAGCAGCCATTCCCCGGCGAGGACCGCATCCTGGTGCACTCGCCGAAGGTGGCCACCTACGACCTGAAGCCGGAAATGAGTGCCTACGAGGTGAAAGACAAACTGGTGGGTGCCATCAATACACAGGCCTACGACTTCATCGTGGTGAACTTCGCCAACGGCGACATGGTGGGCCACACGGGCGTCTACAACGCCATCGCCAAGGCCGTATGGGCCGTCGACAACTGCGTGAAGGAGGTCATCGAGACGGCTAAGGCCAACGACTACGAGGCCATCATCATCGCTGACCACGGCAACGCCGACTACACCATGAACCCCGACGGCACGCCCAACACTGCTCACTCGCTCAACCCTGTGCCCTTCATCTACGTTACCAATAACAACTCGGCAACCGTCAAGGACGGCCGTCTGGCCGACGTGGCACCCTCTATCCTCCATATCATGGGACTGGAGCAGCCTGCCGACATGACCGGTGAGTGCCTCATCAGCGACAACAAGTAAACGCAACCGGCATCTTCCCCTCAATAGAAGATGACCGCATTTTGTCTCAATACACAGGGAATCAGGGGAAAAGACAGGCACTGCCCATACGCCTTTTCCTCGATTCCCTTTTTCCTTTCATTATACATCAAACCATGAACGTCAAGATAGAAGACAGTTGGAAACAACACCTTGAGGAAGAATTCAGCAAGCCCTACTTCGCCAACCTGGTACAGCAGATACACCGCGAATACCAGAGCGGGCCATGCTATCCACCGGGCAATCTCATCTTCAACGCCTTCAACCTCTGTCCCTTCGACCAGACAAAAGTGGTTATCATTGGCCAAGACCCCTATCATGAGCCGGGACAGGCCATGGGACTGAGTTTCTCGGTTCCCACAGGCATTGCCATGCCGCCGTCGTTGCAAAACATCTTCAAGGAGATAACGGCCGACCTAGGCACACCCATGCCCACCGACGGCGACCTGACACGCTGGGCTCGCCAGGGCGTGCTGCTGCTCAACGCCACGCTGACCGTGCGTGCCCATGCCGCCAACAGTCACCAGCCGTTAGGATGGAACACGTTTACCGACGCCGCCATCAAGGCACTCTCAAGCAACCGCGAGGGACTAGTCTACATGCTGTGGGGCGGCTATGCGCGATCGAAACGCACGCTGATTGATGCACAGCGCAACCTTGTGCTCGAGTCGGTGCACCCCTCACCGCTCTCGGCCAACCGCGGCGGTTGGTTCGGACAGCACCAGTTCTCACGCTGCAACGACTATCTGACCAGCCAAGGCAAAGCGCCTATAAAGTGGTGACAGGATATGTCCGTCACACTTCACCACACCACTAAAGTCACATCATAAACAACAACAACCCATGCACAACAACAAGCGAGGTGCCGACCTCCACATCATACAAGTAGGCGACGTGCTGGTGTCGCCCGACATCTTCACCGAAGAATTCTGCTGCGACCTTGACAAATGCAAGGGGGCGTGTTGCGTGGAGGGCGATGCCGGTGCCCCAGTGACACTCGATGAAATCGGCAATTTAGAAGACTCTCTTGACGCAGTATGGGATCATCTCACGGCATCCGCACAAAGTGTCATCGACCGTCAGGGCGTAGCCTATTCCGATGCCGAAGGCGATCTGGTAACCAGCATTGTCGGAGGCAAAGACTGCGTATTCACTTGTCACGAAGATATCTCCGACCGTGAAGACGGTCACTCCATCAAGGATTGTTGCCTATGCGCCTTGGAATGTGCCTGCAATGCTGGAAAGACACATTGGCCCAAGCCTATCTCCTGCGCCCTCTACCCTATTCGCGAGAAACAGTTCAACGGCGGTTTAGTCGGTATCAACTACCATCGCTGGGACATCTGCCATGATGCGGTAAAGAAGGGACGCGAGCTCCACCTTCCCCTCTATGTCTTTCTGAAGGAACCCTTGATTCGTCGATTTGGCAAGTCATGGTATCAGGAGCTTTGCGAAATAGCCGGAGAACTCAAGGAACAGGGCTTATTATAGGCCATTTTATCGGTATTTCCACATTCAACCAACTGAAAAAAGACAGAGGGATATCATTCCACCTATTTTATTAAGACTGTATGGCATCAAGGCCATACCGAAGCATTCCAATTAGCTCTAGGAGACATCCGCAAGGCCTCCACGTTCACTATTTGATCTCTACGGAACCTACCGTCACCCGTCACACGAATACGCCTATAGTCTCCTATTCTGAAGACAGGGAACACCTGTTCATCCATTTCACCACTACAAATATATTCCATTCCATCGTAAAAGATGCGTTCGCCATGTCGTGCCTCACGTAACGTAAGCCTCAACATGCCGTGAAAAGGCACACCGAAATCATAAGTAACCCCGGCACTGTCAGGGTCAAAAAAGCTATAACCATCAGAGTGGTCAAGATGGATGACCGGAGCATCAGGCGACAGATAAGTGACAAGTCGGTGCCTTGGATCCTTCCTGCATTCGGCCGACAACCAAAGGGCAGGGTCGAAGCATGCAGCCTTCCACGACGAATTGTGCCAACGCCCGTCGACAACCTCCCCGCCATCAGATGTCCATCGAGAGTTGGCCAGACGGCAAAGCCATTCACCGTCACTAGCCCGCGAGAATGCCCTGCCTGACGAATCGATTCCATAAAAGAGGACGCTAATCTGACAACTATCCAGATGCGGATAAGACGGAGCATAGCAAAGCGCCACCACATCAGTGTCGGAGCGCAAATAAGGCGTCACGTCAAAGGTCATCGACACAGCTTTGTCCGAATAAGTTTCGCGCGACGGATAGAACGCTGCCGTTCCTACATTACACTCGTTGACATAGAGTTTGTAGTAGCCCGAGGTTACCACAGAAACGAAAGCCTGCTGCGGCCGTCCCTGTTCCACGTAGGTCTGACGAAACCATACATGAGAAAGACTGTCAGGATCAGGTACACCTATCCAGTGCACGGCATACTCCTGGGCGCAGAGCATGACCACCCACCCCAACAACAACACTGCCAAACAAACTCTTCTCATATCTCAAATAAAGCCACACACCCATCTCCAACTATCGCCGCTGCTTGTCTACGGAAAAGCGACAGAAGCGAAAAAGGCATGTCACGCACATTCAAGCGTGGCATGCCTTTTATTATTTTGTTCTATTATAGACTTCTTGACATTCTACCATAATAAGCCGTTATCAAGAGATTCCGGCGACTTGCAGGCCCCGAAGGCTGCATGTTAAGCGTCGATGTTGGCGTAGGCAGCATTTTCCTCGATAAATTCGCGGCGCGGTTCCACATCGTCTCCCATAAGCATGGAGAAAATCTCGTCGGCATCGGCAGCATTCTCAATAGTCACACGCTTCAGCAGACGCGTCTTGGGATCCATTGTGGTCTCCCACAACTGCTCCGGGTTCATCTCACCCAGACCTTTGTAGCGTTGCGTATGGATGCGCTTGCCGTCTTCCACACCCTCACCATACTTGTCGAGGAACACCTGACGCTGCTGATCGTTGTAGCAATACTCACTCACCTTCTTGTTGCCCTGATGGAACTCACACTTGTAGAGTGGCGGTGTGGCTATGTAGAGGTGACCGTCCTCGATAATCTTCGGCATGAAGCGGTAGAAGAGCGTCATGATGAGGGTGTCGATGTGAGAGCCATCTACATCGGCGTCGGTCATGATGATAATCTTGTCGTAGCGCAGCTTGTCGATATTGGCCTCGCGGTCATCTTCGCCCTCGACGCCAAAGCGGACGCCGATAGACTGTATGATGTTCATAACCGACTCGGCCTCGAACACACGATGCCATTGCACTTTCTCTACGTTCAATATCTTGCCTCGCAACGGCAGGATTGCCTGCGTGTAGCGGTCGCGCCCCTGCTTGGCCGAGCCGCCTGCCGAGTCACCCTCAACGAGGAATATTTCGCATTGCTTGGGATCCTTATTAGAACAGTCAGCCAATTTGCCCGGCAGACCGCCCCCGCTCATTACGTTCTTGCGCTGCACACTCTCGCGTGCCTTACGTGCAGCGATACGTGCCGTAGCCGCAAGGATAACCTTCTCGCAAATTTTCTTGGCCTCATCGGGATGTTCCTCCAGATAATCGGTGAGCGCCTCACCTACAGCTTGCTGCACGGCACCCACGACTTCGCTGTTGCCCAACTTGGTCTTGGTCTGTCCTTCAAACTGCGGTTCGGCCACCTTGATGGAGATGACTGCCGTCAAACCCTCACGGAAATCCTCACCCGCCACTTCGATCTTGGCCTTTTCGATTTGCTTGGATATCTGCGCGTCGTTGTCGGCGTAGTTTTTCAGCGTGCGGGTCAGCGCCATGCGGAAGCCCGTGACGTGCGTACCACCCTCAATGGTGTTGATATTGTTGACGTATGAGTGGAGGTTTTCCGAATAGTCGGTATTGTACATGATGGCCACTTCGATAGGCACGCCCTGCTTCTCGGTCTTCAGATAGATGACATCGTCGAAGAGATGGGCGCGGTGGCGGTCGATGTAGCGCACAAATTCTTTCAGGCCATCCTTAGCGTGGAACACCTGCGTGCGTGTCTTCCCGTCATCATCAGGACGCTGGTCAGTGAGCGTGATGCGGATGCCTGCATTAAGATAAGCAAGCTCGCGCATGCGCCTTGCCACGACATCCCACTGGAATGTGGTTGTGGTGAAGATGGTGGGGTCAGGCCAGAACTGCTGGCGTGTTCCCCGCTTGTCGGTATCTCCGATAACCTTCACGGGATATAGGGGCTTTCCCTTCTCATACTCCTGCTGATAAATGTGGCCATCGCGATAGACCTGCGAAAGCATATGTGTAGACAGGGCGTTGACACAACTCACGCCCACTCCATGCAGACCGCCCGACACTTTGTAGGAGTTCTTGTCGAACTTACCGCCGGCGTGGAGCACCGTCATCACGACCTCAAGGGCACTCTTGTGCAATTTCTTGTGCTCATCTACAGGTATGCCACGTCCGTTGTCTTCCACGGTGCAACTGCCATCGGTATTGATAGTCACCTCAATGTCAGTGCAGTATCCTGCCATAGCCTCGTCGATACAGTTGTCCACAGTCTCGTTGATGAGATGGTGGAGACCTTTTTCCGACACGTCGCCGATATACATGGCTGGTCTTTTGCGAACGGCCTCGAGGCCCTCGAGCACCTGAATGTTGGAGGCTGAATAATTATCTACGGGATTATGAATATCTGCCATTTTAATTCATATAGTTTATTGTTGCAAAGATACTAAAAAATGTGCAAACTATAAAACTTTTACAGCGAATAAATGCGCCCGGAAGGCAAGATAAATGCGCCCGGAAGACAAGAACGGACACACCTTCCTGGGTACTCCCTAAAAAACAACTTAAGGCCGCATCCTTCATACGGATACGGCCTTATATGACTATTAAAGCTATGATTTTCCTATTAACCGAGCTTCTTGATATGCAAAGCGAGGCTTGACTTCAAGTTAGCAGCCTTATTCTTATGGATAATATTGGTCTTGGCCAGCTTGTCGAGCATCTTCTGCACAGCAGGATACAACTTGACAGCCTCGTCCTTATCCGTTGTAGCACGGAGCTTGCGCACAGCGTTGCGCATGGTCTTCGCATAATATTTGTTGTGAAGCGTGCGGACCTTAGTCTGACGAATTCTCTTGATTGATGATTTGTGATTTGCCATCTTTATCGTTTATCTTTTCTTATTTTTACGTTTACGAGTAGTCCCTAGCAGAATCGAACTGCTCTTTAGAGAATGAAAATCTCTCGTCCTAACCGATAGACGAAGGGACCGTCGCTTAATTTTTAAGCGGTGCAAAGTTACTGCTTTTTATTTAACCTTCCAAATTTAATGGGAAAAATTTTCTCTAAACGCTTGACTTTTCGTATTTTTGCCCTTATATGGAAATAAAAACTGCAGCAATCGTGCTTCGCGCACTGAAATACGGCGAGTCACAGATGATTGTCGACCTGTTCACCCGCACCGCCGGACGGGTCTCTTTTATCTGTCATATTCCCAAGACCAACAAGGGAAAAATCAAGAAGCAACTATTCCAGCCATTAACCATTCTCAACATCGCGTTCGACCATCGGCCTCAAGCCTCCTTGCAGCATTTCCGTGACCTTTGGCTGGCCAAGCCCTTCGTATCGCTGCCATTCGACGCAGCCAAGCTGTCGATTTCGCTCTTTCTGGCAGAGTTCATCTACTTCGCCACGCGCGACGAGCAACAGAACGAGTCTCTTTACGACTACATCGAGGACAGTCTGTTATGGCTCGACAATGTGACGGAGCAGTTCGCCAACTTCCATCTGGTGTTTATGATGCGTCTCTCTCGCTTCGTCGGTTTCTTCCCGAACCTAGCCGACGACACCAGCCACAGATGGTTCGACCTGCGGAACAGCGTCTTCACGGGCACACGCCCCACCCATCCGGATTTTCTGGAACCGGCGGAAGCGTCAAACATCACCTTGCTGATGAGGATGGACTATCAGAACATGCATCTGTTTCGTCTGACCAGAACCGACCGCAACCGGTGTACAGAGATCATCCTCCACTATTACCGCCTTCACGTTCCTGGCTTTCCCGAACTGAAGTCGTTGCCCGTGCTGCAGACCCTCTTCAGATAGTCCTCGCCACACACCCGCACATCGGTCAAAGCCATATCTTCCATCCCGCCGACGACTCGCCATCATCGCCCTTCGGCAAATGCGATAACCCGCCTCGGTCATTCCGTCTCGGGGTCCGCCGGTGTCGCCATGTCCTGCGGTAGCACAAGCGGACGCCATTTCGACATTTTGTCGTTGAGAAAGTCCACCAGTCCTTGGTCGGAAAGCACCTCCACATGGTCGAAGAGCCCCATGACGAAGCGGCTTATGCCGATATAACTAACCAGATCGGCCTCGAAAAGCCAACACCCCTGTCCGTCGGGTACAACCAGCGACGAGGAATGTGGATATTCCTCAACCATTAGGTTGCGTGCCAGGAGATCAAGACGCAGACGCACCCGGTGCTTTTCCTCACCAGCAAACATGAACATGTCCGTGAACACCTCCTTGTGCTTGCTCTCGTTGAACCACGGTGCATCAACAATCTCCACACTCTGTATGCGCGCCACCTTGAACGTCTTGTTGACACCCGACTTCACTTCAAAGGCGCGCACGTCGTTCTTGTCGCCGAGAAAGGCGAACGGTTCCACCACCCGGTCGGTGACGGTCTGACTGTGAGGCGACGAATAACCGTGTAGGATGACCACCTTCTTGCGGCGCATGGCACGCTCGAGCTGGGTCACGTTGTTGTAGACATGGCGCTGGATGCGCACGTCAGTGTACTGCGAGAGGTTGTAGTAACGTTCCAACTTGCGCTTGAGCATGGAAGCCATGGCGTTGTCTTTCTCCACAGCCGTCAACAGCCCGTGAAGGTAGACGGCCTCGTTCTCGGTGAAGTCTACGGCTGATGCGACCGACTGGAAGAAGGGCGAGCGGGGGTGGAGATGATAATAACGGCCTTCGTGTATGACGACGAAGCCCGATGCACGCAGCACATCAAGCGTATAATAGAAATTGCGCGCAGAGGTGCCCAGCACCGCCGCCAGGTCACCGGCAGTGTGGTTTTGGCCGTCAGTCATCGCCGCGATGAGGTCAAGCCATTTGGTCAGGGTAGAAGAGGTTGACATGGTGTTAGGAATAAGAATGACAGAAAGCCAGCCCGGCCGTTACTCTGTCGGAAGCGCGTCCCAGTCGATGGAGGTCTGGCAGTGGCCGAGCAGGTTGAACGAACGTCGGTGATAGGGAGTGACACCATGGGCTTCGATGCCCGCATAGTGTTTGGCCGTAGGATAGCCCTTGTTGTGTTCCCAGTCATAATAGGGATAATCTTGGGCCAGACGACACATATAGTCGTCACGATAGGTCTTGGCCAGGATGCTCGCTGCAGCAATCGACTGATACTTGCCGTCACCCTTGACGATGCACGTGTGGGGCACACCAGGGTAAGGGTCGAAGCGGTTTCCGTCAACGATGAGCGCCTCGGGGGCCACCTGCAACTGGGCTATAGCGCGGTGCATGGCCAGGAACGAGGCGTGCAGGATGTTGACTTTGTCAATCTCTTCAGGCTTCACCTCACCCACGGCCCAAGCCAGGGCGTCGCGCTCTATCTGCTCACGCAGAGCATACCGCTTCCGGGCCGTGAGCTTCTTCGAGTCGTTGAGGTTGGGGTTCACATAGTCGCGCGGCAGGATGACGGCAGCGGCAAACACACTACCCGCCAGACATCCGCGGCCGGCCTCATCGCAGCCGGCTTCCAACAAATCAGGATTAAAATATGGGCTCAACATACACCTTTAACGTTTTTAACAAGCAATTATTGTCTTTTGAAGTTACATTTCTTTCCCATGAAGTAATTTTGCAGCAGTAATCAAGAACAAAAACAGCAAGCCTTATGGAAAAGAATGTCACGCTTTCAGCATCGGGCCAAGTGGAGTTGAACCTCCAAGGCCTCACCAACAGTCTGCAACCCATCCTCGCTCGAGTGGCACGCACGGCCCTGGCCCCACTGGAGTGGCTGAGAAAATACTACTCGACAGTCTGCGAGAAACACTTGACCCTTCGGCAGACCTGCACGCTCATCGTTGCCCAACTGGCTTTCATCGCCACCGTGTTTCCCGCCGATGCGCCCTGGCTTACGCGTCTCGGCTGTGGCGTCTGGTTGCTCCTCTCGCTCCGCCAGTGCAAAAAATTTCTTTCCTGACACGCCGTCAAGCGACGGTGAAAAGGTCACAAAAAGAGTCATGCCCCGCCCCGACAGTTTGTGTCGAGACGGGGCATGACCCTTTTTGCATACGGCACTCCGCCTTCCTCCAGATTCAAAACATCCGGCTGACGCGGCGTATGCCAGCCACAAGTGCATCGATTTCCTCACACGTGTTATAGAGAGCGAACGATGCGCGGACGGTGCCCAATACACCGAGGCGGTCCATGAGCGGCTGTGCGCAGTGGTGCCCGGTGCGGACAGCGATGCCCAGCTGGTCGAGCAGGGTACCCATGTCCATGTGGTGGATATCACCCACATTGAAGCTGATTACCGCATCGCCCACAGCGTCGGTGCTCTGTCCGGCGGCATCCATCGGTGCGGCGTGTCCGTAGATTTGCATGCCGGGTATGTCGCGAAGCTGGCTAAGCGCATAGCGGGTGAGCTCGCGCTCATGGCGCTCGATGTTGTCCATACCCAGATGTTCCATATACTGGATAGCCACGGCAAGTCCGTGGGTGGCCACATAGTCGGGCGTGCCCGCCTCAAACTTGAGCGGCGGACGCTCGAAGGTGGTCTTCTCGAAACTCACATGTTCGATCATCTCGCCACCTCCCTGGTAGGGAGGCAACTTGTCGAGCCAGTCTTCCTTTCCGTAGAGCACGCCTATGCCCGTTGGGCCGTACATCTTGTGGCCGCTGAAAACGAAGAAATCGCAGTCGAGTTCCTGCACATCGATGGCAAAATGCGGGGTGCTCTGTGCACCGTCCACCATCACCGGCACACCGTGTTCGTGGGCTACATCGATGAGCAGCTTCACGGGATTGACCGTACCGAGCACGTTGCTCACCTGCGCCACGCTCACCATTTTTGTGTGCTCGTTGAAGAGAGCCTTGTAGGCTTCGATATCAAGCACGCCACCATCCGACATCGGAATGACGCGCAGACGGATGCCGCGCTTGCGGGCTTGCAACTGCCAGGGCACGATGTTGCTATGATGCTCCATGACGGAGACGATGACCTCATCGCCCGCTTGCATGAATTCATCGCCGAAGGTACTGGCCACAAGGTTCAGTCCCTCGGTGGTGCCACGGGTGAAGACGATCTCGCTGGTTGTACGGGCGTTGATGAAGCGACGCACAGTCTCACGGGCCTGCTCATGCAACTCTGTAGCCTGCACACTGAGGTAGTGGACGCCACGGTGCACATTGGCATTGGCGTTGACATACTCATCGCGCATGGCGTCAAGCACGCACAATGGCTTCTGCGTGGTGGCGGCATTGTCAAGATAGACGAGCGGCTTGCCGTGGACCTCACGGCTCAGGATAGGAAAGTCTGCCCTGATGTCTTGAATATTGTATCCTGTTTCCATTGTTTACTGTTTTGAGGGATTGTCAGCAGGCACAAACGCCACCCGCCTTCGGGTGGGACAAGCGGCAACCCTGGCAGCGGCCCAGTTCACCGCGGAAGCGTTTCTCGACCAACTGATGCAGACGGTCGCGCAAAGGTTCAAGTTTGATCTGGTCAATGACCTCGCCGATGAAAGCAAACTCCAGGAGCAGTTTGGCCTCACGCCTGTCTACACCGCGCTGCTGCATGTAGAAGAGGGCTGCGTCGTTGAGCTGGCCGACGGTCGAGCCGTGTGAGCACTTCACGTCGTCGGCATAGATCTCGAGCATCGGCTGCGTGTACATGCGCGCCTCCTTGGTCATGCAGAGATTTTGGTTGGTCTCCTGCGAGGTGGTCTTCTGTGCGCCGTGGCGCACCAGCACGCGACCGGCAAAGGCACCCACAGCATGGCCGTCGAGCACATACTTGTAGAGTTCATGCGAGTCGCAGTGACTCACCTGGTGGTCGATGAGCGTGTTGTTGTCCACATGCTGTGACTTGTCGGCTATCACGCAGCCGTTGCACCAACACTCAGCGCCCTCGCCCTTGAGCGTGAGGTTGAGCATGTTGCGGGTGGTGCCGTTGTGCAGGGTGATGACATTGTGGTTCACACGGCTATAGGCCTGCTGTTCGATATAGACATTGCTCACACGCACATTCTTGTCATGGGTCTCCTCCATACAGTAAAGGTCAAGGCTGGCATTGTCGGCCACATAGGCCTCGATGACCTGCGTGGAGAGGAAATTGCGGTCATCGGCAGAGTCGTCGCAGAACAGGAACTTGGCCTCTGCGCCTTCGTCCATGACGATGAGCACACGCCGGTTGACCATCAGGTCGACGTCTGACCGCAGGATGTTGACCACCTGGATGGCACGGTCCACGCAGACTCCTTTCGGAACATGGATGAAAAGGCCGTCTTGTGCCAGCATGGTGTTGAGGGCTGTCACGCCGTCGTCGGCCGTTGAGGCCAGTTTGGCGTAGTGGCCCGCCACGAGGTCGGGGTGCCGCTCAGCGGCATCACGCAGACTCATCACCTCCACGCCTTCGGGCAGAGATGCCTTGGGCAGCGCCTTCTTGCAAAATGCGTCGTTGACCACAAAATAGAGCGAGGTGGACAGGTTGGGGACGTCGCAGCGGAACACGGAATAAGGGTCGACCGGTATGTCTATCCGACTGAGGTTCAAACCATAGTCGGGGGCAAAGAGCGCAGCCATGTCCGTGTATTTGTAGCGCTCCACCTTTCGGGTGGGAAAGCCCAACCGCTGGAAATCGGCAAACGCCTCGTCACGTACGGCATTGAGCACAGCGGCTGAATGGCTGCAGATCAATCCTTTCTGCTCCGCAAATAAATCTATGTATTGTTTTTCGCTACTCATTGTATCAAAAGGGTTTCCTTCTTCATGATGGGGCAAAGGGTCACTTCCCGAACTCCTTGTCGGCCTCTTCCTTGATCCAGTCGTAACCGCGCTGCTCGATCTCCTTGGCCAACTGGGGGCCTTCAGTGCGCACGATGCGGCCATTGTAGAGCACATGAACCACCTGGGGCTTGATCATATCGAGCAGGCGCTCGTAGTGGGTGATGACAATGATGGACTTCTCGGGAGTGAAGAGCTTGTTCACGCCCTCGGCCACGATGCGCATGGCATCGACGTCGAGCCCCGAATCGGTCTCATCGAGGATGCTCAACTTCGGGTCGAGCATGGCCATCTGGAAAATCTCGTTGCGCTTCTTCTCGCCGCCAGAGAAACCTTCGTTGACAGAGCGATGGGCCAGCTTGCTGTCAAGTTCCACCAGCGAACGCTTCTCGCGCATGAGTTTCATGAAGTCACCAGCCTTCAGGGGCTCAAGTCCCTGGTACTTACGTTTGGCATTGACGGCTGCCTTCATGAAGTTGACCATCGACACGCCGGGAATCTCCACGGGATACTGGAACGACAGGAACAGTCCCTCACGTGCGCGGTCCTCAGGCTTCATGGCCAGGAGGTCCTTGCCGTTGAAGATGGCCTCGCCCTCGGTCACGGTATAGAGGGGGTTACCCGTGAGCACTGCGCTCAAGGTAGACTTGCCGGAACCGTTCGGTCCCATGATGGCATGTATCTCACCGTCATTGATGGTCAGGTTGATGCCCTTCAATATCTCTTTGCCAGCGATTGTGGCATGCAGGTTTCTAACCTCTAACATAATCTATCTATGATATCTTGTAAATTATGGTGTATTCTTTATGTGTTGGTCTGGTCTACAAGAGGCGGTTTATCCCACCGTTCCTTCGAGCGAGACGCTGAGCAGTTTCTGTGCTTCGACCGCAAACTCCATGGGCAGCTTGTTGAGCACGTCCTTGGCGTAGCCGTTGACGATAAGTCCCACGGCCTCTTCGGTGGGGATGCCTCGCTGGTTGCAATAGAAGAGCTGGTCTTCGGAAATCTTCGATGTAGTGGCCTCGTGCTCCACGATGGCCGTGTCGTTGTGGATGTCCATATAAGGGAACGTGTGGGCACCGCAGTCGCTCCCAAGCAACAAGGAGTCGCACGAACTGTAGTTGCGTGCATTGTCGGCATTGGAGGTGGCACGCACCAGTCCGCGGTAGCTGTTCTGCGAATGCCCGGCCGATATGCCCTTGGAAATGATGGTCGACTTGGTGTTCTTGCCCATGTGGATCATCTTCGTTCCCGTGTCGGCCTCCTGATAGTGGTTGGTGACGGCGACCGAATAGAACTCGGCCTGCGAATTGTCGCCGCGAAGCACGCAGGAAGGATATTTCCAGGTGATGGCGGAGCCCGTCTCGACCTGCGTCCACGACAACTTGGAATTGACGCCCCGACAGTCGCCACGCTTGGTGACGAGGTTGAGGACGCCCCCCTTGCCGTGCTCGTCGCCCGGATACCAGTTCTGTACGGTGGAATATTTCACCTCGGCGTTGTTCATCACCACAATCTCCACCACAGCAGCGTGCAACTGGTTCTCGTCGCGCATGGGGGCGGTGCACCCCTCCAGATAGGAGACATAGCTGTCGTCGTCGGCAATGATGAGCGTGCGCTCAAACTGGCCGGTGTTGCGTGCGTTGATGCGGAAGTAGCTGCTGAGCTCCATAGGACAGCGCACGCCCTTGGGGATGTAGACGAAACTGCCGTCGCTGAACACGGCGGAGTTGAGTGCTGCCGAGTAGTTGTCGCGGTAGGGCACCACAGACCCCAGGTACTGGCGCACCAAGTCGGGATGGTCTTTCACCGCTTCGCCGATGCTCGAGAAGATGACTCCCTTCTCGGCCAACTGCTTCTTGAAGGTGGTTTTCACCGACACCGAGTCCATGATGGCGTCGACGGCGGTGCCGCTCAGGGCCAAACGCTCCTCAAGGGGGATGCCCAGCTTGTCGAAGGTTTTCTCCAGTTCGGGGTCAATCTCCTTGTTGGCTGGTTTCTTGGCCAGCGGGTCGGCATAATAGGAAATGTCCTGATAGTCGATGGGCGGAACATGGACGTGTCCCCACTTGGGTTCTTCGAGTGTAGTCCAATATCGGTAAGCCTTCAGACGGAAGTCGAGCAGCCATTGGGGCTCACCCTTCTTGCGGGAGATGAGTCTGACGATGTCCTCATTGAGTCCTTTGGGTATGACCTCTGTCTCCACGTCGGTGGTGAAGCCGAACTCATACTTTTGGTTGGCTACCTCTTTAACAAACTCATTGTTTGGCTTTGTCTTCATATTATGATGAACGGCCTCTCCAAGATCTCCCGCTGCAGAGCGCCGCCATGCGCCGTGTGGGGTGTGTCGTCTGTGTGTGTTCGGACAGGCACGCGGGCATGTGCTCCTCTGTGCGGAAAGTCTTGGAGAGGCCTTGTGCTATTTGATCTTACAGTTTCTGCTCAACCTCAATCTCAGTGAACGTCTCCAGGATGTCACCAGCCTGTATGTCGTTGTAGTTGACAAGCGAGATACCACACTCCAGGCCGGTCACCACCTCCTTGACATCGTCCTTGTAACGCTTCAGAGCGGCGATGGGAGCAGTGTGGACGACGATGCCGTCGCGCACCACACGTGCCTTGTCCTTGCTGTGGACCTTGCCCTCGGTGACGAGACCACCGGCCACGGCACCCACCTTGGATATCTTGTAGACCTGCTTGACCTCCACCTGTGCGGTGACAATTTCCTTCTTCACCTTGTCGAGCATGCCCACCATGGCCGACTTGATGTCGTCGATGGCATCATAGATGACCGAATAGGTATTGATTTCCACACCCTCGCGGTCGGCAAGCTTGCGCGCGTCGGAGGAAGGACGGACCTGGAAGCCCACGATGACAGCGTCGGAAGCACTGGCGAGCATCACGTCGTTTTCCGAAATCTGACCCACTGCCTTGCTGATGACATTGACCTGGACCTTCTCCGTGGAGAGCTTGATGAACGAGTCGGACAGAGCCTCGACGGAGCCGTCCACGTCACCCTTGACGATGATGTTGAGCTCATGGAACTCGCCACGTGCAATGCGGTGCGAGATGTCGCCCAAGGTAAGGCGCTTCTGCGTACGAAGGCCCTGCTCACGCTGGAGCTGTTCACGCTTGTTGGCTATCTCTCGGGCCTCCTGCTCTGTGTCGATGACGTGGAAGGTGTCACCGGCAGTAGGAGCCCCGTTCAGACCGAGGACGATAGCAGGCTCAGCCGGCTTCACGTTGTCGATGCGCTGGTTGCGCTCGTTGAACATGGCCTTGACGCGACCCCAGCTGGTGCCGGCGAGCACGATGTCGCCAACCTTCATCGTTCCGTTGCTGACGAGCACGGTTGACACATAGCCACGGCCTTTGTCGAGCGACGACTCGATGACCGTACCCGTGGCCTTGCGGTTGGGGTTAGCCTTGAGGTCGAGCATGTCGGCCTCGAGCAGCACCTTCTCCATCAGGTCGTCGACACCGACGCCCTTCTTGGCGCTGATCTCCTGGCACTGGTACTTGCCGCCCCATTCCTCGACGAGCAGGTTCATGTTGGCCAGGTCCTCGCGGATGCGGTCGGGATTGGCTCCCGGCTTGTCTATCTTGTTGATGGCGAACACCATGGGTACACCCGCAGCCTGACAGTGGGCAATGGCCTCCTTGGTGGTGGGCATCACGGAGTCGTCGGCTGCGATGATGATGATGGCGATATCGGTGACCTGCGCACCACGGGCACGCATGGCCGTAAAGGCCTCGTGACCCGGTGTGTCGAGGAAGGTGACCTTACGGCCGTCCTTCAGCGTCACGCTGTAGGCACCGATGTGCTGCGTGATGCCTCCGGCCTCACCAGCAATGACGTTGGTGTTGCGGATGTGGTCGAGCAACGAAGTCTTACCGTGGTCGACATGTCCCATAACCGTCACGATCGGGGCACGGGGCACGAGATCGCTCTCGTCGTCCTCCTCCTCGCTGACGGCCTCCTGCACCTCGGCACTGACATATTCGGTCTGGAAGCCGAACTCGTCGGCCACCAGGTTGATGGTCTCGGCATCCAGACGCTGGTTGATGGACGCCATGACACCAATGCTCATCAGGGTCCCGATCACCTGGTTGACGCCTACGTTCATCATCGTGGCCAACTCGGACACTGTGACAAACTCCGTGAGCTTCAAGACCTTGCTCTCCTTGCGCTCCTGCCTTGCCTCGGCATCGAGTTTCTCCTGCACGGCCTCGCGTTTCTCCTTGCGGTACTTGGCACCGCGCTTGGTGTTGTTCTGCTTGCTGGTGAGGCGAGCCAGCGTCTCCTTGACCTGGCGTGCCACATCCTCCTCGTTCACCTCGAGCGGCTTTTGGCTGCGGTTGTTCTTTTTCTTTGTCTTCTTGTTGTTATTGTTGTTGCCGTTGCTGCCGTTGTTGGCATTACGGTTGTTCTGCTGTCCGACGGCATTGATGTCAACGCGCTCCTTGTTGATGCGCTGGCGCTTCTTGCGGTCGTTCGTTCCGGCACCGTTCTGCCCTTTGGCCTCGCGCTCCTTACGGCGCTCCTCTTTCGATTTCTTGCGGGGACGAGTGCTCTGGTTGAGGGCCGACAGGTCAATCTTGCCAAGCACGTTCACCTTGGGCGCGTTGAGCATCTTTTTCTCACTGCTGAGCTGGAAGACGCCCGACTTTTCCTCCGTAGCCGTAGCCGGAGCCTGGCCGGTAGCTTCAGCCTGCTGGGGCTGGCTGCCCTGCTGGGGCGCGGGCTTGGCCACCTCCGGCTGTTTGGTCTCCTTCGGAGCCTGGGGCGCACTGGCTGCAACGGGCTTCTTCGCCTCATCCTGTTTGGGCGCAGCATCGGTCTTGGCAGGCTCGGCCACCGTGGCTTGCTTCACGGGAGCGGCCTCGGTCTTGACGTCTGCCTGAGACTGCACTGGCTCTGCCGGTTTCTCGGCAACATTCTTCGCGGGTTCCTGGCTGACGGCAGCAGCCTTCGCCTCGTTTTTCTTGGCTGGCTCATGAGCAGCAGATTCCACCTTGGCCGGACTCTTGGCCGGACCCTTGCCCAGATTGTCAAGGTCAATCTTGCCCAAAGGCTTGTACTGCTGGTGGCTTGTGCCTTCCAAGACGCTCTTGGTGCGTGTCTCCGTCTTCGCGGAATCGGTCTCGCGCTTCTTTTCCTTGTTCTTCGGGAAAAGTTGTTTGGCGGCCGAGAGCACGGCGGCGTCTTGCTTGAAAGCCTCAACGAGCGCCTTGTACTGCGCATCGTTGAGCTTGAAGCTCACGTCGGCTTTCACCTCGCCCAGATTGCTTTTCTTTTCCAGGAATTCAACTGCCGTTTGAAGTCCTATGTTCAATTCACGTAATGCTTTGTTTAATCTGATGCTCATATAACCTTTCTTAAAGGCTAGAAAGCGAAGGGACTAAAAAGCCGTCCGCTCCATCACCTTAACTCTTTTGTTTTTGATGTATTCTCTTGTGTCTTCTTGTTGGGAAGCGTGGGGAAGGCTGATGCCGCCCCGCGCTTTGTGCCGGTTACTCAAATTCCTTCCGGAGCACCTCGAGCACGTGGTCGACGGTCTCCTCCTCGAGGTCGGCCTTCTCCACGAGCATCTCGCGCGGAGCATTGAGCACCGCCTTGGCCGTGGTCAGTCCGAGCCCCTCGATGGCGTCGATGATCCACTGGTCAATCTCGTCGTTGAACTGGCTGAGGTAGACATCGTCCTCCTCGGCACCCGGCTTTCCGTCCACCACACGGTAGACGTCGATGGTGTATCCGGTGAGCATGGAGGCCAGTTTGATGTTCTGTCCGCCACGTCCAATGGCGAGGCTCACCTCGCTGGGATTGAGGTACACCTCTGCCTTCTTGTTTTCGTCATCAAGTTCGATGCTCGACACCTTGGCGGGGTTCAGGGCACGCTGGATGAAGAGCTTCGTGTTGGCCGTCCAATTGATGACGTCGATATTCTCGTTGCAGAGCTCGCGCACGATGCCGTGCACACGGCTTCCGCGCACGCCGACACAGGCTCCGACGGGGTCGATGCGGTCGTCATAGCTCTCGACGGCTACCTTGGCGCGCTCGCCGGGGATGCGTGCCACGGCCTTGATGGCTATCAGGCCATCGGCAATCTCAGGCACTTCCTGCTCCAGCAGGTGCTCCAGGAACTTTCCGCTGGTGCGCGAAAGAATGATCTTGGGGTTGTTGTTCTCGTTGTCGACGCGCTCGATGACGGCTCTCACGGTCTCGCCCTTGCGATACTGGTCGGCGGGGATCTGCTCGCTCTTCGGGAGAATCAGCTCGTTGTTCTCATCATCGACAAGCAACACCTCGCGCTTCCACACCTGGTAGACCTCGGCCGAGATAACCTGCCCGACACGGTCCTTGTACTTGTTGTAAAGCGCGTCGTGCTCGAGTTCGAGTATCTTGCTGGCCAGAGTCTGGCGCAAGGTCAGAATGGCACGTCGTCCGAACTTCTCGAAATCGACCTTCTCCGACACTTCCTCGCCCACTTCATAGTCAGGCTCAATCTTCTGTGCGTCGCTCAGGCAGATCTGCTTGTTCTCGTCTTCGACCTCTCCGTTCTCCACGACGATGCGGTTGCGGTAGATTTCGAAGTCACCCTTGTCGGGGTTGACAATCACGTCGATGTTCTCATCGCTGCCATATATCTTAGCAAGCACGTTGCGGAAGCTTTCCTCCAATACGCTCACGAGCGTAGTACGGTCGATGTTCTTGGTATCCTTGAATTCGCGGAAACTGTCGATCATCGTCAACTGCTCGTCGTCTTTCTTTCTTACAGCCATAGCTTTATTTGAAACTGATTAAGTATTTTGTATATTTCACATTATCCATATTGTAGGCGTGGTCCACGTCCATCTTCACCGGACGTTTCTTGCCTTCCACCTGCACCTTCTCATTGACCGACACCACGAAGTCGCGGCCGTCGACGCTCTTGAGCATTCCTGTCACCTTCTTGCCGTCGGCATCCATCACTTCCACGTCCTCGCCGATGCAGTTGACATACTGCTGCTCCACCTTGAAAGGCTGCCCGAGCCCGGCCGAGCCCACTTCGAGTTCGTAGTCCTCCTCGTCACGGCTGAGATGGTCTTCGATGTACTGGCTGAGCTTGGCACAGTCCTCAATCCACACACCGTCCGCGTGGTCGATCTCCACGGTGATTTTGTCATCGGGGCTGACGGCAACGTCAACCAAGAAGTAGTCTGTATCTGCCAACCACTCCTCAACTAAGTTTCTTACGACGTTCTTGTCTATCATAGAATGTTTGTATAAAATAAAATGAGGAGCTCTCCAGGAGCCCCTCATTCCACTGAACGCTGCAAAATTACTAAATATATTTGAACCGCACAAGAGCTTAACACAAAAAAATGCAGAAAGTGCCAATAATAGTTTAAGTTTCGGATTTACACTGCGTGAGCCGCGGGCTGAAAGCCCAGCAATTACCCAGCCCAGGGCCGCTCGGCGACGAAGAAGACGCTTGCCTAAGCAAGAACGTGCTGGGGTTCGTATGCAAGCGATGGGCGCGCCCTGCGTAAGCCGAAGCGGGCTGAAAGCCCAAAAGTACCTAGCCCAGGGCAAGCGAAGCGGCGCCCTG
>CAVIOP010000018.1:0-24050 GCA_963644485.1 bacterium | reverse complement strand
TGTAACGCTTTTTCAGCAACCGCAAACGCCAGCAAGCGTTCTTTCTTTTAACATCCATCTCCGTTCTTGCTAAGGCAAGCGGCAGAGCCGAGCGAATCATCCGTTCTTGCTAAGGCACCACATATTTCTTCGTGCTCTGTGAATTATTCAAGCTAACATTGATAACCGTAGAGACTTTTACTTGGATATAAACTTCGTTATATGCAGAAAGGGTAGGAGATAAAAACCGATTACAGGTGTTATCTCCTACCCTTTCTTTACTTAAGCCTTCAGGGTTGTAGTCTTCTGTCGTCGTGTTGGCTTACTCGATGACAACCGTTGTCCAACCGTGTTTGTCTTCTATCGTGCCATACTGAATGCCGCGTAGGGTTTCGTAGAGTTTTGTGGACCAGGGTCCGGGCTTGTCGCCAAATACATACTTTTTGCCTGTGTCGAGGTCGTCGAGCTCCGATATTGGAGATATGACAGCGGCTGTTCCGCAAGCTCCTGCCTCTTCGAATGTGTCGAGTTCATCTACGGGAACAGGACGCCGCTCTACCTTTAAGCCGAGGTCTTCTGCAATCTGGATAAGGCTTTTGTTGGTGATGGAGGGTAGTATGGAGGTGGATTTCGGCGTAATATACGTGTTGTTCTTGATGCCGAAGAAATTGGCGGCTCCACACTCGTCAACATACTTCTTCTCTTTGGCATCGAGATAGAACTCCGAGCCGTAGCCTTTTCCGGCAGCAAACATGTGGGCTTTAAGCGAAGCGGCGTAGTTGCCTCCAACCTTGTAGATACCTGTGCCTAAAGGAGCAGAACGGTCCCAATCGCGAACGATGGCGTACTTGTTTGACTGGAATCCACCTTTGAAATAAGGCCCGACAGGTGTGACGAAAATCATGAACAGGTAATCTTTTGCAGGATGCACACCTACCTGGGGCGTGATGCCTATCAGCAGCGGACGGATATAGAGCGTGGCTCCGCTTTCGTAGGTTGGTATGTAGTCTTGGTTTAGTCTGACGACCTTCTTTACCATTTCCACAAACATCTCTGTAGACACCTTCGGCATGACGATGCCGTCGCAGGTGCTCTGCAGGCGCTTTGCGTTTTCCTCCACACGGAAGACGCGCACCTTGCCGTCGGGGCAGCGGTAAGCCTTGAGTCCCTCGAAAGCCTCTTGTCCGTAATGCAGGCAGGTAGCGGCCATGTGCATGTTGATGTACTCGTCGGAGCATATTTCAATCTCGCCCCATTTGCCATCATGGTAGTAACAACGCACGTTGTAATCGGTCTTACGATAGCCGAATGTCAAATTAGCCCAATCAAATTCTTTCATATTATCTGATAATTTAATCTCTTTGTTATAATCGGATGCAAAATTACAAACATTTATTATTATTCGCAACTTTTGTCTCCTGTATTTCCTGGCAAAGGTCAGGATTTTCCGTCATTGAGGATCTTTTGGATTTCTGCATCTGTCTTGGTCAGCCTGTCTTTGCAGAACTTGATGAGCTGTTGGGCAGCTTTCAGTTCGGCCGTCATCTCGTCGATGCCCATCTCGTCGTTTTCCAGTCGTTGCACGATATTTTCGAGCCTGCTGACTGCCTGTTCATATTTGTTTTCTTTGGCCATTGTGTTGTATAATGTGTATTTTTAGGATGAATGTGTGTTTGTTGTTTTGACAGTTGCCGTGAACGTTCCCTTTTCCACACGCGTCTCCACAACGTCGCCCACGTGCAGACAGGCAGGGTCGCGTACCACGCGTCCGTCGATAAGCGTGATGCTATATCCTCGTCTGAGCAATAAGGCAGGATCAAGGCTCTTGGCCCGTAGTTCAAGGCGGTCGAGACGGTGACGCTCAGTCTCCATTCGCTTTTGTGTCAGGGGGGCGATGCTTGTCGTCAATCGCTCAAGATGAAAGTGCTCGGTTGTCAACCGTTCGTGGAGGAAGTGGACGATGCTTGTCGCCAGTCGTTCGAGGTGCGCCTCTTGTCGTGTGTGGACCAGGTGAACCAGGGCGGGGATACGCGCTACAATTGTTTCAAGTCGTGCGTGTTCCAGCGCTAGTCGTTGTCCGACACGCTGGCTGATGATCTCTTGCCAGTCGTCGAGCTGTCGGCTTACCGTCATGAGGTTGTCGATGAGGCAGGCTGCGGCAGCAGTGGGAGTCTTCACGCGTTGGTAGGCTACCATGTCGAGTACGCTTTCGTCGCGATCATGGCCGATGCCGGTGATGATGGGCAATGGAAAGTTGGCCACGTTCTCTGCCAGTCGCAGCGTGTCGAAGCCGCTGAGGTCGGCAGTGGCACCTCCTCCACGGATGATGACCACAACATCATACAGATCGGCTGCCTCGTAGATGCGGTCGAGGGCGGCGATGATGGAAGCCTCCACCTGGTCTCCCTGCATGACGGCGGGAAACAGTGTCGTTTCAAAGTATAGGCCGTGGTCGTTGCCATGCAAATGGTTGCAGAAATCGCCATAACCGGCCGCGTTTTCCGAGGAAATAACTGCCACGCGCTGCGCAAACATCGGTAGGTGAAGTTCCTTTTGCAACTCGAAAACTCCTTCAGCCTTCAGTTGTCGGATGATTTCCATGCGCTTGCGCGCCATGTCGCCCAAAGTGTAGGTGGGGTCGAGGTCTTGCACAATCCACGAGAACCCGTAAGCCTCGTGGAAATTTGCTGTCACCCACAAGAGCACTTTCAGTCCTGCATGAAGCGGTTGGCCCGTTGCTTGTTCAAATTTGGGGCGGAGAGAGTTCCACCGATTCTTCCAGCATTTGGCAGAGGCGCGGGCTACCGGCGTAGCCGAGAAGGGGTCTTTCTGGATAAGCTCCATGTAGCAGTGCCCCCGCACCTCACGTGCCTCTGACAGTTCGGCTTCCACCCAATAGCCCCTGTTAAGCGAAGTCTCGACAACCTCGCGCACCAGCGAGTTGAGTTCATAGAGGGTCAGAGGCTTGTGTTCCATGATATATGAGCTTGTCGGGTTATTTTTTCAATCCCATTTGGTAAGCCTTCCAGAAGTCGGGAATGCCGTATCCGTAGATGTTGTCGGGGTGGTTGGCTCTGTTGGCCGACTTCCTGACGAGCTCCATAATCTCAGAGGCTGTCTTGTCGGGCAGCGCCTGCCACAGGCATGCCACCATGCCGCAGGTGATGGGCGAAGAGAATGATGTGCCATTGGCTGTCGTGATGACTCCCTCGCCGCTGATGACGGTGGCGCGCGAGCCCACGGCCATTACGTCAGGCTTGACCCTGCCGTCGAAGGAAGGACCGACGCTACTGAATGTGGTGTTGAGACTGTCGCGGTTGGCAGCGCCTACTGTGAGCACGTTGCATGCGTCGCTAGGGAAACCGATGCGTTTCCAGTTGCGTGCGCCCTCGTTTCCGGCACTGTTGACAAGAATCATACCCTTGCCTGCCATCATCGATGCGGTGCGGGAAACGAGGGCCGTCATTCCGTCCTGCTCACGATACTTGTGGCTGGCCGCCTTGTCATCAAACTGCGTGTAGCTCAGCGAAGAGTTGACGATGTCGGCCCCCATCGAGTCGGCATATTCTACGGCTTGTGCCCAGAAATCTTCCTCTACGAGGTTCTCCAGAGGGCCATACTCGCTCCTCGCCAGAAGGTAAGTGGCGCCGGGTGCGGTGCCAATGAAAAGGCTGTCTTTGTTGGTGGCCATGGTGGACAGCACCATTGTGCCGTGGTCGAGCTCGTCGTAGATATTGGTGGTATAGGGGTAGACACAGTTGCGTGTGCCCAGGATATTTACATTCTTGAGATAGTCGATTTTGTCGGCGTTCATGAAGCCGCCGTCGACCACGGCGATGAGCTTGCCCTCACCACGGAAACCCGCTTCGTGTAGCTTCAGTCCGTTGAAAAAATGTATCTGGCTTTCGCTATGTCCGTAGGCTGTCGTAGCCTTGTAGTGGCTTTGAGCTGTGTCCGGCCTGATCTTGTCCGGGTCGCTGACCATCACGGAGTCGGCACCGGCGAAGACCCTCGCCACCGACGAGACGAAGGGTAATGCGCTGAGGCGCTGGCACGCTGTAGAACTGGTGTCCTTGACCAGTACGGTGTTGTTCCACTTGCTGCCACCAATGACCGAGAACCCTTTGTCCGCCAACTTTTTCAGATACTTGCGTGAGATGGGCAGGTCAGTGGAGTCGACCGCCAAATGCTGCTTGTTGCGGCGATCAAGGGCTCTCTGAGATAAGAAACGTTCTGGGTGCTTCAGCGAATAGTCGGTGCCGCGCTTGTCCTCCAAGGTCACGCGGTAAATTTGGTATTTGCCTCCAGGGAAGGCCGTGCGATGGTAGCCAGCTGTCTGTGCAGTTGCCGACAGACTGCAAATGGCCAGTATCAAGGTGGCAAGAATGGTTTTCATGTCTTGGTCTCTATCGGATTTCTGTTTTTTTATAAAGGTATTAGGCAGACAACGCTCGTGTTCCCTGTTGCCTCTATTTCATTGCAAAGATACAGCTTTTTGTTGAGAAGCTTGTCTTTTCGGATGGAAAATCGCTTGTTGTTATTTTGTTCAGAAAAGGGATAGCCATTTCGTTGTACGGCCGTTGTATGGCCAGAGAAGTGTGCTACGGCATCACAATCTGTGAAAATGTTTCCGATGAATCAGATAATTTTTGTAACTTTGCCGTAATGATGAACAATGACAACAAAAAAGCTACACTGGAGCTGGGTACAAAGCCTGTAGGCTTTCTACTGTTGCAATATGCTTTGCCGGCCATCATCGCCATGACCGCTGCGTCGCTCTACAACATCATCGACCGCATATTTATCGGGCAGGTGGTGGGGGCAGAGGCCATTTCAGGTCTTGCCATCACTTTCCCGTTCATGAACCTCGGTGCCGCATTCGGTGCTGCTGTGGGCGTAGGGTCGGCCACGGCCATCTCGGTGAAGTTGGGACAGAAGGACTATCAAACGGCCGAGAACTTGTTGGGCAACACGGTGACACTCAATTTGATTATCGGCATTGGGTTCTCCATCATCTGCCTCCTGTTTCTTAATCCCATCTTGCGCTTCTTTGGTGCCAGTGACGCCACGCTACCCTATGCCCGCGATTTCATGCAGGTCATCTTGGTCGGCAACGTGTTCTCTCATATGTATTTCGGCATGAATGCAGTGCTGCGCGCTGCCAGCAAGCCTCGGCAGGCCATGATGGCCACCATCTTTACGGTGGTGATGAACATTCTGCTCGATGTGGTGTTCATTCTTTGGTGGCGGTGGGGCATCAGGGGTGCGGCCTGTGCCACTGTCATCAGTCAGGTATTGGCCCTGTGCTATCAGATGCACCTGTTTTCCAACAAGCACGAACTGCTCCACCTCAAACGAGGCATCTATCGTCTGAAAGCCACCTTGGTAAAGAATATCCTGGCCATTGGCGTGTCACCCTTCCTGATGAATGTGTGCACGTGTATAGTCGTCATCTTCGTCAACAACCAACTGGTGCGCTATGGCGGCGACATGGCCGTTGGCGGCTATGGCATCTCCAACTCCATGGCCACGGTGTTTATCATGTTTGTTTTGGGTCTGAACCAAGGCATGCAGCCCATCGCTGGCTACAACTATGGTGCTCAGAAGATTGGGCGTTTGTTGCGTGTGCTTAAGTTAACCATCATTGCCGCCACCTGCATCATGGTGGTGGGATGGCTGGCGGGCATGTTCTTTCCGCAGGTCATCGCACACCTATTTACTACCGACGAACGGCTGACGGCTATGGCGGTGACGGCCATCCGCTTCAACCTACTGGTCTATCCGATTGTCGGTTTCCAGATGGTTACCGGCAATTTCTTCCAGTGCATCGGCAAGGTTCGTGTCAGCATCTTCTTCAGTCTGTCGCGCCAGTTGCTCATCCTCGTCCCCCTGCTGGCCGTGTTGCCGAAACTGCTGGGGCTTAAGGGCGTGTGGTGCGCCCTGCCAGCATCTGACGCGATAGCCTCGCTCATTGCCCTGGCCATCCTCGTGACCTATATGAGGAAGTTTAAGAAGCAGACCCAGGCTTCCCGTGAAACATCATCCAATTGAAAACATTTGCCTGTTATGAACGATAAGAAAATCATCATCAGCGTGGGCCGCCAGATAGGATCGGGCGGCAGAATCGTGGCGCAGCAATTGGCCGATGTCTTCGGCTGTAAGCTCTATGACAAGGAGCTACTCAACTTGGCCGCAAAGGAGAGTGGATTCAGCGAGAAATTTTTTGAGCAGAACGATGAGCAGAAAGGCTTTCTGAAATCACTTTTCCATATCCATGTGCCCCTCTTGGGAGCCAACAACTTCTATAAGAACGACTTCTCAGAAGAGAGCCTTTACCAATTCCAGAGCGATGCTATCCGTAAGGCCGCCAGTGAGAGCGGTTGCGTATTCGTTGGCCGCACGGCTGACTATGTGATGCGTGACGCACCCAACATGGTGTCGGTGTTCATCACGGCTAACATAGACCAGCGCATCCAGCGCGTCTGCAAGCGTATGGGCGTGGACCGTGCTGCGGCCCGCAAGTACATCCGTAACCATGAGGAGGAGCGAGCCTCTTACTACAACTACTATACTGGCAAGGTGTGGGGCCACAGTGAGAGCTATGATCTCTGCATCAACTCATCGCTGCTGGGCATCGACAAGACCTCCGAGTTTGTTGCCGAATTCATTCGCCAGCGATTGGGCCTGTAAATCCGTCAGAGAGGAGAATGGTCATGAAGGTAGGCATCCTGTCAGACACCCACGGCTTTTGGGATGAGAAATTTGAGGCATATCTCGGCGAGTGTGACGAGGTATGGCATGCCGGTGACATCGGCAGTATGGAAGTAGCCGACCGCTTTGAGACTCTAGGTCCACGCTTTCGAGCTGTCTATGGCAACATTGACGACTACTATATGCGGTCGCGCTATCAAGAGCTACTGCGGTTTGAGGCTGGTGGTGTCGACGTGCTGATAAAGCACATCGGAGGCTATCCTGGCCGCTACGATTATTCGGTGGGGCGCATCATGAGCACCAATCCGCCTAAACTCTTCATCTCCGGCCATTCGCACATCCTCAAAATCATGCCCGACAAGCAGTTGGGGCTGCTTCACATCAACCCTGGAGCTGCTGGTTTGTCGGGGTGGCAGACTGAACGCACACTGGTAAGGCTGACAATAGAGAACGGTACCTTTGCTGACTGCGAGGTCATCACATTGGGAGGAAAATAAATGGACAGGTACGCCAAACAACTCAATGACTATCTGGAACTGATGAGCCGTTCCACACTCCTCGTGAGCGAGAGTGACCGTCGCAACATGCGGGTGCTACTGACCATGCTCGGCCCCATCGACGAAGATATTGTGGAATCGTATTATGGTCTTTTTGGCCATGAGCCCAAGCCCCTTGATGACATAGCCCGCCGCTATCGGCTGACGCCCGGCAGTCTGGCTGACATCATAGCCAAGGATCTCCGGCGGTTGGCCGTTACTCCCGAATGGCAGATGCTTCTCCAAAAGCTTTCTCCCCTCGTGAGGAGTCGCATCCGGTTGGAGCCATGACCTTTCGGATATTGATAATCAGAAGAACAAAATCAATAAATACAGGGATTGATGAAAAAAATATTGTTGCTTGGCTCAGGCGAACTGGGCAAGGAGTTTACGATTGCCGCCAAAAGGGCTGGCCAGTATGTCATCGCTTGCGACCGTTACGACAACGCGCCAGCCATGCAGGTAGCCGACGAGCGCGAGGTGTTCTCGATGCTCGACGGTGAGGCGCTCACTGCCGTGGTGGAGAAGCATCACCCCGATATCATCGTACCGGAGATAGAGGCTATCCGCACCGAGCGTCTGTTCGACTTCGAACGTGAAGGAATACAGGTGGTGCCCTCGGCACATGCCGTGAACTACACCATGAACCGGCGCGCCATACGCGACCTTGCTGCACAGACGCTGGGCGTGCGCACCGCACGCTATTTCTATGCCAAGACATATGAGGAGTTTCAGCACGCCGCTGACGAGATAGGATTCCCCTGCGTGGTGAAACCCCTGATGTCGTCGTCGGGACACGGACAGAGTTATGTGCACAACAACGCTGAACTGGAGGAGGCTTATCGCGAGGCAATGGAAGACGGACGAGGTGACGTGCACGAGGTGATTGTGGAAGAGTTTATCGACTTCGAGTCGGAGTTTACGCTCCTCACCATCACCCAGCACGACGGCCCCACGCTGTTCTGCCCGCCCATCGGACACGTGCAGAAAGGCGGCGACTATCGTGAAAGTTGGATGCCCTACTGCATTTCACCCGAAGCCCTGCAAGAGGCTCAGCAGATAGCCCAGAAGGTGACAGCCGCACTCACAGGATGTGGGCTGTGGGGCGTGGAGTTCTTCCTCACCAAGCAGGGTGAGGTTATCTTCTCCGAACTCAGTCCGCGACCACACGACACCGGTATGGTAACGCTCAGCCACTGCACCAACCTCAGCGAGTTTGAACTGCATTTCCGCGCGGTGATGCACTTGCCCATACCCGCCATCCACCTGGAACACTGTGGTGCTTCGGCTGTCATTCTGTCGCCCGTGGACAGCAACGAACCGTTGCCCTACAATCTGCTTGACGTATGTCGCGAAGACCGCGCACGTGTGCGCATCTTCGGCAAGAAAGAGGCACACGTGGGACGACGCATGGGCGTGGTGGTGTGCTACGACGATGTGGACGGCGACATCCTTGCACTGCGCGACAAGGCAAAACGACTGGCACAGACCGTGCTCGGCACTGACCCTTACATGAAGAAACACTGATGACGACCGACTACGCAATGGGTCACATCGTGGACCTGCCGAAGATTGTGGATCCAAGGGGAAACCTCACCGTGGCCGAACAGATGGCCTCGGTGCCCTTCGAGATAAGGCGGGTCTACTGGACCTACGATGTGCCATCGGGAGAGCATCGCGGAGGACATGCACACAGGCAGTGCCGCGAGTTTATCATTGCCGTCAGCGGCTCGTTCACCGTCACTCTCGACAACGGCCGCGGGCGGCACGCCTTCCTGCTCAACCACCCCTATCAGGGACTGCTCGTGGAAACGGGCGTGTGGCGCACGCTCGACGACTTTTCGTCGGGGGCTGTCTGCCTCGTGCTGGCTGAGCACACCTTCGATGAGGCCGACTACATACGCGACTATGATGAATATCTGCAGATTTACGCCCGATAAGACGGCCGACTGGGACCACTTCGTGAACCGCAGCCGGCAGGGTACCTTCCTCTTTCTTCGCGGCTATATGGACTATCACAGCGACCGCTTCTGCGACCACTCGCTGATGGTCTACCGCCACAATAGGCTCTTCGCACTGCTGCCGGCCAATGCCGACGGCACCACGCTCTGGAGCCACCAGGGACTGACCTACGGTGGACTGCTCACCGGCGAAGAGGCTACGGTGGCCGACGTGTGCCAGACCTTTGCCGACATCAACGCATACCTGCGACAGCAGGGCTTCTGCCGTGTGGTCTATAAGGCAATGCCCTGGATTTACCATCGCCTGCCCGCTGAGGAAGACCTGTATGCGCTGACCAATGTGTGTGACGCCCGTCTCGTCGTGCGCCACATCTCTTCGACGCTCGTGGCGGGTGAACGCCTGCGATTCGCCGAGTCGCGCCGGAGCGGACTGCGCAAGGCCCGGCGACTGGGCATCGAGGTGCGCGAGAGTGAGGACATGGAGGCGTTTTGGAATATTCTCAACAGCAATCTCAAACATAAATATGGCGCACATCCCGTGCACACCTTGGCTGAACTACTGTTGCTGAAGACGCGTTTTCCACAACAGATACGCCTCTTCATGGCCTATCGCAATGACAATCCCTTGGGCGGAACGCTTATCTTTGAGACATCACAGGTGGTGCATACACAGTATATCTCGGCCTCGCCCGAAGGCAAAGCCTGTGGAGCTCTTGATGTGTTGTTTGACTACCTATTAAATAAGGTGTATCTACACGTGCCATTTTTCGACTTCGGCAAGTCGAGCAATGGCGATGGCCACGAACTCAACGAACCACTGGTCTTCCAGAAAGAAGGGTTCGGTGGACGTGGCGTCTGCTATGACTGGTACGAGTATGTGCTCTGAGCCATGTCGGCAGGTTCTTGTGTGCATGCATGGCTCCTCAACATTAAAAACTTTTTTCGCAAGCAGTGAACATTCCCTATCTTTCCCTACAGCAAATCAACGGCCAGCGCCTCGACGTGATCGAACAAGCCGTCCGTCGCGTGATCGAGAGCGGATGGTATCTCCAAGGTGAGGCAACACGCCAGTTTGAGACTCGCTACGCTGAGTATGTGGGCACCAAGCGCTGCGTGGGGTGCGGCAACGGGCTCGACGCCTTGTTCCTCATCTTTCGCGCCTACAAGGAGCTGGGCGTGCTCAAGGAGGGCGACGAGGTCATCGTGCCAGCCAACACCTACATAGCCTCGATTCTCTCCATCACCGAGAACGGACTGAAAGCCGTGCTGGTGGAGCCACGCATCGACACGTTGCAGTTGGACGATCGTCTTATCGAACAGGCCATCACCGACCGCACGAGGGCCATTCTGCTGGTGCACCTTTATGGGCGTTGCGCATACACACAGCGCATCGGCGAATTGTGTAGGCAACATCGTCTGCGGCTGGTGGAGGACAATGCACAGGCCCATGGCTGTTATTACATGGGCGATGGGGGCTTGGTCAGGACAGGGGCGCTGGGCGACGCTGCGGCGCATAGCTTCTATCCAGGCAAGAACCTCGGAGCCTTGGGCGACGCGGGCGCTGTGACAACCAACGACGACGAACTGGCCTGCTGCATCAGGTCACTGGGCAACTATGGATCATCGCGCAAGTATGTCTTCCCCTACAAGGGGCGCAACTCGCGCATCGACGAGATGCAGGCGGCCGTGCTCGCCGCCAAACTGCCATATCTCGACAGCGAGAACGACAGTAGAAGGAGGGTGGCCGACTATTATTATCACCACATCGACAGTCCGTATGTGACGCTGCCCGGTCGCGAGGAATGGATGAGCCTTGTCCACCCGGAAATGTTCCATCCCGACAATGTCTTCCATATCTTCCCCATCCTGACGCCTTATCGCACCGAACTGCAACAGTGGCTTAAGGACAAAGGCATAGGGACAATGATCCATTATCCCATTCCGCCCCATCACCAGGAGTGTTATGCTGAGTGGAACCACCTGTCGCTTCCCATTACGGAGGAGATACATAGCAGGGAGCTGAGCCTGCCCTGCAACCAGACGATGACGCGCAAGGAGATAGCTTATGTGGTACAATGCGTCAACATGTTTGTGCCGGAAAATGTAAAATCAGATAGCAACAAGAATTCATGATAGTTTGTATTGCCGAGAAACCGAGCGTGGCGCGTGACATTGCGCGCATACTGGGTGCCACCGCACAGCGAGATGGCTACATGGAAGGAAACGGATACCAGGTGACGTGGACCTTCGGACACCTGTGTGAATTGAAGGAACCTAATGACTATCTGGTTAACTGGCGTTTCTGGACGCTGGCTGCCTTGCCGATGATTCCCGAACGGTTTGGTATCAAACTCATACCAGACCGCGGCATTGAGAAACAGTTTCAGACTATTGCTAAATTGTATGCCGATGCTGATGAAATCGTCAACTGCGGTGATGCAGGACAGGAAGGCGAGCTGATACAGCGATGGGTGATGCAGTTGGCGAAGGTCAAGTGTCCGGTGAAAAGACTCTGGATTTCTTCCATGACCGACGAGGCTATTAAGGAAGGTTTTGCCAATCTTAAGGACCAGCAACAATATGAGAGCCTTTATCTTGCAGGATTGAGCCGCGCGGTGGGCGACTGGCTGCTGGGTATGAACTGTACGCGCCTTTACACCCTCATGTATCGCCAACAGCGCGGACAGGTGTTGTCGATCGGCCGTGTACAGACACCAACACTCGCACTCATCGTGCAGCGGCAGAAAGAGATCGACAACTTCAAATCCGAACCTTACTGGGTGTTGTCTACTGTCTATCGTGACACATTGTTCACGGCTACCTCCGGCAAGTTCACGTCGGAGGATGAGGGGCGGTCGGCCTTTTACATGATTGAAGGGAAACCGTTTGTCATCACTGATGTGAAGAAGAAACAGGGCAAGGAACCGCCAAAACAACTCTATGACCTGACATCCTTGCAGGTGGATCTCAACAGAAAATATGGTTTCTCTTCGCAGTTGTCGCTTAATATTATCCAGGGCTTGTATGAAAAGAAACTGACCACCTATCCCCGTGTTGATACGCAATATCTTTCGGATGACATCTATCCCAAATGTCCTGCTATACTCAATGGTGTCAGCCAATATGTTGAACAGGGCAAGAAACCTTATCTGACTATCATACAGAACCTTGCGGCTATCAGCAAGACCCTGCCCAAGCCAAAGCGCATTTTCGACACGTCGAAGGTGACAGACCACCATGCCATCATTCCGACGGGCGTGGTGCCGTCTGGATTGACAGATGTGGAGAAAAAAGTGTACGACTTAATCGCCAGGCGGTTTGTCGCAGCCTTCTACCCCGATTGCAAGTTTGCAACGACCACAGTCAGTGGCAAGGTTGACAAGGTGGATTTCAAAACTTCGGGAAAAGAAATACTTTCCCCAGGCTGGCGGAGCGTCTATGCTAAGGATGAACAGACTGTGGACGAGAATGGAAAGAAAGAAATGGAAGAAAAATTATTGCCCACTTTCGTGCAGGGTGAGACAGGACCGCACAAACCTACCTTGACGCGCAAGATGACCATTCCGCCCAAGCATTACACCGAGGCTTCGTTGCTGAGAGCCATGGAGACGGCAGGCAAGCTTGTGGATGACGAGGAATTGTCGATGGCGATGAAGGAAAACGGTATCGGAAGACCTTCTTCGCGAGCTGGAATTATTGAGACGCTTTTCAAGCGTAATTATATACGCCGCGAACGGAAGAACCTGGTCGCCACACCGACGGGCATACAACTGATCGACACCATACATGAGAAGCTGCTCACAAGTGTGGAACTGACAGGCATGTGGGAGAAAAAACTGCGCGACATAGAGCATCACAAATATGATGCCGCCACATTTGTCAACGAACTGAAGGAACAAGTGTCGCGCATAGTCACCGATGTTTTACATGACAACTCGGGCCGAAGCATAGCCAGCGGAGATAATCCTTCGAAGCCTGTTCCGAAGCAACCGACCTCGTCAGCAGGGCAGCAATCAGAAACGCAGAAGCCCAGGAAACGCGCAGGTTCCGCTGCGGTGGTCTCGGTAAAGGCACAGGTCGAAGCAGATAGGACTGCAGTGCCTCAAGAGGGAGACACATGCCCCGTTTGCCACCAAGGCTTCGTGATTAAGGGAAATGCTGCCTATGGATGTTCTCGATGGAAAGAGGGATGTAATTTCAGGGCTCCGCTGCATCAGCAATCGTAGCGTTTATGCTTTCCGCTTGCATACTGACCGTGTGCGCCTTTGGAGTATGTCCCCCTATATGTAGGTGATAGATTAGGCTTTCTATTCAGGTCGGCTTTCTGTGAGCTTTTGCTGTTTGGCCATCTCCGCTTTTTCCTTTACGCGCTGCATGTGGTTAAAAGCCCTGCGCCGTGTGGCTATTATTTGGTAACGGTAGACCAGACATGTGGCAAAGAAATAAACGAGCACTTGAAGCCATAAAGCCTGATACTCAGGCTCGATGTCCTGAAGGGTTCCTCCCATCGATGATATTCTCAAAAAACCGCGCACACCGAAGGTGGAAGGAATGACGCTGGCCACCCCCTGCCAGAACCCCGGAATATTGGATTGAGGCCAGCTGATACCGGTCAAGAACAGGAAGGGGACAGAAGTAAACACCACGAGAAGCATCACATTCTCGCGATAGCGCATCAGGCAGGAGAGCATCATGCCAAAGAAGATGCAGGCCAGTATATATGGCACCATCAGGCCGATGATGGCTTGAGCGGTGACTAGCGATGTGAAGTGGAACAGATGTGGGACGACAAGTGTCAGATAGGCTCCCATGACCATGTAGATGATGAAATAGCAGAACGACTTGCCCAACACGATGCGGAAGATGCCGTTGTAGTGTTTCGAGATGGGAACAAGGTCCTGATAGCGGTTGTTTTCTCGTGCCGTACCTGCTGCCAGTCCGATGCCCAGCAGCAATGTCTGCTGCAGGATAAGTATCAGCACACCCGGGAGGATGGCATTGCCATATCCTCCGGTGGTATTGAAGATGGGGACCTCGTCGAAGTCGAGAGGCTTGGTCGTTACCTTATCGTCGCGGTTGGTAAAGCCGTTGCTTTGCGCAATCTGAATGTGCGCGTTCATCTCCGATGCCACAGCCTGTGCCGTCTGGTAGATGGCCTTGTAGGTGAGCATCAGACTCATGTCACAATAAACGCTTACTCTCGATTGCTCGCCACGATAGATGCGACGCTCAAAATCTTCTGGAAAATACAGTGTGCCGTGCACTTGTTGCTTGGCCGTGAGATCCTTGGCTTCTTCCAGGGAACTGCAATAATAGGCCACTTTTGTGTCTGCCCCAGCGTCGAAGTTGCGGATAAACTCTCTGGAAGTATGCGAGTGTGACAAGTCAACGATCGCTACAGGGACGTCGCGCACCACCTCGTTGTTGTAGATCCATGAATACAACAAGGGGTAGAGCAGGGGTACTAACACGCAGAATATGAGCACACCCTCATCCGTAATGGTGCCCCGCATCTCGCGGACACAGATGTAGCATGTGTCCGCAACACCGTCCTTGATCCTTTGAAGCAGGCTGTCTTTTTCCATGGTTAGGGTATGTAAGTGTAAACAAGCATCGCTTTCTTGATGTTCCAAATGGTGAAGACCGGGAGAAGAGCGAAGATGCAAAGAGCCATGATGTGAAACCAAGAGTCGGTCAAGGGGAAACCATTGAAGATGCTCATTTGGTATATCATGTAATAGTGGCGTAAGGGGAATAGCTGTGCAACAGACTGGATGATGGAGTCCATGGCAAACAATGGAAAGGTGGCGCCACACACGGAAAAACTCACTACAGACCACAACGAACAGATGGACATGGACATGCGAAGGGATGGCATGAGCCCAAAAGCAAACACGCCAAATCCTTGGCAGGCCAAGACAGCAAGCAAGCCCAGTAACAAGATGGGAACCACGCCGCCCGGATGAGGGAACCCCAGACAATGGAAAATGTAGAATTCGAAGATGTACATCATCGTTAGGAAAATTATGGTCTGGGGCAGGAGTTTGCCGATGAGTGCGATATGGATGTTGCCCCCTGCCATTTTGATCCACTGGCGTGACCGTCTGAATTTCAATTCTGTGCCGATGGAGTAGGGCGTTATCAAGAAGATGAATACCATGAGTACACCTGGAATCATTGTAGTGCTGAGATACACATTGTAGTTGGCCCATGGATTGCCGATCATGTGAAGGTCCACGGCTATAGGCTGGAGGAACGTTCTTATCTCTTCGCCTGTCTTGCCGATGGCAGAAAGCTTGGTCATGCCGACGGCTGCCGAGCCCAATGAGGAAATGGTCTTGAGGTCGCGGTAGAGCATCGAGCCTGCAACCATGGTCACATTGCTGTAGTAAAAAGAAATCTTGGGCTGGCGGTCGGACATCAGGCCAGTTGTGGTGCCTTTGGGGATATACAGGAAGGCATAGATATTGTTGCGCTGTATGGCTTGTCTTGCCTCGTTGACGTTGGCGTAATGAGCCACTACACGTGTGGTCTGGAAAGCATCGAGCTGGCGGACGAGACTACGGGTCGTGGCGGTGTTGTCTTGGTCCACTACCCCGACTGGCATCTTCACGGGCATACCCTCGTTCATGAGTGATGTGAAGAACAGAATTATGATAGCAGGGAAGATAATGGTGCAAAAGCCATAGATGGGGTTCTTGCGCATGATGCCAATCTCCCGATAGGCAATGCGTAGGATGCGGCTCAGCACCTCCTGCGTGGAGGCGTTGTTGGCATTGTTGTTGTATGATGGTTTTTCAGCCAATGTACTTTTGCTTATTTCCTTAGCTTTCCTTGTTTCACGATGAGCGACATGCCTGGGCGCAAGCCTTCAGACTTGTTGACAAAATGGGCTTTCACTTCAAAGGTCTTCAAGTCATACTGACCGGTGCTCTTGGTGGCTTTCCATACAGCATACGATCCTTCGTCTTTGATGGAATACACCTTCATCTTCACGTCCTTGTTGAACGCAGGTGAGAAGGCAGTGAACGTGTCGCCTACTTTCAGCCCATTGAGCAGATCTTCGCGAACGTTGAACGTTCCCCAAATATCGCTCATGATGGAGATGCTCATGATGGGCGACCCTATGCCGACGAGCTCGCCCACCTTGGGATAGATGGTGCTGACCTCGCCTTCAACGTTGGAAATCTGCACGGTCTCGCGCAACACCGACTTGACTACATCGACTGCATTCTTGGCAGCCTCCGCATTCTTCTTGGCAGCTTCCTTCTCTTGTTCACGCGCTCCGTTGCGTGCCAGGTCGTATTGGCTTTGCGCCACTTTTACCTGAGCTTCCGAAGCCTTGTAGGCTGCGAATGCCTCATCGCGTTTTTGGGCGCTCACCACACCTTCATTGAAGAGGTTTTGCATGCGCGTGTAGGTTTTGTGGGTGATTTCTGCGGCTGCTTGTGCCTGTTGCAGCAGTTGGTAGGCACCCTGCATCTGTTCCTTTCTTGCACCGGCTTCGGTGAGGTTGCTCAGTGCTTGTGTGGCACCCTCGGTAGCTTCAGCCACCCTTTGCTGGGCATTGGCTTCAGGGACATCGAGAATGGCGAGTGTGTCGCCCACATGGACGTAGTCGCCTTCTTTGACCAAGAGTTCCAAGACGCGGCTGGGCAGTTTGCAGCTGACCCGGAATTCCGACACTTCCACCTCGCCTTGGATGGTCTCGTCTGTCTTGCCCAAAGTGAAGAAGCCTATCAGCCCCACTACGACAATGGCTGTGGTGAAGCCGATTACTGCAAGAAGAATGTTGTTATGTTGTTTTTTTGCTGACATAGGTGATTTTTTATTGCTTATACGGTTGGTAAGAATGTTCTTTCGTTATTTTAAAAGTCCAAGGGCCTTCTGCAGGTTGACTTGGCTCAGCCTCATGCTTACTTCCGCGTCAATCTTCTGGCTTTGCGCTTGTTGCCATGCAGTTTGGGCGGCCAGTACATCTGTCGATTCCATGACACCCTCTCTGAAACCCACCTGTGCGCAGCGCAGGTTTTCCTCAGCGCTCTTGATATTTTTTTCGGCCATGGAAAGCCGCTTGTAGGCTTCCTTGACCTTGTACCGGCTTTGCGTCACCTGTAGGTTGATTTTCTCTTGGGTGTCGGCCAGTTCCATCTGCGCCATAGCTGTGGCGGTCTTGGCGGCGTTCACTTTGTATTTTCCTTCAAACCAGTTCCATACGGGAACTTGAATCATCACTCCGATGTTCCACGCTCCTGAGAAGTTGCGTTGAAAACCATTATAGAGGTTGGGGTTGGAAATCGTGTATCCCCCGGTGATGGCTACATGGGGCAAATAGGCCGAGCGTATCAGCTTGGTAGACTGCTGGCTTAGGTCTACTGCGTTCTGAAGCAACTGAAGCTCTGGGCGCATGCACTGAATGGTGTCAGGCGTGGATGACAGGTCGTAGGCAGTTGTGTTCAGATGGTCTTTGTCTTCATCGGCCAGGGTGATGTTGGCGTCCATGGGCAGTCCACACAATTGGCAAAGCAACATCCGTGCAAGCGACAGGCCATCTTCGACTTGGGTAATCTGCATGTCGGCTTCATTGACTTTTACGTCTACTTTAAGGCCGTCGGCGCGTGTGGCTATACCTTCTTTGATCATCCGATGAACGTCGTCGTTGAGCTTTTTCACTAAGTCGCGGTAGCTCACGGCCAACTTCTGCTTTTGCTTAAGTGACACCACAGTCCAGTATGTCTGGTCGATGTTGTAGAGGGTGGTCTGCATCTTCAGATCCAAATCGTTGTCGGCCATGACTTCAGAGATGTCGGCCATGCGGTTGGCTGCCGTGATGGCACCGCCCATATAGACGGGCTGGCGCAACATGACAGCCCCCCCGAACACATTGTGCGTATTTGTCTTGAACGCATTGACTACTTCTTGCCCCAAGGCATTGCCGAATGAACCGATGTATTGGGCAAGGGAGCCGTTGCCCACTTGCTGCAACAGGGAACCCAGTTGCTGGGCTTGTTCGGACGTGATGATGCCTTGCCCCACCAAGTTGGTGATGTGATCCGTAAGACTGCCCGATAAGTCGCCAGTGACCTTGTTCACTGTGCTGGTACCGATATTGCTGAGCTTGCTCTTTTGCGACTTGCTCAGAAGATTGATGCTGCGGCTGCTAAACTGATAGCCGGCCACTACATCGACTTTGGGAAGGCTCTTGGTGCGGGTGGCCTTTCGGGTGTTGAAGGCTACGTCCTTGCTCAGGCGTGCTACATTGACCTGCTTGTTGTTTCGCAAGGCCAAAGCGCGACAACTGTCAAGACTTAGTACCTGTTGGCCATTGGCCGTGAGGACGACACCCAGCAAACTGATGATGAAAGCGAACTTTCTCATATTTCTTATTTCCTACTTTTAGTCAAGTGTGAAACTTTTGCTGCCTATCATGTTTCCGTCTGCAAAAATACTTATGCGGTAGGTGCCGCCTTCCAATGCCTGGTTGATATTATAATATAAGGTCATAGGGGTCTCTCTGCCGTCGTATTCCACCGACTTCTTCATGGTACACTGCAGCGACTTGTTTTCGTAGTTGAACGTGCCGCTCCCACCCAACAAGGCGCCTGTAGGCGTGTTGATGCGCACGTACACAGTCTTGATGCCGCTCGTAGCCGTGACGTTCTTGGCCAATGCAAAGCTCACTTGCAGGGCCTTGGCCTTCTTGAGCTTCTTGGTGGCTTTCTGGCGCTTGTCAAGCTGCGTCAGATTGATGTTGATGGCATCGAGCTGCGCAGCGATGGCCACTTGCTCCGATAGCGATTGCTTCTCCGAACTCAAGCCTTCGATTTGCTTGTTGGCTTGCTCGTATTGACCTTTGATGCGTGTGTTCTCGGCGGTGAGGTCTTGATTGAGTCTGTTGAGCGAGTCTATTTGCATCACATAGCTGCGAAGCACGGCACGGACGGTGGCCAATTCCCTTTTTAGGCGGGCAATCTCTTTGGCATCTGAACTCTTAGTCTCTTTCAGTTCCTTTAGAAGACGTTGGGTGCGCTCCTGCTCCTGAGTCAGCTGGGCCACGATGGAGTCGTTGTTGATCTGCGTCTTCATCTCGCTATATTGGTTGGCAAACTGTTGATACTCGTTTTCCATTTCTTTCTTGTCGAGTGCTGCCAACTCTTGCATGGCTTTGTTCTCTTCTTTCTGTTTGTTGAGGTTGATGTAAAGCCATGCTGCTCCACCTGCCAACAGCAGGATGACGATGATCAGGGGAATCAGTATTTTCTTGTTCATGTTCATGTGTTTACCGTTTGTAATTTGGCCTTGGACGACCCCAACGTGGGGATTGGCCATAAAACTTTGCAAATTTAACCTTTTTCTGCTGAAGGGCAAAGAAAAAGGCGTTTTCAAATGTGGCATATCTAAAAAATTAATAAATTTGAACACATTTATTCTCGGATTAAAGCCTTTTTTGTAATTTTACGACTGGAAAATAATGAATAAGCTGCTGCTGGATGAAAATCTGTGCCGGCAGAATAAAAGTGTTAGCGTAAAGATGAAAAAGTTATTCCTTTTATTGATTTTGGCGTTTACCCAGTTACCTTTGTTGGCACAAGTGGATTCGCTGGTGGTGAAGACGGACTCGTCGGATGTGCGCCATCAGGTGCTGTTGCAAACTACGAAGGGCGACATAGTGGTGGAACTCTACAACGAGACGCCGCGTCACCGTGACAATTTCATAAAACTGGTTAAGGCGGGTTACTACGACGGCATTCTCTGGCATCGCGTCATTGCCGACTTCATGATTCAGACAGGAGATTCCACCACTCGACATGCCAAGCCAGGAGCTGGTGTGGGTGAGTATGACCTCGACTATCGCATACCTGCCGAAATCGTTTATCCCAAATATTTTCATAAGCGCGGAGTGCTCGCTGCGGCTCGTGAGGGTGATGCCGAAAATCCGGAACGTCAGTCGTCGGCAGCCCAGTTCTATCTCGTTTGGGGTACGACCTTCAGTTCGATGGCGCTCGACAAGGTGCAAGCCCGCCTTGACCAGAGCACGGGCGGCAAGGTGCAACTGACACCGGAGGCGCGTGACGCTTACCGAAAATATGGTGGCACTCCTCATCTTGACGGACAATACACGGTGTTTGGCGAGGTGGTGAAAGGACTCAATGTGGTGCGTGATATCGACTATGTGGAGACCGACGACTATGACCGCCCTGTGTGGGATGTGAAAATCATAAAGGCAAGCGTCATTAAATAAATGTCCGTGAATGTCATTGACAGCTAAGTTGGGTTGTGCATGAATGTCATTTCTCGTTTTACGTTATCGCCCGTTGTGAGATGGATGCTCATGGTGGTTGTCGTGTGCCTTCCTTTATGTGTCGGTGCCGCCACGTGGTCGGCCGACAACTTGGATATGGTGCACCTGCATGACCGCAACCGCTATGTGTGTGACCCCGACGGGGTGCTCAAGCAAGCCCTGCGTGACTCGGCCGACGTTTATCTGCGTCAGCTCCACAAGGAATATGCTGTCCAGACGGTGTTTGTCGTGGTGCGCCATGTCAAGGATGGCGACACGTTTCGCATGGCTCAGGATTTGGGCAACAAGTATGGTGTCGGTACAAAGAAGGAAAACCGCGGCTTGGTGGTTGTGGTGGCCATTGATGACCGTCGATACACCATTGCCCCGGGAATGGGGCTGGAGGCTGAATTGACGGATTTGGAATGTGACGAGATTGCCCGAGCCTGCATTGTGAAAAACATGAAGGTAAACCAAATTGACGAGATGGTGGTGGAAACGGCACGGGTCCTCTACAACAAGTTGAAGACGGGAAAGACGGGCCTTGCTTCTATCGACGAGAGTGAGGATGTTGCGGACGGTGACTGGATGTTTGCACTGCTTGTCCTTTTGCTTTGCCTGGGATGGCCCGTATGGGAGTTGGTCAAGTTGCTGCTAATCTCATTGGGTATTATGAAAAAGCCCGCGAGGAAGAAGCATCGCCGCCACAACGACGACGATTGGATGCCTCCGTTCATGTTTGGTGGCGGCGGCTTCGGCGGCGGCTCCGTGGGCGGTAGCTTTGGTGGCGGCAGTTTCGGCGGCGGCGGCGCCAGTGGAGGTTGGTGATATTTGAAATAACAATAAAAGTAAAATGATATGAAGAAAGGAAACAAGATTATTTTGGCTGTAGTGGTTCTCGTTGTCCTCGCTTTCATGGGCGGCTGCAATGCTTACAATGGTATGGTTAGCGACCAGGAGGCTGCCACCACGGCTCTGGCAAACGTAGAAGTCACTTACCAGCGCCGTGCAGACCTCATCCCGAACTTGGCCAAGACGGTACAGGCTTATGCCAAGCATGAAAAAGAAACCTTTGATGCAGTGGTCAAGGCGCGTGCTGCTGCTACGCAGATGAAGCTCGATGTTGATAACCTTACGCCCGACAAGTTGACGGCTTTCCAAAATGCACAGGGTGAGCTGTCGCAGGCCTTGGGAAGGTTGATGGCCGTGAGCGAAAATTACCCGGAGCTGAAGGCAAGCGAAAATTTCCGAAGTCTTCAGGTGCAGCTGGAGGGAACGGAGAACCGTATCAATGAGGCTCGGCGGAAGTACAACGACGCGGTGCAGACTTATAACAAGAATGTGCGCTCGTTCCCCAATGTCCTCTTTGCGGGTATCTTCGGCTTTGAGAAGATGACGAAGTTTGAGGCGGCAACTGGGGCGGAAAAGGCTCCGGAGCTCAATTTTGACTAACGATAGACAGATAACGGGTCGTGGCGTTGGTGCCTGATGATCCAAGAAAAAATCCCAACGAGACCAAGCTGTTTGTGGCTGGTGTCGTTGGGATTTTCTGTGTTGGTATTCTTTAATCCTTGTTGAGAATTTCCTTGGCTCGGTCTAAAGCTATGTTGATGTGGCTGCAAATGTTCTTTTCCCCTACAAAATCGTAGAAGCCTGCTTTCTGAAGGGCGGCATGAACTTTTGGGACTACACCTGACAGGATTACCTGTATGCCCTCTTTGCTGCTCATGGCGCAGAGGTTGGTGAGGTTGTGGATGCCGGTGGAGTCGACAAAGGGCACTTTTCGCATTCGGATGATGCGAACCTTGGGACGGTCGCCGAATGTTGCCATAATTTCCTCAAAGCGGTTGCCGGCTCCAAAGAAGTATGGACCGTTGATTTCATATACCTCAACGCCTTGCGGAATGGATAGATGCTCGATGTTGCCTTTGCTCATGTCGCTGTCCTCGTTGATTTCGTTCATGATTATCTTTACGTCAGTGGTTTCCGACATGCGTTTCATGAATAGAAGGCAGGCGATGATCAGGCCGACCTCTATAGCCACGGTCAGATCGAAGATGATAGTGAGGAAGAAGGTGATCAGCAGCACGGTCACGTCGCTCTTTGGATTCTTCATTAGAGCCAGAAAGGAACGCCAGCCGCACATGCCGTAGGAGACGATGACCAGTACACCGGCCAGGCAGGCCATGGGAATGTATTTGGCAAGGGGCATGAAGAAAAGGAAGATGAGCGAGAGGGTGATAGCGTGGATAATGCCGGCCACAGGTGTCTTGCCTCCGTTGTTGATATTGGTCATCGTGCGGGCGATGGCACCGGTGGCTGGAATGCCGCCGAAGATGGGAGAGGCGAGGTTGGCTACTCCTTGGGCGATAAGCTCGGTGTTCGAGTTGTGGTGGTCGCCGATCACGCCGTCGGCAACGGTGGCTGAGAGTAGCGACTCGATGGCGCCGAGCACGGCGATGGTGAGGGCGGGCGAGACGAGATTCTTGATGGTGGTCCAAGTCAGTGTGGGCATGTGGGCATCAGGGATGGAATTGCTCACCGAGAAACGGTCTCCGATGGTCTCGATGGTAGTCACGCCTGCATAATGCTTGAGGGCCAACGCTCCGATGGTCATGACGATGATGGCTACGAGCGAACCGGGGATTTTCTTGCTGAGGCGAGGTGTCAGGGCGATGATCGCTATGCTGAGGAGACCTACCCCGGCACACCACCAGTCGATCGTGTCGAGATGGCAAAGGTAGCATTGCCATTTCTCGATGAAATCGCTTGGAACTTTTTCTATTGAGAGACCGAAGAGGTCTTTTATCTGTGTGGTGAAGATGGTCACGGCAATGCCGCTGGTGAAGCCGACGACAATGGGGTAGGGGATAAACTTGATGATGGTGCCGAGATGAAGCACGCCGAACAAAATAAGAAAGGCTCCTGCCATCAGCGTGGCGATGGTCAGTCCCTCGAAGCCGTATTGTTGTATGATACCGTAGATGATGACAATGAAAGCTCCTGTCGGACCGCCTATTTGCACCTTGCTTCCGCCAAGCAATGATATGATAAAACCGGCCACTATGGCGGTGATGATTCCTTTTTCCGGTGTCACACCCGAGGCAATGCCGAAGGCTATCGCAAGAGGAAGGGCCACGATGCCCACTATGATGCCGGCCATGAGGTCTGCCGTGAATGTTTTCTTGTTGTAGCTTCTTAGCGTGTCAAAGAGACGGGGCTTAAAATCTAACTTGCTGTTCATCTTGTCTTGTTATTCTGATGTATATGTGTTTGCGTTTCTCTTGCTACATGGTTGCGATGAGCCGCCTTGCCTGTCCTTCATGTGCATGTTCGGCCTTTCCGGGTTGTTTATTAGTGTTAAAACGTGTGTGCCCATATAATATTGTGCAGTGATGGCTTTTATTTTTGCGAATGGTTCTCGTGCTTTTGATTATCATCCGCGATGCCGTGTCTATAGAGGATACTTCATTCAACTATTTGCAGTAATCTATAAATTGGTGTGGTTTTTGTTTGAAATGTCATATCTTTTGGTCAAAAAGTTTGTCATGGATTTCGGTTGAAATAGAGCGCGAAAATGGC
>CAVIOP010000017.1:0-24094 GCA_963644485.1 bacterium | reverse complement strand
GTAATCTACTGTACTTCGATTAGGCAGCGAGAGCGTAGTTGTTTTCGCCAATTAAATTGTTTGATGTCTGAGATTTAGGAGCAAGCCACCAACGCTCCGCGTGCTTACGTACCATCTCGTCTGCTGTCAAATCCAGTCAACCCCATATTCGTGCGGTCTGTTTTTTGACGGCAGTGCGCCTTGTGGCACGCTGCTCGGCCCGCATCCTCCGACGACGGGCCTTTCATACCGCTGGCAAAGTTAGGCATTCTTTTCCAATCGCCAAACTTTTTCGACCTATTTTTATTAAAATAGACAATTCATGGTAAGCAATCCGATGTTTTTTCGTAATTTTGTCCCCAAAAACAATCCTAATAACTAAGCACATGAAGCATCTTTTACTTGTCACTGCCATGGCGGCAGCCTCGTTGCTTTCGGTAGCCGTACCTGCCCACGCCGACAAACAGTGGGTAGACGTCACGGAGGCATACCTCACCAACCCAGGCTTCACAGGCAGCTCCACCACAGGCTGGACCTGGGAGGCAGCGGCCGGCGGACGCGGCGCCGCCTGCGATGCCATGGAGTTCTGGTATGGCACTTTCGACATCCACCAGACGGTCAGTGCCTTGCCCAAAGGCCACTACCGCATGTCGGTCAGCGCTTATTTCCGCTGCCAGAACAACGACGCTGGCTATCGCGCCTACAAGGACGGCACCGAGAACATCACCGGCTACATGTATGCCGGCAGCCACGAGCAGACCCTCGTGAGCGTCTACTCGTGGTCGTCGTCAGAGAGTTTCTCCACAGGCACCTGGTCGCCCTCGTGGGTCACGCCCCAAGTGTGGTTTCCCAACTCCATGGAGAGCGGCACAGCGGCATTCGAACAGGGTGCCTATCAGAACCAGATGGAGTTCGACCATGAAGGCGGCGACATCAACATCGGTCTGAAAAACGCCACCTACACAGCCGACAACTGGTGTCTGTTCGACGATTTCCGATTGGAGTGCTACACCGAGATCACTCCCATCACAGCCATCTCGCTGTCCACCGCCGACGGCTCGTTTGTTGTGGGCGAAAGCCGTCTGTTGACGACCACCATCACCCCCGCCGACGCCACCATACAGAAGCTGGAGTGGACATCCAGCAACACCACTGTGGCCACGGTCGACAAGAACGGCACCGTCACCGCCGTTGCTGAGGGCACCGCAGTCATCACCGCCACCGCCACCGACGGCTCGGGCGTCAGCAGTTCGCTCACCGTCACCGTGGAGCACAACAAAGCCAAGGCTGGATCGCTCATCATCAACGAGGTGATGGCCTCCAACATCGACCAGTTTGTATCGCCCGCCTTCAACTTCGACGGCTGGGTGGAGCTCTACAATCCCACCGACAAGGCCGTAGAACTGTCGGGCATCTACATCAGCGACAACAGTGCCGACCTGAAGCAGTGGTGCACACCCGCCACCATCGGCGCCATTCCCGCCCACGGTTTCAAGACAGTGTGGTTCGACAGCAATGCGCTCAACGGCAACCAGGCACCCTTCAAACTCGACGTCGACGGCGGCAGCCTCTACATCAGCGATGCCAACGGCGACATGCTGGCCGAAGTGGCCTACCCCGAGGGCATGCAGCGCGTGAGTTATGCACGCACCACCGACGGCGGCGACACCTGGGGGCTGACATCGACACCCACGCCGGCCGCCAGCAACGCCTCGGCCGACTTTGCCACCGAGCAACTCGACGCGCCTGCGGTCGACACCGACTCGCGCCTGTTCTCCTCGGCCTTCCAGGCACAGGTAACCATCCCCGAGGGGGCCACACTGCGCTACACCACCGACGGCACCCTGCCCACACTGGCCAACGGCGCCACCTCGGAGACCGGACTCTTCGACGTCAGCCAGACGGCCATCTACCGCTTCCGTCTCTTCCAGAGCGGCAAGCTGGCCAGCACCGTCACCACACGTTCCTATATATATAAGGATAAGGACTACGCCCTGCCCGTGGTGAGCGTGGTGGCAGACCCCGATTTCCTCTATGACGACAGCCTCGGCGTCTACGTCAAGGGCACCAACGGACGCCCCGGCAACGGACAGTCGACGGCCTGCAACTGGAACATGGACTGGGAGCGTCCCGTCAACCTCTCGTGGATCACCGCCGACAACGAGATGGGGCTCAACCAAGACGTGAACCTCGAGATGTGCGGCGGATGGAGCCGTGCCTACTCACCCCACTCCTTCAAACTCAAGGGCGAGAAGAAGATGGGAGGCAACAAGAACCTCGACTATCCCTTCTTCACCGCCAAGCCCTACATACGCAACCGCACCCTGCAGATACGCAACGGTGGCAACGACACCAGTTGCCGCATAAAAGACGCCGCCCTGCAGACCATCGCTCAGACCTCGGGCATCGACATCGACGGACAGAGTTACCAGCCCGTGCACGAGTTTATCAACGGAAAGTATATCGGCGTGCTCAACGTGCGCGAGCCCAACAACAAGCATTATGTCTACGCCAACTATGGCTGGGACGACGACGAGATCGACCAGTTTGAGATGAGCCCCGACTCGGGCTATGTGCAGAAGTGCGGCACCGACGAGGCTTTCAACACCTGGTATAACCTCTCGGCCAACGCTGCCGACGAGGCCACCTACGAGGAGATAAAGAACCTAGTGGACATCGACGAGTACATCAACTACATGGCTCTCGAACTCTACCTCGGCGGCACCGACTGGCCACAAAACAACGTCAAGGGCTTCCGGCAGAGTCCTGACGGCCGCTTCCGCTTCGTCACCTTCGACCTCGACGGCGCGCTCAACACCAACAGTGCCTTCACCAACTTCATGAGCCGGCAAAACTGGACCTTCGACCAACTCTACGGATGCTCGGTCAGCCGCATCACCGCGGAAATCAAGCTGGTGACCATCTTCCAGAACATGCTGAAGAACGATACGTTCAAGAAGCGCTTCATCGACACCTACTGTCTCATGGGCGGCAGCGTGTTCGAGGCCACACGCTGCTCGGAAGTCATCGACTCGCTCACGGCCATCGCAGGCCCGCAGATGGCGCTCAAAAACGAGAGCCCCTACGGCACCTCCGACTGGCTGAAGTCATCGCTCGCCAACCGCCTCTCCACAGCCACCAACGCCATGTGCAACTACTCGGAGATGGGCCTCAGCGCCAGCAATGCGCAGACGGCCACCCTCAGCAGTTCGGCCGAAGGTGCCTCGCTCTACATCAACGGCATTGAGGTGCCCACCGGCTACTTCAACGGTCATCTCTTCGCACCCGTCACCCTGCGCGCCGAGGCTCCAGCCGGCTACACCTTCCGCGGCTGGAAGGATGCCAACATCAACATGAAAACGCTGTTCACCTCCAGCGCACAGTGGAACTACTACGACCAGGGCAGTCTCGACAACGCCGACTGGACCAGCACCTCCTACACCAAGAACTCTTCGTGGAAAACTGGTTACAGTCCGCTGGGCTACGGCAAAGACGACGTGAAGACCACCCTCGACTACGGCACCGATGCCAGCAACAAGCGTCCCACCTACTACTTCCGACGCAATGTCCCCCTGTCGGTCGAGCCGTCGGCAAGCGATGTCTTCCGCCTCGACTACACGGTCGACGACGGCTTCGTGGTCTACGTTAACGGCACCGAGGCAGGCCGCTACAACCAGTCGCAGACGGGCTACAGCGCCTATAGCGACACCTACGCCAACGGCAACCCCGACAGCGGCAGCATGACGCTCAGCGCCAGCCTCTTCAAGAAAGGCAGCAATGTCATTGCCGTCGAGGTGCACAACAACAGCGCTTCAAGTTCAGACATCTACTGGGCCGCCTCCCTCTACACCACCGTGGGTACCTCCGGTTCCAACAGCTACTATTCCACCGACCAGGAGATCGAGATGCCCACCGGCAACTTCAGTCTCATAGCCGACTATGAACCGATGGACGACGCACTCAGCGAGGGCGTCACACCCGTTCGCATCAATGAGGTGAGCGCGGCCAACGACATCTTTGTCAACGAATACGGCAAGAAGGGCGACTGGGTGGAACTCTACAACACCACCTCGGAGCCGATAGACGTGGAAGGCATGTACCTCACCGACAACCTCAGCAAACGCCAGAAGTGCCAGCTCAGCAAGGGCTCCACCACAGCCGTCACCGTCATCCCGGCTCATGGCTACATGGTGGTGTGGTGCGACAAGCGCGACACCCAGCGCGACCTGCACGCCTCGTTCAAACTGAGCGACGACGGCGGTTACGTGGCCCTCTCGGCAGCCGACCTCAGTTGGACCGACAGCCTCTCCTACCCTGCCCACGACGGCTACCACACCGTGGGTCGCTACACTGACGGCGGAAACGACATCTACCTCATGAACTATCCCACCATCGGCAAGAAGAACATCCTGTCGAGCTACAACGAGTACGTGGCTCACCAGACTCCGACCGACATCGAGCACAACACCGTCAGCACCCACGGCAAGATGACCATGAGCTATGCTTCCGGGCAGCTCTTCCTGCACGGACGGGGCAACAAGGCCACCGTGGAGATATTCACCCTCGGCGGACAGAAAGTGGCCACCGTCGTGGTCAACATGAACAACGGAATGGGCATCGTTCCCACTTCGACGATTCAGGCTGGTTGCTATGTGGCCAAGGCCATCAGCGAAGCCGGCAATATTGCCACCTGTAAGTTCGCCAAGTAACCGCAACGGCATAAAGCCTATCCCATCATCAGCTGAAAGCCCTGGTTTCACACCCGAAGCCAGGGCTTTACTGGTATCTGGCAACCTCCCGTAGTTACTATGAATTTTCTTTTGCCGTGTCTCTTTTTTGTTGTAACTTTGCAAAGAACACACTCTTTTTGCCACCAACCGGCATCCTGCCAACAATAAAAAAAGGAAAAGAGAGTTATTTTAATAATAGGTAAAACCAATCAACGCAAAATCACACACAAGGATGAAGAAGCTCTTCGTTTACATATTGCTGCTCACATTGTGCCCCATAAGCATGAAAGCCCAATCGTCGATGACCGACAGCCAAGTGGCCAAAATGATCCAGCGCGAGACCGAAAATGGAACCTCGCAACAACAGATTGTGGTCAAGCTCATGCAGAGCGGCGTAGACATCAACCAGATACGCCGCGTCAAGAAAAAGTATCAGCGGCAAATGACACAGTCGGGGCTAGGGCAGACCGACGGCGACAACAGCGACAGCCGACTTCGCACCAACAACGGGAAGACACGCGACGAGATGCGGCAGAAGACGATGACGCAGAACCAAGAGCGCGACGCCAACAGTAGCCAGCGGCTGCAAGGCGTGACCACTTGGCAGAATGAATACAACGAGGACGACCAGGACTTCTTGCAGATGCAGGCGGAACTGGGCGGGATGACTCGGCAGGACTCCATCCAGTGGCTCAACCAAATTCTCGAAGAACAGGAGAAGGACAAGAAGAAGGTCTTCGGACGCGACATCTTCAACAACAAGGACCTCACCTTTGAGCCGTCGATGAACATCGCCACACCGCAGAGCTACGTGCTCGGCCCAGGCGACGCCGTGTCGGTCGATGTCTACGGAGCTTCACAGAAGACATTCAACTGCACCGTCTCGCCCGACGGACAAATCGTTATCGAGGACTTCGGCCCTATCAATGTGGGAGGACTCAGCATCAGCCAAGCCAAAGCGCACATCAAAAGCACGCTCGGCGCTCGTTACCGCAGCAGCCGCATCAACCTGTCGCTCGGACAGACACGCACCATCACGATCAACGTCATGGGCGAGGTGAAAGCACCGGGCACCTACACGCTCTCGGCCTTCGCCACCGTGTTCCACGCCCTCTACATGGCCGGGGGAACCAGCGACTTGGGAACTCTCCGCAACATCAGCATCTACCGCAACAACCGCCTCATCAGCGTGTGTGACATTTACGACTACATCCTCAACGGCAAGATGACGGGCAATGTGCGCCTGCACGACGGAGACGTTATCTCTGTGGGCGCATACGACTGCCTCGTCAACATCAGCGGCAAGGTAAAACGCCCGATGTACTACGAGATGAAGAAGAACGAGAGCCTGCAGACCTTGCTAAAATACGCGGGCGGGTTCGCAGGCGATGCCTACAAGAAGAGCGTGCGCGTCAACCGCAAGACAGGGCGCGAGTATGCCGTGTTCAACGTCGACGAGTTCGACATGAGCAGCTTCCGCATTGCCGACGGCGACAGTGTCAGCGTCGACTCCATCCTGCCACGCTATGCGAACACCGTGGAAATCAAGGGCGCCGTCTTCCGTCCGGGCATGTACCAGATGAGCGAGAACATCAATAGTGTGCGCACGCTCATCCAGCACGCCGAGGGCCTCACGGAGGAGGCGTTCACCGCACACGCCGTGATGCACCGCATGAAAGCCGACCGCACGCTAAAGGTCATCAGCATCGACGTGGCCGGCATCATGGACGCACGCGTGGCCGACATCCCCCTACAAGAGAACGACGTGCTCTTCATCCCCAGCAAGCAAGAGGCGCTCACCGAACGCACCATCACCATCCAGGGCGAGGTGCAATTCCCTGGCATCTACAAATATGCCGACAATGAGACGCTGGAGGACTTCGTGCTCCAGGCTGGCGGACTGCTCGAGACGGCTTCCACCGTCAAGGTCGACGTGGCGCGCCGTGTGGGCGACTCCAAGGCCTTGACCACCGACAGTGTCATAGCGAAGACCTACTCCTTCTCACTGAAAGAAGGTTTCGTCATCGACGGACAGCCCGGCTTCACGCTGATGCCCTTCGATGAGGTATACGTGCGCAAGAGCCCCGCCTACTCCAAACAGCAAAACGTCACCATCGATGGCGAGGTGATGTTTGCGGGGACCTACACGCTCAACAAGCGCAACATGCGCCTCACAGACCTGCTAAAGGCCGCAGGCGGTGTTACCGACCTGGCCTACATCAAGGGCGCACGACTGGAGCGCCGCCCCAACGAGGCTGAACGCGCCCGCATGGAGGCCGCCTTCAAAATGCAGCAGGAGCAACTCCAGCAACAGCTCCTCGAACTGGCGGCCAGCAGCAACAACGGAAGCAACATGCAACAGGTGGCACAGCAGAACAACAGCACACAGCTGAAGAAATTCCAGGTGCCCAACACATTCCCCGTGGGCATCGAGCTCGACCGCGCCATCGCCGACCCCAACAGCGACGCCAACATCGTGTTGCGTGAGGGCGACCGCCTTGTCCTGCCGCAATACACGGCTACCGTCAAGGTAAACGGCGCAGTGATGTACCCCAACACCGTGGCCTACGAGAAGGGCAAAAGCGCCAAGTACTACATCAACGCCGCCGGCGGCTTCGCACAGAACGCCCGCAAGCGCAACGCCTACGTCATCTACATGAACGGCATGGTATCCAAACTCTCACAGGGCGCCAAGATCCAGCCGGGCTGCGAAATCGTCGTCCCCAGCCGCATCAGCCGCAAGATGAGCACCGCCGAGGTCATGAGCATGGGTACCAGTGCTGCCAGCATAGCAGCCATGATAGCCACCATAGCAAACCTGTCGAAGTAAACTTTTCACAACATGAACAACGAACAGAACAAGGAAGATATCATCGACCTGCGCGAAGTGTGGGCGTGTATAGCCAAACAAAAGAAATGGTTTTTCATCGCCCTGCCCATTGCACTTGTTTTATCTTCACTGGTCATCCTCAGTGTGCCAAGGACTTATTCGACAAGCACAACGATGGCTCCGGAAATCGAAAATCCCGTTTCCTCTGGCGGCGCACTAAGTTCCATTGCCGCCTCTTTCGGGTTTGACATGTCCGACGTGCAAAGCACAGACGCCATATCCCCAATGCTCTACCCAGACCTCATGGAAGACAACGGCTTTGTGACTAGCCTCTTCAATATTCACGTGACAACAGCCGACAAGACTGTGGATACGACCTATTATGCCTACATGTGCCATTACCAAAAACAGTCTTGGCTCTCGGCATTAGGGAGCAGCCTCACGAAAAGCATTGAAAAGTTATTCCCCAAATCAGACGATGACCTAAGGGGAGGCTCCAAAAAAGGTTTCGACCCCTACAATCTTTCCAAGAAAGACAACACCATCGTCGAAATGATGCGAGAAAACATCAGCGTGGGCGTAGACAAGAAAACTGGTGTCATCTCCATATTCACAAAAGCCCAAGATCCTTTGGTTTGTCAGGTACTTGCAGACTCCGTGAGAGAACGTTTGCAAGACTTCATCATCAAGTACCGCACCAGCAAAGCACGTCGTGATGTGGAATACTATGAGAAACTGACAAATGAAGCCCGCAGAGAATACGAAAAGACGAGACGCACCTACGCAAGTACAGCAGATGCAAACCAGGATGTTCTGTTGGAGAGCGAAAAGTCGAAAATTGAAGACTTGGAAAACACCATGCAGCTACAGTACAACACCTACACGGCAATGAACACTCAGCTGGAAGCTGCGCGCGCAAAACTCCGTCAGTACACACCAGTCTACACGACAATAAAAGGCGCCAACGTACCCATCAAGCCATCCGGACCAAAGCGCATGATATTTGTAGCCTTTTGGGTATTCTTTACTTTCTTTATCATAGCATTTTTCAGCGTTAAAGATTTGCTTTTCAAGAGCAAGCGATAAAGGCAGAAAAACTCATATAAATGGAACCCACCAAACGAATCATTCTTAATACCTCTGTACAATATGCGAAGGCGATCGTGACAACAATCCTGTCACTGTTCTCCATGCGCATTATATTGGAGGCTATCGGCATCTCCGACTACGGCGTTTATTCCGTTGTCGGAGGCGTCATTTCCATGCTGGGCTTCATCACAAACGCCTTAGTCATCACTACACAACGCTACGTGTCCTACTACTTTGGTAGGCACCGTACAACCCTTGTGAGGAAATTCTTTATCAACAGTTTCTTCCTACACATTGTCCTGGGTCTCTCCATAAGCCTCATCATGTTGCTCATAAAAGGATGGCTGATGGATGGCTTCCTTAACATAGCACCCGAACGTCTTGACACCGCAAAATCGGTCTATGACATCACCGTAGCCATACTCTTCATGACAGTTGTCACAGCACCATTCAAAGCGCTCTACATCGCAAGGGAAAACATAGTCTTCATCTCTGTCATTGAGATGGCAGACGCCATATTGAAGTTCGTGCTGGCCTTCATGTTGCTTTACATCCAAGCTGACAAGTTGTTATTATACGTGTTCATCTTGGCTGGCATTCAACTTCTGAACCTGATTGCTTTTTCTCTCTACGCCAACTTAAAGTTTTCTGAATGTACTATCAAGTTTAGCAAGCACGACATTAGCAAGATATACATCTTCCAACTATTGGGCTTCGCCGGATGGACCACCTACAGCATGGGGGCGGTCACGGCACGCAACCAAGGCACAGCCATCATCCTCAACCATTTCTTTGGCACGACCATCAATGCGGCCTACGGCATCGCTTACCAAATATTTGGAGCGATTTCTTTTGTTTCCACATCCATATTGAACGCCATGAACCCCCAAATCATGAAAGCGGAGGGGACCAAAGATCGTCATAAAGTATTTGAATTAGCGGAGAAAGAAAGCAAATATTCCACGATGTTGCTCATCATAACACTTGTGCCGCTAATGCTTGAAATGCCATCCATACTCCAGGTATGGCTCAAGGAAGTGCCCCCCCATTGCACGTTGTTCTGCAACGCCGTGCTTCTCAGCTTCATCTGTGACCAAATGACCGCTGGGCTGAACACCATCAACCAGGCCATCGGCAAAATCAAGGTTTATACCTTAGTTATGTACACGCCCAAACTAGCATATCTGGTCATCATCGCCATTCTCTTTATAAAAGGTGGAACAATAGCCGAAGCAATGGCCATTTACATCGCCATAGAATTGCTTGTCGCCCTATCGCGCATCCCATACATCCATTTGACCACAGGAATGAGCATCAAGAGCTACATCCTACATGTTCTCATGCCACTCCTTCCGCTGGTTGTGCTAGCCTGCACGGCGAGTTGCCTGTGCATTCTGTTGTTGCATGTAAAATACCGTTTTCTCATCACTGGACTGATTTCTGTGCTCGTGTCGACCATCACAAGCTGGTGTTGTGTGCTGAACAGCAGTGAACGTGCATACTTTACCAACAAGATTTTAAAACGAATAATGAAGAAAGGTGTAGCATGAGCATAAGGAAACTGGACATCTACATCATCAACAAAGTGTCATTGGCCAAAGTCCTCTTCTACTGTGGATTATTGTTGGCATTCTACGGCTCTCTTCACCCCTGGTTCCTATGGCCATTGGGAGACCTATACCCTTTGCCGGCGGGCATGCTCGTCTGCACTGCTATTCTGATATCCAAGTCCACCCACGATTGTTGGTTCACCCATGGGCACTTTCTCGCGCCCGTCATGGGCTATGTGGCCATCTCCACCTATATGCTCATCACAAACGAGACCAACGTCAATGGATACATAGTGAACCTATTCCATACCGCCATTTTCTATTCGATCTTCCGAATCGACCCCGAAAGAATGGAGAACTTGATGACCTTTATTTGCAAGGTCACAGGAACCCTTTTGGCCGTATCCATCCCTGCATTTCTGCTTTATTTGGTGGGATTTCAATTCCCAGGTGTCAATGCCAGCTATGGGGATGGGCTCTATTCCTATACAAACCACTTTTTGTTTTTGATCGACGATCGCGCATTATGGGCTTTTTTCCCTCGATTCAGCTCGGTATTTCTCGAACCAGGACATCTCGGAACAGCCGTTGCCCTGTTGCTCTCCACGCAATTTGGCAAATGGAAGAAATGGTATAACATCGTCTTGCTTGTCGCATTACTGCTGACATTCTCTCTTGCCGCATATGTCATCTATGTGATAATCATCTTCTTGAAACTTTGGACGCAAGGCAAACAGTTTATAGGAAAACTTGTCATGGTGACCAGTCTCATCGCTGTTATCGTCACGGGGTCTTTCTTTTACAACAACGGGGAGAACCTGCTCCACGATCTCATTCTCATCCGTTTGGAAGTGGAAGACGGAGAGTTAGCAGGCAACAACCGCGTAACAGAAGACTTCGACACCGACTTTGAGAAACTTTGCACGTCATCAGCCATCATCTTTGGCAAAAAACGAGACAATCCCGAATTTGGCAATTCGGGCTATAAGGTATTTATCTACGAAAATGGTCTCATCGGCACAATACTGATGTTGGCATTCTATTTAGCCACATTAGGCAAAGTCAACAACCGCAAGGCTGCCACAAGTGCATTCATCCTTGCACTGTTGGGCTTCATCGTACGTGGCTATCCGCTGTGGTATAGCAATTTCCTTCCCTATTACGCACTCGCACATGACGATCCCACCATCTCCGAAGAGGAAGGAAAGGAACAAGAAGAAAAGGAGGAACTGTCATGAACATACTCTATGTACTCAACGACACCTACCTACTAGGTGGCGCCACGAAGTCTTTTCTGACGCTCATCGAAAGCGTGTTGCGTAAAGGACACACACCTATTGTGGTCACGCCAGACGAAAAAGGGGTAGCGTCAACGCTCCGGCAGATGGGAGTCGAGATCATTGCTGTCCCTTACCGCAACAACACCTACCCAGACTTTAGGAACTTCACGGAGGCCATTCTGTTTCTCCCGCGCCTCGCAGGGCGCCGATGGCTTATACACAAGGCTGTCGAAAAGGTTTATGAACAGGTCAAGTCGCAAAATATTGCTCTTGTCCACACCAATGTGAGCGTCGTTGACGTGGGTGAGCGGGTGGCAAGAAAGTTAGGCGTACCCCACATCTACCATATCCGTGAATACGCTGACCTCGACTTCAATTTCCACTATTATCCAAGTTCCAGGGCATTCCACAAAAAGCTCTCACAAAACTACACGCTTTGCATCACCCATGCCATCCAAGTGCACCATCATCAAGCTGGCAACCCCAAGTCAATGGTGGTCTACAATGGCATCAGCATGGAAGGAGAAAAAGAAACGCAAGCACTCCCCCCAAGTCCCTATTTCCTGTATGCAGGGCGCATAGAAGAGACAAAAGGATTGATGGACCTGATTGTCGCCTACACGCAGTTTGCACAAGACTGTGACACAGGTATCCCTGTTCTTGCAGTTGCTGGTGCTGTGACAAACACCAACTTTTATAAAAATATCACACAATATTTAGAACAGAAAGACGTTAGACATAAAACCATCTTCCTTGGCCCACGCCAAGACATTGGCCATTTAATGCGCCATGCCATTGCCACGATTGTGCCATCACGGCACGAAGGCTTTGGACGATGCCTCCCTGAGGCCATGCTCTGCGGATGCATTACGATCGGGCGTGACACGGCTGGGACAAAGGAACAATACGATAACGGACTCCAATTCACCAATAAGGAAATTGGATTTCGTTTTCACGACACGGATGAACTTACTCAGTGTCTAAAACAGGTTTGCAATACCAGCAATTCGGAACTGCAAGACATGCGCGAAAGGGCGACACGAACTATCAACGAATATTATACGCAGCAACGTTACACGGACACCATCATCCATCTATACGAGAACATCAAACGTGAAAGCAATCATTAAAGCCATAGCCGAGACCATCGGAAAAATAATTGGGGTCATCCTTCCTCCTGTCCTCACCAAACAGGTCAACGCTTTCGGTGTGCACATCTACACAGGCTATCACGCTCGCCACTTTAAACATTGGGGTAAAGATTCCGTTCTCGGTTACCCAATGGAGCGCACTCATCATCTGGACTTAGTATCTGTCGGAGACCATTGCGAGATAGACAAACGGACTGTCCTTACCGTTTTTCCCCAAACTGACACACAACCGGAAATCAAAATTGGCAATGGGTGTCACATCGGCGCATACGCTCATCTGACCGCCACCTGTGGCATTACCATTGGCAACAACCTGCTTACGGGTACAAACATCATCATTACAGACAACGCTCACGGAGCTACCGACAACATGAGAAGCCTCCAAGTAGCGCCTCAGGAACGTCCATTGCTGTCGAAAGGAAAGGTCACTATCGGCAATAACGTTTGGCTGGCCAACAACGTATGTGTGTTGCCAGGAGTGAGCATCGGAGACGGCACAGTCGTTGGAGCCAACAGCTGTGTCACCCACGACTTGCCTGCTTATTGCATAGCAGCAGGCTGTCCGGCTAAAATCATCAAAAGAATAAAACAGGAAAACTCATGAAAGCAAGAGTTATAGCATTTTACTTGCCACAATTTCACCCCATCCCAGAAAACGACAAGGTATGGGGCAAGGGATTTACCGAATGGCATAATGTGGTCAAAGGAAGACCTCTGTTTAAAGGCCATCATCAACCGCGCATCCCAACCGACTTGGGGTTCTATGATCTTCGTGTGCCCGAGGTACGCGAAGAGCAGGCACAGTTGGCTCGTGAAGCTGGCGTGGAAGGCTTTGCTTACTGGCACTATTGGCGTGGCAATGGCAAAATGTTGCTTGAACGACCATTCAATGAGGTACTCGCTTCTGGCAAGCCCGATTTCCCGTTTTGCCTTGCATGGGCCAATCATGATTGGACCACCAAAACCTGGCAACGTGGAAAGGGCATGGCAGACTCCAATGTCATTATATCCAAACAGGAGTATCTCGGCGAGAAAGATTACAGAATGCACTTTGAGTATGCACTGAAAGCTTTTAAGGATCACCGGTATATCACCGTCGACGGAAAACCGCTATTTCTCATTTGGGATCCATACCACTTCCAGGAAATAACTCTGTTCATGGATCTCTGGCGCAAATGGGCAAAAGAAAATGGCCTTAAGGGTGTTCACTTCGTTGCCATGGGCCATTCCACCTCGACCGTCAAGCGAATGCCCGATGGCAGCATCAAACGAGGACTACCCAATCTGGAGTCCAGTGCCAATGTGTATAACGACTTCCTCAACCTCGGGTTTGATGGGGTCTGTTCTTTCGGACGTCCACGTGCAGAGATGATCTACACAGGCATGTACAAACGCCTGTCACAAATCTTCCTGCGAAAAATCATCCCGCAGCTTAACACGCTTCGTTTAGACTATCCCAAGGTGATGAAGCATTGTTTTGCTCCAGAAGACTGTTGGGAAAACGTCTATCCGAACATCATGCCGCAATGGGACCGCAGCCCACGCGCTGGCAACATGGACGGAGTGTTTGTCAATGCCACGCCCGACAATTTCAAAAAGCACATCCTTCAAGCCCTTGAAGTCATCAAGGACAAGAAGCCAGAGCACAAGATCCTCTTCCTTCGTTCATGGAACGAATGGGGCGAGGGAAACTATGTGGAACCTGACGAACTTTATGGTCATGGCTTCCTTGATGCTATACACGACACGATATGCGAATAAGAGCTTTGGGATGATCTTAGAAGATTTTTCATTGATTGCACATGATTGCGTCATGAAGACTTCATACACCAGGCAAACAAAAAACATTTCAAATGAACATCAATATCATTGTCAACTCTGCCAACGACGCCCACTCCATTAGCCGAATAAAAGAAATGGAGGCATGCGGTTGCACGGTCAAGGCATATGGCTTTTTGCGTGAGGACACCCTGAAAGCACCGTGTCCTATCACCATTTTAGGAAAGTTCTGCAATACATTGAGCTACCCAAAGCGCATTGCCATTTACTACGAGGGCTTGAAGCGTCTGTTCCAAACGCCGCAAGCAGCAGATTCGCTTTGGTATTATCTCGGCCTCGATGTTGCCATGTTTGCCTCTTGGCTTAATCCCTGCAAGCGATATGTGTATGAAGAGTGCGACCTAACGCAGACCTATGTCAGCAATCCCATCGTGCGTGGCATACTGGAACACATCGACAAGCACATCATCCGACAAGCGCAATTAACCCTCATGACCTCAGAAGGTTTCGTCGACTTTCACTATAAGGGAAAGAAGGCTCCCTGCCATATTGTGATGGCACCCAATTACCTTTCAAAAGGTATTTTGGATTTGCCAGAGATAAGTCCCACCCGTTCTTTCGACCCTGAGCATATCCGTTTTGCTTTCGTCGGTGGTGTACGCTACGACTCTCTCCTGCGCTTCGCCAAGGTTATTGCAAAGCGTTTTCCGCAGCATGAGTTTCACTTCTATGGCTACGTTGCACCCAAGTACGACAAGTCGCAACTGCCACAAGGAGACAACATATCATATCATGGGGCATTCAAGAATCCCATTGACTTGCCGTCCATTTACAGCAACATCGACGTGCTTCTTGCTGCCTACGACATCAATGAAGAGAATGTGAGATATGCTGAGCCAAACAAACTTTATGAGGCGATATATTTTAGAAAGCCTCTCATCGCAAGCCGCAACACCTTCCTGGAACGAAAGTTGGAGCGCATGGGTATCGGAACAGGAGTGAACACCCTTGACGAAAGCGACGTGGCAGCCGTGGTGGAACACATCACACAGTCATACGACGAATGGCATGCACATCTCGAAGCCATACCTCAATCGACCGCTTTAGAAACGGGGAAATACATAGAAACTATCAAGAAACATTGCCATTAACAACCATGAAAAAAATAATGCTTGTATTCGGAACTCGCCCTGAGGCCATCAAGATGGCTCCGTTGGTAAAGGAGTTCCAAGACAACCCTGACATCTTTGAAACCCAAGTGTGCGTAACAGGGCAACATCGCGAAATGCTCGACCAAGTACTGGAGATTTTCCATATCAAGCCCGATTACGACCTGAACATCATGAAGCAAGGGCAAGACCTTTATGATGTGACAGCTCGCGTGCTTGTAGGGATGCGCGATGTGCTCAAAGCCGCACAACCTGACATCGTGCTTGTTCACGGCGACACAACGACGAGCATGGCCGCCGCTCTGGCTGCTTTCTATCAACAGATTCCTGTTGGCCATGTAGAAGCCGGCTTGCGCACAAACAACATTTACAGTCCATGGCCTGAGGAGATGAACCGGCAGATAACAGGGCGCATTGCCACCTATGACTTTGCTCCGACCCCTCTCTCCCGAAAGAACTTACTGCACGAAGGTGTGGATGAAGAGAAGATAACCGTGACGGGAAACACTGTCATCGACGCGCTCCATCTTGTCACTCGCCGCATCAAAGATGATGCGCGCCTGACCGCTGAACTGCAAGAGCGGTTGCTTTTGGCAGGATATGACATCAAGCGACTGACCGGCTCACGTAAGCTTGTCTTGATCACTGGCCACAGACGTGAAAACTTCGGAGAAGGGTTCATGCAGATATGCACTGCCATCCGCGACTTGAAAAACAAATACGAGAATGTGGACTTTGTCTATCCCATGCATCTTAATCCCAATGTTCGCAAACCCATTCACGCCGTATTTGGGGAGAATCTCAATGAGCTCGGGAATATATTCTTCATTGAGCCCTTGGAATATTTGGAGTTCGTGTATCTCATGGAGCACGCTACCATTGTTCTGACCGATAGCGGTGGCATTCAAGAAGAGGCTCCTGGATTGGGTAAGCCAGTCCTCGTGATGCGCAACACTACGGAAAGGCCAGAGGCACTGGAAGCAGGTACCGTAAAATTGGTCGGAACTGACTATAACAAGATTATGGACAATGTCTCTACCCTTCTTGAGGATAAAGAGGCTTATGAACGCATGAGCAAAGCCACCAACCCCTATGGAGATGGCTTTGCTAGCCAGCGCATTGTCGAAAAACTCAAATAAAAATAACAGAAAAGACTAAGAAAAGGCATAATGCTTCACGGAGAGTGAGCATTATGCCTTTTCTTGTATGCTTATCATCGAATGAAGGTCCCAAAGGCACTTCAAATTTTACTCTTGAAATAAGCCTTGAAAGCGTAATTGACAAAATGATAGATTGAACGGAACAACCCCAAGTGCTCCACCTTACGATAAACATACCACTGCCAAGGCAACACCTTGAGCTTGTTGGAGGACACTGAACCACTCACTATTCTGTAAGCAGCCGTCGTCGTATTGGTGTTCTTTGCAACAAAGCCCCTTTTCAGAATGGACAACCACAACACATAATCCTCATGATGGACATATTGGAAGTTCACTTTCCCAACTTTTTTTTCATCGTAAACGCCTGTGAGATTGCCTATCACATTGCCCGACAAGAGCACTTTATAATTGGCAAAAGACGGAGCCTTCACCACACGATTTGCCCGGTTGCCATCCTCACTCATTTTCTCATAGTTTGAGTAGACGATAGCCACATTTTCATCCTCAAAAAGCGGTATCTGCTGCTGGAGCTTATCAGGAAACCACATGTCGTCACTATCCAGAAACGCTATAAATCGTCCTTTGGCACACTTCACTCCCAAATTTCTCGGCGAGGAGGGGTGTCCCGTATGATTATCATTGAACAAAAGGCGCACTCTATGGTCTTGCTCCACATATCCCCTGACGATATCACACGAATTATCCGTTGACGCATCGTCTATCACTAATAACTCCCAATTATTATATGTCTGATTGACAACAGATTGTATTGCTTCACCAACATACTTGGCGGAGTTGTGCATAGGCATGATTATAGACACCAAATCGTTGTGCATATAGGCTACTGCTTGATTTTTTATAATGCGAAGGTTATATTAAACAATGAAGGGGCATCACTTTTATTTCGTCTTTTTTTATTTTCTGAGCGAATAAACTCTCACCCAGTCAAACTCTGTCTCATAAGTGGTATTGAGTTGGGGAGCTTTTGCCAAGGTTTGGTCCCACGTTTGGTCTCCCACACTTTGGTTTAAGATAATATAAAACGGACGAGTGTATGGCCATTGCAATCCCTTACGCGCCTTTTTGGTTTTCAGTCGTTTGTAAGTTCCGACAACTTTGCCGTCCACTGTCCACGTCATTTGGTCCTTGGTCCATTCCAATCCATAGACGTGCCACTGTGTGACGTCCACCTTTTCGTGAAACTGATGACACGGGGTCATAGCTTGTTTGGCGTCTGTTGTCCAATAAGAGTGGGCTGTATGGTATGTGTTCGGATTCAAGCCGTAAGACTCCATGATGTCAATCTCGCCACTATACGGATGAGGCGGGGCAGGCTGTTTAGGCAGTAGCCAAGCTGCAGGAAAGTTTCCAGGCTGCGTATTGGTGCGCATGCGAACTTCTACCTTACCATACTGAAAAGCGAAAGAGGACCGCGTGTCTACAGCTCCCGTCAACATTGTCGCCGTATCTGCATGCTCCTTGGTATTGGGAATAGCTCGACAGACCAATTTTCCATCTCTGATGAATACCACATCCGATGACCGACTTATCCATCTGTTCCATCTAGAGGTACCACGTACGCTTCGTGACCAAACCTTGGGGTCTGGTTGGGCGCCATCTTGCAGGTTGAACTCATCGCTGAAAACGAGTTGGTATGCTTTGTCCTCTGCCTGCAGCCCTGCTCTGTCTCTTCCTTTCCGCGCGAACGAACACATGACCAAGGCCAACACGATAGCCGCAAACCCAACGGCCGATATTCTTTTCATATTTTTGTTTTCTTGCTTTTATAATGTGCTCAACTTTCGCCCCCATAAGGACTTAAAGCAAAGCCCTACAAAAGTAATGGATTCCTGACAGATATGCAAACAAAATGGAACAAAATCCTGTTTAGCCCTCTTCTTTTTAAACTTTATTATTGGCACTGTCAAGAATAATATCTATCTTTGCATAATAATTGCAAACAGGTCGGCGAACGCCCTGCGTGTTTGTCGCGGTCATGTGGCAACCGAAATTGCAAATCGGTGTGCCGCTCCATCTGCGCTCACGCAAAACAAGAAAAGAATTATGCAGCAACAAGAAAGACGTATTCCCCCATATATCAAGTGGAACGACGATACGACCAATCCGCGCTTCATCGCCGACGGCATGAACGAAGTGGAACGCAATATCAAGCGTATCGGAGATTTCCTCATAGCCTCTGTTGCCCTGGTGGTGTTCTCTCCCCTTTTCCTGATTTGCTACATCGCCGTGAAGCGTGAGGATGGCGGGCCTGCCATCTTCAGCCAGGAGCGCATCGGACGGTTTGGCCGCCCGTTCAAGATTTACAAGTTCCGCAGCATGCGCGTCGACGCCGAGAAAAACGGACCCGCCCTCTATCAGCATGAGCGCGACACGCGCATGACCCGTGTGGGCCATTTCCTTCGCTTGCACCATCTCGACGAGCTGCCCCAGTTGTGGAACGTGGTGAAGGGCGACATGGCCTTCATCGGCCCGCGCCCCGAGCGCAAGTTCTACATCGACCAGATCATCCAGCACGACCCACGCTACGTCTATCTCTACCAGATACGCCCCGGCGTAACCTCCTATGCCACGCTCTACAACGGCTACACCGACACCATGGAGAAGATGCTCCGCCGGCTGGACCTCGACCTCTACTATCTGGAGCACCGCAGCTGGTGGCTCGATGCCAAGATTCTCGTCAAGACATTCATCAACATCATGTTTGGAAAGATATTCTAAGCAATAGAAGCAGAGACTCTGCCTACACTGCTTTTTTTAACGCAAACTGACAAAAAAACGTTCCACAAGTCCTCACACCTTCGTTTTTTGCGCCACAGCTCACCCCCTTGCCCGTCGCTGGCTGCCGCGCAAAACATTTGTCCGTCTTTTTCTCCAGTCAAAAGCTTGTGTTATACATGAACCAAAAATATTTGTGAAGAAAGTATAATAAACCTGCATTTGCCTTCGTTATCCTTATGATTAATGAGAACTAAGACTTATGATAAACAATCCCTCTAGCGAATATCTACAATCCATATCTCTGCTCAGCGAAGAAGACTACGTCGAGGACGGCATGACTGAGACGGGCCGCGACCTGAAGCGCTGCTTCGATTTCTGCGTGGCGCTCGTCTGCCTCATCGTCTTCTCCCCACTGTTCCTCATCTGCTATATCGCCGTGAGGCGTGAGGACGGCGGGCCCGCCATCTACAAGCAGGAGCGCATCGGGCGCTACGGGAAGCCGTTCTTCATCTACAAATTCCGCAGCATGAAGCTCAACGCCGAGCAGAATGGTCCGCAGCTCACCGCCCATGAGGACGACAGCCGCCTGACGCGCGCGGGCCGCTTCCTTCGCGCCCATCACCTCGACGAGTTGCCCCAGCTCTACAACGTGCTTGTCGGCGACATGGCCTTCATCGGCCCGCGCCCCGAGCGCGAATACTACATCAAGCAGATCATGAAGCGTGACCCACGCTACCAGAACCTCTACCAGATCCGTCCGGGCGTCACCTCCTACGCCACGCTCTACAATGGCTATTGCGACACGCTGGAGAAGATGCTCCGCCGCCTCGAGCTCGATCTCTACTACCTCGAGCACCGCAGTTGGTGGTTTGAAATGAAGATTCTCTTCATGACCTTTCTCAACATCGTGAAGGGCAAGAAGTTCTGACGCAAGCCGCAAGCATCCTTACGGAAGAGCCGGATCCAGACCGACCGCCCGTATGCCATGCGCCCTGCCACCCTCAACATGTCGGGTGGCAGGGCGCATGGCATACGGGCGGCTACAGTCTCAGAACTTGCGGAAATGCAGACGGACAACCTTGCCGCACAGCACCATGCGGCTGTCTGTGAGCCGCTCCACAAGAAAGTGCTCGGCCAGCTCGTTGATGCCCAAGGGGCGCAGCAGCGACACGTCGGTCAGCAGCGAGTCGGACACCTCGCGGTTGTTCACGCGGGCATCGGAGAGCCACAGCGAGTCGGCCGTGTGCTGAAAACGGAACATGTAACCATACGAGGGCGACTCATGCGTGTCGAGCACATTGAGAAACTTGCCCTGCACGCCCCAGAACACCTTACTGCCGGTCATGTCCGTCGTGCCCCCCGTGGTCAGCGTGTCCACCTGGGCCAGCTGCCAGTAGCCGTCCATATCGCCATTGCCCGAGGTCTCTAGGAGGTCGCCGCACGATGTAACCATAACGAGGCTGGCGGCAAATAGAAGAAATATCTTTTTCATAGGTTGAATACTCCTGATTTGGAAACGGTAAGCTGGAAACCTGCGTTGGAGCCGAGTATGTGGCCGAAGTCCATGCCATAGGCGCCACGCACCCGCCACCCGCTGGGCAACTGATAACCCGCTTCGACCATGAAGCTCACGTTGTGGTGTTTCTTGGTGTAAGGCGTCTCATAGGTGCCCAGGCCCTCCTGATAGGTGGCCAGCACGCGATAGTCAAGGCGCTCCGTGGGCTGGCCGTCGAAGCCGAGGTGAAAGGCCATGAAGCGGTTGTCCTCAAAGCGGATGGTACCATTGTCGTTGTAGATGGGTGAGCGGTAGAGCGGATTGCCAATGGCCTGTCCCCAGTGTTGCCATCCGGGATAAAGGTAGTGGTTGTAGTATTCGTCGCGTCCGCCCAGATGGTCGCTGCGCCCCTGCGAGTGGTCGTGGTATACCGGTCCACTCTGATACTTGGTGTAGAGATATTCGAACACCACGCTGCGCAGCCACGTGCCGTACTTCAGGTTGAGCTCGGCTCCGAGCATCCAGTCTTTCATGTCATAGAAGAAGTAGCGGTGCTTTTTCTTCGTGTTCCATTCGGTTCCCTCGCCATAGCCGTCGTAGTCGAGCTGGAACATCGACGACAGGTCCTCATAGTACTTGTCGGCATAGAGGTGGAATGCCATGTTGTCGCCGTCATAGTTGAGACGCACCAGCCAGCTGCCCAGCACATTGCCCTCCTTGTTGCGATAGACCGTTCCCTCGCTGGGCTTGTCGCCGCCGGCGGGGATAAGGGCATGCCAGAAGCTCGAGACGCCGCGGTCGTTCTCGATGACACGCATGCCACCGCTTCCGTCGGGCACGTAGGAAGTGCCGCCGAAGAGGGTGGCCTGCTCCATGCCGAGCTCCAGCGACCAAGGCAGGAAGCGGTCTTCGCTGCCAATCTTCAGGTAGCCAGCCTTGCTGTGATAGAGCACATGGTCGGCATACTTGCTTTTCTGGTCGGTGAACGAGTGCTGCCAACCATCGTCGGTCATCATGCCATAGGCGACATGTCCCTTCAGATGGAGCCAGCGGCCCAGGGCGGGGATGGTCCAATAGCGGGGCAGAGCCAACCGCACCTGCGGCACGGGTCGGGCGTTGATGCCCAGCGTCTGCGAACCGCTGCTCAGCCTGTTGTTCTTCAGCTCCATGGGCTCCTCCTTAGCTCCGACAGTCAGTGTGCCGTGGAGCCAGCGGCCCTCAACGAAGGCCTGCTGCACCACAACGTTGCTTGTGTAGTGAAGCGCAGCTGCCACATCGATGCCATAGCCCACACCCCAGCGGCGCGAGGAGTCGTTGGCGAGCGGCCGGATGGCCGATGCGCGCACATAGCCGTTGGTCTTGTCAAGCGACGACAGGCCATACTTGTTGGCGTTGAGCCACAAGGGTGTCTTTCCTTTCGAGAACGAACCTTGTGTCGACGCCTCATAGTGGATGCCGTCGCCGAGACGCAACTTGCCCGGAACGGCATCATACTGCCAGGCATACTGTGCCAGCAGGGGGGCTGCCGACAGCAGCGTCGCAAGGATAAGGACGGGTCGTTTCATCTGTTGTTGTTTTCTGGGTTCGGATGGAGGGCTTGCACCCTCTCCTATATATAATATGCAAAGATACATGATTTTCATGAGGGAAAAGAGCTTGCACCCCACAAAAAGTGATGCAACATAGGGATTTTCCCTCCCGATGTAGGGAAAAACCTTTTGGAAGCCCGAATTATTGGCGTATTTTTGCAACGTGAAAAGATGAAAGAACATCTTCAGAACATGTCGAACCTCTAATAGTCAGAGATATGAAAAAGTTTATGTTAACGCTTGTTGCACTGATCACAATGACAGTCCAGGCATCAGCCATGAGTTACGAGCAGGCCCGCGACCAAGCCCTCTTTCTCACCGACAAGATGGCATACGAGCTCAACCTCACCGACGACCAGTATGAGGCCGCCTATGAAATCAACCTCGACTATCTCATGGGCATCAACAGCCGCAGCGACCTCTTCGGCAACTATTGGACACAACGCAACCTCGACTTGAGCTACATCCTGCTCGACTGGCAATACCGCGCATTCGTAGATGCAGCCTACTTCTACCGTCCTCTCTACTGGGACGCTGGCTTCTGGCACTTCCGCATCTACGCCCGCTACCCCCACCGCGACTACTTCTTCTTCGGCCGCCCGGCATTCTACGCGAGCTATCGCGGCGGACACAGCTGGAGGATGAACGGCGGAGCCAGCTGGTATAACGGCCGCACATGGGGCGGACCAAGACCCGACGGCGCACGGCGCACGGGCATGCGCGACGGCTTTGACCGAGGCGACTTCGGCCGTGGGAAGCAGCTTGCCGACAATCATGGCACACGCCAGTTTGGCAACGGCACACGCTTCGCCAACAGCCAGCGCACCTTCGGCGGCAACCGCCGCAACACGCAGACCACCAACGGCACCACACGCACCTTCGGCGGCGCCACACGCCAGAGCAGCACGCGTACCACAGTGACACAGCCGGGCAACAGCCAGCGCACCTTTGGCCGCGGCAACACGTCAACGACAAAGCCCAGCAACACCTTCACGCCCAGCACCAGCCAACGCCAGTCAACTGCCACGCGCACCTTCGGCGGCAGCTCCAGCAACAGCTCGGTCAGACAGTCGGCTCCAACACGCAGCTTCAGCGCACCCAGCCAGACGGGCGGCACCTCAAGAAGCTTCGGTGGCGGCAACAATAGTGGTGCCAGCCGTTCGACCGGTGGCCACTTTGGAAGAAAATAAACTAAGCGTCAATAACTATTCTTTAGAAATAATAGGCTCTGGAAAGACAGAGATTGATTCAGGATAACAAAACTAGAGAGTAATAAAATCGAGTAGGAGGAAAACGAAGTGGTTTTTCTCCTACTCTCGTTTTCCGACCTGTCTCTTTGAGGGCAGCCATTAGCATAGGCTAATGTTTTCTGCATTCGTCCTTTCATACGGTAACTCAAGTTTCGGCTTTATAAAGCGTGAGCCGATGCGGGCTGAAAGCCCAAAAGTACTTAGCCCAGGGCCGCTCGGCGACGAAGGAGACGCTTGCCTAAGCAAGAACGCCCTGGGTGGTGAATGCAAGGTAACTACGCCCTGCAAGGGCAAAAGTATAGAG
>CAVIOP010000016.1:0-24109 GCA_963644485.1 bacterium | reverse complement strand
CTCCATGAGCATGTTCATTGTAAAGTACAGTACTTTGAGCCCGTTTCTGCAGGCCCTGTCACCCAAGGCGCATGAGAAATAGGATTTCCCTGTGCCGGCCAAAATATCCTTGGGCAAGAGCGATGGATTACTTCCTACCCCAGTTCGGGATAAGAAAGACATAAAATAACAAGAGAAAAAGTTGGTAGTCTAACCAAAATTTTGTACCTTTATAGGTGAAAATCAACAAGTTACAAATATTATGATTAAGACTACCGAATACAAAGTTACTGCTTTATTTTGAGTTATCGACGATTTTTGCAATCATTTTGAGGCTGAAAATGCAGGAAAACTGCTTTTGGGCGAGGATGGAGCGAGGCGCAGAAGACGCAAGGCGTCCTTGTCAGACAGCGAAATCATGACGATTTTGCTGTACTTCCATTTCGGTTCGTTCCGCAACTTCAAGCATTATTACCTGTTTTTCATCAAAGGCACGTTGAAGTCATATTTCCCGGATGCGGTGTCTTACAACCGCTTTGTCGAACTTGAAAGTCGGGTGTTCTTCCCCCTCATGTTCTTCCTAAACCTCCGGGCATTCGGAAGATGCACGGGCATTACATTTGTGGATTCCACCATGATACCCGTATGCCACAATCTCAGACGTTATGCCAACAAGGTTTTCAAGGGGATTGCCACGGACGGCAAAGGAACCATGGGATGGTGTCATGGGTTCAAGCTCCATCTGGCTTGCAATGACAGAGGGGAGATCATTGCCTTCCTCCTCACGGGCGCAAATGTCAGTGACAAGGATCCGAAGGTGTTTGAGGTGTTGGCTAAACGCCTGTATGGCAAGCTGTTCGCTGACAAGGGATACATCTCGCAAAAACTTTTCGACTTCCTTTTCGCGGATGGCATCCAGCTGGTCACCGGACTGAGAGTGAACATGAAAAACAAGCTGATGCCCTTTTATGACAGGATGATATTGCGCAAAAGATACATCATTGAGACTATTAATGACATGCTTAAGAACACTGCGCAAATAGTGCATTCACGACATAGGTCTGTCGCTAATTTCATCATGAACCTGATTTCTGCATTGGGCGCATACTGCTTCTTTGAGAACAAGCCGAAAGCTCTTGTGGGATACACCATCGAGAACACAAGACAACTGACCTGTTTTTGATCGCAGCACTTATGCAATAAGGTCACATTTGTCAAACATCTCCCGTTCAGCTTCCATGGACGGGGAGGCCCTTGTGTACCTATTTGAAGACCTTAATGCTTCTCTTCTGCAAGGTCTCTTATCCCGAACTGGGGTAGAAACTCTGTTCGAATATGCCTCTGCGAAAGGAAGGGTGTTCACAATCCGTGTGGTGTCAGTTTCTCTTATTGTGCCCTGTACGGTAGGGTGTTCAAAATTCAACTGGTTTTGAACACTCTATCCTACGGGATTTGCCCCCTCAGCTTTTTCAGTTTGCGTTTGGCCTCGGGAATGTCGGGACAGAGGGCGAGGGCTTTCTCGTAGTTGCGGACGGCGGCCTCGATCATCTTCTCCGTCTCACACTCCTTTCCCATGATGACATACTCCACGGCGAGTTTCCTGAGGTAGTCGTTCTTTTCCTTGAGCTGCTTCTGCAGGTCGGCTATCCTTTGCTGCTGCATGTTGATGACGTTGAGTTTGCGGCGGATGAGGCGCTTGGCGGCGGGTTTCTCGATGTCGTAGCGGCTGTGTATGGCGAGGAAGAGGGCGTCGAGGGTAGCTTGCATGTCGCCACGGTCGAAGGCCTGCGCGGCGTCCCAATATTCCTTGTCGGCCTTTGACTGCTTGAGGGCCAGGCTGATGGTGGCCTGGTCGTTGTAGGTGCGGGCGAAATGCTGTACCTCGTTGCGCACGAAGATTTCGCCGCGACGGATGGGGGCCTTGAGGGTGATGCCTCGGAGCGACGTGCAGCGCGACAGGGCGACGTAGGTCTGTCCGCCAGCAAAGATACCGCCCGTGAAGTCGAGCTTCACGTGGTTGAACGTCAGTCCCTGGCTCTTGTGGACGGTGATGGCCCACGCCAGGCGGACGGGAAACTGTGTGTAGGTGCCCAGTTCCTGCTCCTCGATCTTCTTCTCCTGCTCGTTGAAGGTGTAGCGCACATTGCTCCATTTCTCGCGCTCCACATCGAGCTCGGTGCCATCCTCGGTGACCACGTAGATGCGGTCGTGCTCCTCCTCGTCGAACCCGACGACGGTGCCCAGGGTGCCGTTGACCCATCGGCGATCCATATCGTTTTTCACGAAGAGGACCTGTGCGCCCACCTTGAGTTCCAGTTCCTTGGGCGTGGGCAGGCTCGACTCCGGAAACTCGCCTTGGATGACGCCCTTGAACATCGCGGTGTCGCCGGGCAGCTCGGCCAGATGCTTGTTGTTGATGAAGTCGACGGTGTCGCGCCGTGCGGAGAGCGTGATGGAGAGCTGCGGGGGCTGCTGGTCGTCGCCGGCAGCAGGGGGCGTGCTGTCTTCGGGACACACGCGCTCATTGAGCAGCGACAGGTCATGGTCGGTGACCTGCGAGGTGCGTATGTGGTCGAGGATATGGATGAAGGTGGGGTCGCTCTGACGGTAGACTTTCTTCAGCTCGATGGATACCAGGTGCATCTGGTCGAACGTCTTGGCGTCGAAGAAGAATGACGAGGGGTAGAAGGGGCGCAGCAGTTGGCGGTCTTCTTCTCTCACGACGGGTTCCAGCTGATAGATGTCACCCACGAGCAGCAGTTGTTTGCCGCCGAAAGGTTCACGCATGTTGTGGCAGTAGACGCGGAGCACCTTGTCGATGAAATCGATGATGTCGGCGCGTACCATGCTGATTTCGTCGATGATGATCAGCTCCAGTTCACGGATCATCTTGATTTTCTCGCTGTTGTATTTCAGCGTCTTGCGGATGTTGCGGGGCGTGTACTGCGTGTCGTTGGGCAGGAGAGGGTGGAAGGGCAGCTTGAAGAAGCTGTGGAGCGTGGAGCCGCCCGCATTGATGGCGGCAATGCCTGTGGGGGCAAGGATGACGTGCTTCTTCTTGGTGTGTGAGGCGATGTAGCGCAAGAATGTGGATTTGCCCGTCCCTGCTTTCCCGGTCAGGAACAGTGAGCGACGGGTGAACTGTATGATCTGAAGGGCCTGTTGCAACTCTTGGTTGTCGAGGTCTATCGGGTTTTCTCCGGTCTTGGACATTTATAGATTATCGAAACTGACGGTTTCCTCGGTCTTGTGTTTCTTCTCGGTCCCTGTCTCGTTCTTTTCCTTTCCGTTGCCTTCCTTTGATGACGGGACGGCTATGGGGTTTCCGTTCTCGTCGAGCACAATCTCCTCATCGGTGACCATTGTGCTGTCGCGGTGCATCTGGGAGGAGTCGGTGCGCACCGGGGCATAGTAGGGCTGGCAGTCGTACATGTCCTTGGTGATGCTCTCGTCGGTTGGAGCCTGGAACTTGGCGTGATATTTCTGGTATGCGGGGTCGGCCATCAGCGAGTGGATGAAGTAGCCGCAGATGGGCAGGGCCGTCTTTGACCCTTGTCCCAGTGCGCCTGTGCGGAAGTGTATGCTCCGGTATTCGCCTCCTACCCAGGCTCCCACCACCAAGTTGGGGCTGACGCCCATGAACCAGGCATCAGAGTGGTTGTTGGAGGTGCCGGTCTTGCCGCCCCAGTCGGTGTCGCGGAAGGAGTTGCCCGCATATTCTGCTGCCGACAGGCTCACCGATGTGCCGCCGCCGTCGTGGGTGCCGCTGAGCAACAGTTTCTGCACGAGGAATGCGCTCTTGTAGGGGATGACCTGCTCGGAAGTGCTCTGGTCGGTGTAGACCTCGTTGCCGTTGCTGTCTACGATGCGTGTGACGAGTACCGGACGGTGATGCTGGCCGTTGTTGGCCACGGTGCAGTAGGCGTCAGCCAGTTCCAGCAGGTTGACATCGCTTGAACCCAGAGCCAATGACGGTTCTTCATCGAGCGGGCTCTCGATGCCCATCTTCTTGGCGGTTTCGATGATGTTCTTGATGCCCAACTCTTGTCCCAAGCGCACGGCCACTGAGTTGATGCTCTTCGCGAAGGCACTCTTCAGGGGGATGGAGTCGCCGGAGAATGAGCCGTTGGCATTGCTGGGTGTCCAGGTGGTCATCTCGTGTTTCTTCTTGTCGTAGACCTGTAGCGATATGTACTCGTCGCGCCGCTTGTCGCATGGCGTGAGGCCTTCGTTCATGGCTTCGGTGTAGACGAAGAGCTTGAAGGTGGAGCCAGGCTGGCGCTGAGCCGTCACCTTGTCATATTTCCAGGTCTTGAAGTCGATGTCGCCCACCCATGCCTTCACAGCACCTGTCTGGGGCTCCATGGCCACCATTGCACAGTGCATGAAGGTCACCATGTATTTGATGGAGTCTTCGGAGGTCATCAGCTTGGTGATGGTACCCTTGTCGTAGTCGAATACCTTCACGGGGTGTTTCCATCCCTTATAGTAGTAGGTCACCGAGTCGGGATTGTTGGGGAATCGGGCTTGCAGGGCCTTGTAGAAGGGTTGGCGCTCAGCTATGTTCTGTACGAAGTTGGGGATGACCTTGTGGTTCTCATCTTGCCAGGGCTCTTGGCGTAGCCAGTTGGTGTCTTGGCTGCGGTAGATGCTCCAGTGGTTGTTGAAATTCTTCTGCACGATCTCCATTTGTTTCTTGGCAGCTTCTTCTGCATACTTCTGCATTTTGGTGTCGAGGGTCGTGTAGATTTTCAGGCCGGAACTGTAAAGGTCGTAATGGTTTTCCTCACACCAGTCCTTGAGCTCGCTGGAGATGGCTTCGCGGAAATAGAGGGCTTGCCCGTCATAGTTCTCCTCCATCTTGTAATGCAGGGTGATGGGGAGCTTCTTCAGCGAGTCGCAAGCCGCAGCCGACAGGTCGTTGTGGGTGCGCATGTTGTTGAGCACCGTGTTGCGGCGAGCCAGGCTTCGCTCCGGATTGCTTTTGGGGTTGTAGAGTGTGGTGGCCTTGAGCATACCCACCAGTACGGCGGCCTCTTGCGTGCTCAGGCTGTCGGGTGTCGTGTCGAAGTAGGTCTTGGCTGCAGTCTTGATGCCATAGGCATTGGAACCGAAGTCCACGGTATTGGCGTACATTGTGAGAATCTCCTTCTTGTTGAAGACAGTCTCCAATTTCGTGGCGATAATCCATTCCTTGCTCTTGACGATGAGTATCTTCAATCCTGGGATTTTCCCCAAAAGTCCGGTGGAGTAGTTGGAACGAACCCGGAACATGTTCTTGGCAAGCTGCTGGCTGATGGTGGAGGCACCGCGTCCGTCATGGCTCAACACCGCATCCTTCATGGCACCGAAGATGCCGACAATATCCACGGCCATGCCGCGGGGACGACTGTAATAGCGTTCGTCTTCTGTGTCGATGAGGGCCTTGAAGAAGGCTGGGCTGACCTCCTCGTACTTTACGGGGGTGCGGTTCTCATTGAAAAACTTTCCAATCAGCTTGCCGTCTGCGCTATAGATTTCTGAGGCTTGGTTGGTTTGCGGGTCGCAGATGCCGGAGAAATATCCCGGACTCTTCCCGAAAAGCCAAAGGAAGTTGATGTCGACAGCTCCCAAATAGAGGAGGAAGGCAACGATGAGTGACGCAAAAGCCACGAGGGTCTTTGTGTACCATGCGCGTCCGCGATACAGTCCTTTATACCATGGCCAGAACTTGCGTACCTTGCGCAAGCACCATCCAATCAGTGCCTTAATCTTTTTCATTACAGAATTTCTGATTATGTAAACAGGTGCAAATATACGAAATATGATGGTTATCGTGTCTTTTGACGGATGAATTTTAAGATATCTTCAATGTTTTCCGGTGGAAACCAGGTGATGTCTGCATCTTTTTTGAACCACGTGAGTTGCTTGCGCATGTAACAACGCGTGTTTGACTGGATTTGTCGGATGGCTTCCTCCAGGGGGATGTTGCCGTCGAAATAAGAGAACAATTCCTTATAGCCCACGGTGTTGAGGGCGTTGAGGCCGCGGTGGGGGTAAAGAGCGGAGGCCTCCTGTACCAGTCCTTGCTCGACCATGTCGAGGACCCGCTCGTTGATACGGGCATACATTTCCTCACGCGGCCGATTCAAGCCTATCTTGATGATATTGAAGGGCCGTGCCTTTTTTGTGTTGGTGCGAAAAGAGGAATAGGGCTTGCCGGTCATGTGGCAAATTTCCAGGGCATGAACGACGCGGCGGGGGTTGTTGTGGTCTACCGTCTTCCAATGTTCAGGATCCAGCTCCTTTAGTTCGTCGACCAATGTGGCCAAACCCTCATCGGACAAGCGTTGTTTCATGGTTGTCCGCGTCTGCTCGTCCACTGTGGGAATGTCGTCAATGCCGTTGCATACGGCATCAATATACATCATGCTTCCACCGGAAAGGAGACAATGCTGATGCTCCTCTCCGTCTTCTTGACCGCTGAACAAACGTTGCAAAAGAGCCAGGACATCTTGTTCGAACATCGATGCGCTGTAGTAGTCGGCTATGTGGTGGTCTCCCACGAAATAGTGCTTTGTCTGGGAAAGTTGCTCCTTTGTGGGCGCTGCTGTGCCAATGGGCAGTTCTGCGAAGATTTGCCGTGAGTCCGCATTGATGACCGGGGTGGAGAGACGTTGGGCGACTTTGATGCAAAGCTCACTTTTGCCTACTCCGGTCGGTCCTAATATGACTACAAGGTTTTTCATCGCTTGGTAACGTCACTTCTACAAGGAAAGAGACTAACGGATAATGCCTCGCTTAGACGAAGAAACGAAATCTATAATGTACTGAATTTCAGGCGTTACTTGAAGTTCGCTCTTGATCTTCTTGATGCCGTCGGCAAGGATGCCTTCGCTATAGAGCGTTCGGTAAGCGTTGTGGATAAGACTGATGAGATCGTTGCTGAACCCATGACGCCTTAGCCCCACAAGGTTGACTCCTGCATAGCGTGTAGGCTCCTTTCCTGCAATGATGTAGGGCGGGATGTCTTGGCTGAAGCGGCAGCCGCCTTGAATCATGACATATCCGCCAATGCGGCAAAACTGGTGGCAGAGCACCGTGGCGCTGATGATGGCATTGTCGTCGACCGTCACTTCCCCGGCAAACTTCGTGGAGTTGCCGATGATCAGCCGACTGCCCAGCACACAATCATGAGCCACATGCATGTTCTCCATCAGCAAGTTGTTGTCGCCCACTTTCGTCGTGCCTTTGGAGGCCGTGCCGCGTGAGATGGTGACGTTTTCGCGAATGCTGTTGTTGTTGCCAACTTCACACAGGGTGTCTTCGCCTTTGAACTTCAAGTCTTGCGGTTTGGTAGAGATGCTGGCTCCGGGAAATATCTCATTGCCGTTCCCGATGCGCGCACCATAGTTGATGGTGACGCTGTTTTGCAGGACGTTGTTGTCGCCCATGACGGTGTTGCGGTCAATATAGCAGAACGGGCCGATGATATTGTTGTCTCCTAATATTGCCTCTGGGTGTACGAAAGCTAAGGGACTGATTTGGTTCATAGGTATGAGATTTATTTGTTTTTGATAATTTGAGCGGTGAATGTAGCCTCAGACACCACATGGTCGCCGACGAACATGTAACCCTTCATGGAACTGATGCCGTGACGAACAGGCTGGAGCAACTCCACCTTAAAGAGCAATGTGTCGCCGGGAACTACCTTGTGGCGGAATTTCACGTCGTCAATTTTCAGGAAATAAGTAGACCATTTCTCGGGTTCCTCCAACTGGCTCAATACCAAAAGGCCACCGCACTGTGCCATTGCCTCTATCTGAAGCACGCCGGGCATGACTGGCTCCTCGGGGAAATGTCCCTGGAAGAAAGGCTCGTTGGCTGTGACATTCTTCACACCGACAATGCTTGTGGCCCCCATTGCCACAATCTTGTCCACCAGTTGCATGGGATAACGGTGAGGCAACAGTTGGCGAATGCGGATGTTGTCCATCAGCGGAGTGTCGTTGGGGTCGTAGATGGGTGCCTGAATTTCATGATTGCGGATTTCCTTTCGCATGAGGCGGGCAAACTTGTTGTTGATGGTGTGGCCCGGTCTTGTGGCGATGATACGTCCCTTGACAGGCTTTCCGATCAAGGCCATGTCGCCGATGATGTCGAGGAGCTTGTGTCGGGTGCACTCGTTGTCCCACATCAATGGCTTGTGCTGGATGTAGCCAATCTTGGTGGCGTCCATGTGTGGAACCTTCAGAAGATCGGCCAACTTGTCCAGTTGAGCCTGCGCCACTTCCCTTTCGTAGATGACGATGGCGTTGTCCAGGTCACCTCCTTTGATGAGGTTTGCTTCAAGCAACGGCATGATGTCGCGCACGAACACGAAAGTGCGTGCGGGGGCGATGTCCTTGGCATAGTCGGCAAAGTTGTCGAGCGTTGCAAATTGACTGCTGATAAACTTCGACTGGAATGAGCACATGGCAGTCACGGAGAACTGCTCGTCGGGCAGGATGGTGATGCATGACCCTGTCTGCTCATCGCGCACCTCTATTTTCTTGCGGATGATGTAATAGTCCTTGGGGGCGTTTTGGTCAACTATTCCCACTTCCTTGATCTTCTCTACGTAGGGATTGGCGGAGCCGTCCAAGATGGGGAACTCCGGACCGTTTACCTGGATAAGGCAATTGTCGATGCCCAGTGCGTAAAGCGCAGACATGCCGTGTTCAATGGTCGACACCCTGATGTCGCCCGATTGCAGGACGGTTCCTCTCTGTGTGTCGCCCACGTTTTCGGCAATTGCATCGATGACGGGTTCGCCTTCCATGTCGATGCGTTGTATCTTATATCCTGTGTTTTCTGGTGCAGGATTGAAAGTCACGGTCAGACTAAGCCCTGTGTGCAGTCCTTTTCCATAGAGTGAAAAGCTCCCGCCAAGTGTTGTTTGTTTTGCTGTGTCCATGTGCTTTATTGGTTTTTCTTAAGTTCTTCTACCTCTTTTTGCAGCGCATTCAACTGCTTGTAAATCTCCGGAAGACGCTGGAAGATGGCTTGGCTCTTGAAATAGGGCAGCTTTTCCATGGGGGGCGTGCCGATAAGCGTCTGGTTGCTTTTCAGCGAGCTTGGCACTCCCGACTGGGCGCCCAAGAACACCTTGTCGCCAATCTGTATGTGGCCGGCGATACCCACTTGGCCTCCGAACATGCACCATTGGCCGACCTTGGTAGAACCTGCGACGCCGACCTGGGCTGACATAACGGTGTTCTGGCCTATGTCGGTGTTGTGGGCAATCTGCACGAGGTTGTCGAGCTTCACTCCTTTTCTGACGTAGGTGGAGCCCATGGTGGACCTGTCTATGCAAGTGTTGGCACCAATCTCCACGTTGTCCTCGATGGTGACAATGCCAATTTGTGGTATCTTGTCATACTGTCCGGTCTCCATGTTGGGTGCAAATCCGAAGCCGTCGGCACCAATCACACTTCCCGCATGCACGATGACCCGGTTGCCAATCTTGCAATCGTGGTAAACGGTGACATTGGGGTAGATGATGCAATTTTCGCCTACCTCCACATTGTCGCCGATTACAGCGTGTGGATAAATCTGGCAGCCGTCGGCAATGTGCGCGCCGTCTCCGATATAGGCAAAAGCTCCGATGTATACGTCCTTGCCCACTGTGGCTTTGGGCGAAATGAAGGCCAACTTGTCGATGCCGGTTTTCTGCGGCTTGGCAGCTTCGTACATCTGTAAAAGCTTGGCCACGCAGTCACGGGCGTTTTTCACCCTGATCAGTGTGGTCTTCACGGGCTGCTCCAGTATGATGGTTTCGTCGACAAGAACGATGCTCGACAGGGTTTCCTTAAGGTAATGGGCATACTTGCCGTTTGCCAAAAAAGAAATGGCACCTGGCTCGCCTTCCTCAATCTTCGCAAAGGTGTGAACTTTTGCGTTTTCATCGCCTTCGATTTTTCCTCCGATGAATTGGGCTATTTGCTTTGCAGAGAATTCCATTTTAGTTTAAGTTGAAATATTTCTGCAAATATAGTGATTATATTTTAAAAAGAGGAAAAACCACCGTATTATTTGAGTTTTTAGCGCATAAAGGCGTACAATTGCCAAATTGTACGCCTTATGTGAAACACGAGATGGTTTGATGGTTAGCACTTCTCCAGTTCGACGGCCATCTGTTGCTGCAGGGCTTTCGCCTTTTCTGCAGCCGCTTGGGCAAAGTCCTCACCCTGGCTTGCGTAGATGATGCCACGACTGGAGTTGACAATCAGCCCGCAATCCTTGGTCATGCCATACTTGCAGACCTCTTGCAAGCTGCCCCCTTGGGCACCAACCCCTGGAACCAGCAGGAAGTGGTCGGGCGCAATTTTCCTGATGTCTTCGAACATCTTCCCCTGTGTGGCTCCCACGACATACATCATGTTGTCTTTGTCGCCCCATTGCATGCTCTTGTGCAGCACCTTCTTAAAGAGGCGCTCACCATGGGTGTCTTCGGTCAGCTGGAAGTCTGCAGAACCCTTGTTGGATGTGAGGGCGAGCAGGATTACCCATTTGCCTTCGTATTCCAAGAACGGCTTGACGCTGTCTTCTCCCATGTAAGGAGCAACGGTCAGTGAGTCTACACCGAAATCCTCGAAAAAGCTTCGGGCATACATGGCCGATGTGTTGCCGATGTCCCCACGTTTGGCGTCGGCGATGATGAAGTGGTTGGGATGATGCTCCTTGAGGTAGTCGATGGTCTTCTTGAACGAGATGATGCCCTTGACGCCCATGCTTTCATAGAAGGCGAGGTTGGGCTTGTAGGCTATGCAGTAGGGAGCGGTAGCCTCGATGATTTGCTTGTTGAACTCAAATATGGGGTCTTCTTCCTTCAGCAGGCATTGGGGAAGTTTCCGGATGTCCGTGTCCAATCCCACGCAAAGAAAGGTTTTCTTGCTGAATATCTGCTCGATGATTTGTTGTCTGTTCATGATGTCAGAATTTATAATTCGTTTTCTTTCAGTTTTTCCGCATTCTCCGCGACTGTGAGTGCGTCAATCATATCCTGGATGTCGCCGCCCAGGAAACCCTGCAGGTCGTGGGTGGTGTAACCGATACGGTGGTCTGTCACACGACCTTGCGGAAAGTTGTAAGTCCGGATCTTGGCGCTGCGGTCGCCTGTCGACACCAGTGAGCGTCGTCGGCTGGATATGTCGTCCATGTATTTCTTGTGCTCATGGTCGTAAATGTAGGTGTACAGACGGCTCAGGGCACGTTCCTTGTTCTTGGGCTGGTCTCTGGTCTCCGTACATTCGATGAGGATTTCCTCCACTTCTCCGGTCTCCGGGTTCTTCCAAGGATACCGCAAGCGGACACCCGAACTCACCTTGTTCACGTTCTGGCCGCCTGCGCCGCTTGAGCGGAAGGTGTCCCACTTGATGTCACCTTCATTGATGTGAACTTCAAATTTCTCGGCTTCAGGCAGCACGGCCACCGTTGCAGCACTTGTGTGCATGCGTCCTTGCGTCTCGGTTGCGGGCACACGTTGCACGCGGTGTACGCCAGACTCGTATTTCAGCGTGCCGTAGACAGTGTCGCCGTTGACAACGAAGTCGATTTCCTTGTAGCCGCCCACGGCTCCTTCATTGACCGCTGTGACGCTCACGGTCCAGCCTTTCTTCTCGCAGAAGCGTTTATACATGTTGAAGAGGTCTCCTGCAAAAAGTGCAGCCTCGTCACCTCCCGTACCTGCGCGGATTTCCATCTGCACGTTCTTGGCATCTTCCGGATCCTTGGGCACCAGGTCCATCTTGATTTCCTCCTCTAGTCTAGGCTGCAATTCTTCGTTCTCTTGCAGCTCCTCTCTTGCCATGGCCTTCATGTCGGGGTCGCTCTCATTGGCCAGGATGTCCTTAGCTTCCTTGATGGCATTCAGACATGCGATGTATCGGTTTCGGGCGTCCATGATGTCGCCCAGATCCTTGTATTCTTTTGTTAGTTTGACATAGCGTTGTTGGTCGGCTATGACTTCGGGATCCGTGATGAGTGTGCTGACCTCTTCATAACGGCTTTCCAAGCCTTCCAGTTTTTCCAGTATCTTGTTGTTATCTGCCATATTGTCTTTTTGTCAGGTAATAAAAGAGCCCCTTCTCCTTAGTAATTGAATTCGCCGAACTCACTCATGATGGTCAGCGAGCGCTTGCCTTCTTCGATGTGTCCAACGACCTGTGCATCAATGCCAAAACTCTTGCTGATGTCGATTACCTGGCTGGCCACTTCGGGTCTCACATAGATTTCCATGCGGTGGCCCATGTTGAACACTTGATACATTTCTTTCCAATCCGTTCCGCTACAGTCATGAATAATCTGGAAGAGTGGGGGAACAGGGAACATGTTGTCCTTGACTACCTTACAGTTGTCTCCGACGAAATGGAGTACCTTGGTCTGTGCGCCTCCGGTGCAGTGTACCATGCCGTGGATTTCCGGGCGCAGTTGGTCGAGCATCTTTCTGATGACAGGCGCATAGGTGCGGGTGGGGGAGAGCACCAGTTGTCCCGCATCCACCGTCAGGCCGTCAATCTTGTCGGTCAAGTGATACTTGCCGCTATAGACTAGTTCTTGGGGGACTGCCTGGTCGTAGCTTTCGGGGAATTGCTCCGCCAAGTAATATGCGAACACATCGTGCCTTGCGCTTGTCAGACCGTTGCTGCCCATGCCGCCGTTGTATCGGCTTTCATAGTTGGCTTGGCCTGTGGAGCTCAGTCCGACGATGACGTCGCCGGGCCGGATGTTGGCGTTGTCGATGACATCGCTGCGTTTCATGCGGCAGGTGACGGTGGAGTCTACGATGATTGTGCGTACCAAGTCGCCCACATCGGCCGTTTCTCCGCCTGTGGGCCAGATGCCCACTCCCAGTTTGCGCATTTCCTCAAGGAAACTGTCGGTGCCGTTGATGATTTCGCTGATTACCTCTCCCGGTATCAGCATCTTGTTGCGGCCGATGGTGCTCGAGAGGAGGATGTTGTCTACGGCTCCCACACACAGCAGGTCATCCGTGTTCATGACGATGGCGTCCTGTGCGATGCCTTTCCATACGCTGAGGTCGCCAGTCTCTTTCCAATACATGTAAGCGAGTGACGACTTGGTGCCGGCTCCGTCGGCATGCATGATGTTGCAGTATTCGGGGTCCCCTCCCAGAATGTCGGGTATAATCTTGCAGAAAGCCTGCGGAAAGAGCCCTTTGTCTATGTTTTTGATGGCGTTGTGGACGTCCTCCTTTGCGGCACTGACGCCACGCATCATGTATCGGTTGTTCATGGTTGATGAATGTGTTAATGATTAATCTTTGCTGTTCCAAAACTCCCAACTGGCAAAGGCCTGTAGCAGGAGCATCTCCAGTCCGTTCTTGACGATGGCACCCCGCCCTTTCCCCTTTTTCATGAATAGCGTCTCGTCGGGATTGTATATGAGGTCGTAGAGCAGCGTGCGGCTGTCCATAGCTTCATAGGGCAGGTCGGGACATTCGTCGGCGTGCGGGTACATGCCGCATGGGGTGCAGTTGACGATGACATTGTATTCCTTGATGGTCTCGGCAGTAATCTGGCTGTACTGCAGGGTTCCGGGCTTCTCTGACCGACTGACCTTGATGGTTTCCAGGCCGAGCGACTTCAAGCCGTATTCGATGGCTTTAGAGGCACCTCCCGTTCCCAGGATGAGCGCTTTCTTGTGAAACCGTTCCAATAGGGGCTCGATGCTCTTGGTAAAGCCGATGACGTCGCTGTTGTATCCCTTGAGCGTTGTCTTGCTCCCTTTGTGTGTGACCTTGATGACGTTGACAGCTCCGATTTCCTGGGCCTCCTTGCTGAGAGAGTCGAGGAGCCCGATAACCTTTTCTTTATAAGGTATCGTGACGTTCAGCCCGCAGAGGTTGGGATTGGAGTCGAGAATTTCGGGAAATCCCTCGATGGTGGGGATTTCAAAGTTCTCATACGTGGCGTCGATGCCTTCGTTTTGGAACTTCTCGTTGAAGAAACTGATCGAGAAGGAATGCCCCAACGGGTAGCCGATTAAACCATATTTGTCCATAGTCAGTCAGATTTATTTTTGTGCGAAATACATGGTGCAGATGCCAAATGTCAGGCGCCGAAACGAAGCTTGCGAAAATCCGGCCTTTTTCAAGATGCCAACCATCTGTTCGCCCTGCGGGAAAGCCTCAATGGATGCCGTCAGATATTGGTAGGCACCATTGTCTTTCGAAATCAGTCTGCCGTAGGCCGGCAGGATGGTATGCGAGTAAATCTTGAAAAGTTGTTTCATGGGAAACGATACGGGCGTGGTCAGTTCCACAAGACTCAGATGGCCGCCGGGTTTTATGACACGGCAGATTTCCGATAGCCCCTTGTCGAGGTTCTGGAAGTTGCGGATGCCGAATGCCGATGTTGCTGCATCGAATGTGTTGTCGGGGAATGACATGGCCAGACAGTCTTCCTTCTTCATGTCGATGACCTGGTGCAGTCCCGTCCGTTTCACTTTCTCTCTTGCCACATTCATCATGCCCTCAGAGATGTCAATGCCCACAATCTTGTCGGGCTGCAGCATCTGTGCGGCGAGGATGGCGAAATCGCCCGTGCCCGTGGCAATGTCGAGGATGGTCTTGGGCTGGCTGGGTTTCAGTTGTCTGATGGCTTTGCGCCGCCATCCCTTATCGATGTTCCACGACAGGCGGTGATTCAGTGTGTCGTAGGTGGGGGCGATGTTGTCAAACATCTCCTCCACCAACTTCTCTTTAGCTCCCTGCTTGCCGTAGGGATTGATCTTTTCTTGCTTGTACATCCGAGGTTATTCTCTGGAAGCCAAATAGTCGCTTACATTCTTTTCGATGCGAGCGGCGATGTCTCCCTCTTCGGCAGCTTTGTCAAACTTCTCGCCCGTGATGTGCTCGTAAAGCTCCACGTATCTGTCGGACACCTGCTGGGCATACTCGTCAGTAATCTCGGGCATCTTTTCACCCGGCTGGTTCATGAAGCCGCGCTCGATAAGCCACTGGCGCACAAACTCTTTTGACAATTGCCGCTGAGGCAGTCCGTTGGCCAAATTCTCCTCGTATCCGTCTGCATAGAAGTAGCGGCTTGAGTCGGGTGTGTGTATTTCGTCGATGAGGTAGAGCTTGCCGTTGCGCTTGCCAAACTCATACTTGGTGTCCACGAGGATGAGACCGCGCTTTGCGGCGATTTCCTGGCCGCGGGCAAAGAGCTTGCGGGTCCAGTCCTCGATGACGGCATAGTCCTCCGCCGACACGATACCCTGCTTGATGATTTCTTCGCGCGAGATGTTCATGTCGTGACCCTCGTCGGCTTTGGTCGTCGGAGTGATGATGGGCTCGGGGAAGCGCTCGTTCTCTCTCATGCCGTCGGGCAACTTCACGCCGCAGAGCTCGCGGCAACCGTCCTTGTAGGCTCTCCAGGCTGAACCGGTGAGGATAGAACGGATAATCATCTCCACACGGAAGCCTTCACATTTCAGGCCCACGGTCACCATGGGGTCGGGGGTGGCCAACTTCCAGTTGGGGCAGATGTCGCTCGTGGAATCGAGAAACTTGGCTGCAATCTGGTTGAGCACCTGACCCTTGAAGGGGATGCCTTTGGGCAGCACCACGTCGAATGCGGAAATGCGGTCGGAAGCAACCATCACGATGAGGTCGTCGTTGATGTCATAGACATCGCGCACTTTACCATGGTAAACACTTTTCTGTCCATCAAAATGGAAATCGGTCTTTGTCAATGCTTTCATAATTGGATTATTTATAAGCTTTATTTTCTTTCTCCATCCTTCGTTTGGGGCTCATCAGGGTGGGACAAACGGTGATGGTCCTTGGTGTCTGTGCGCTTGTCGTAGGCTGCATAGGCGTTGACGATGCGTGTCACCAGCTTGTGACGGACGATGTCTTTTTGTGTCAGGTTGATTACCGAGATGCCCTCGATGCCGGACAGTATCTCCAGCGCTTCCTTCAGTCCGCTCTTCTGCCCCCGTGGCAGGTCGATCTGGGTCATGTCGCCTGTAATGATCATCTTGGTGTTCCACCCCATGCGGGTTAGGAACATTCTGATTTGCGCTGGGGTGGTGTTTTGGGCCTCGTCGAGGATGACCACGGCATCGCTGAGTGTACGGCCGCGCATGAAAGCCAACGGAGCAATCTGTATGACATGTTTGTCCATCATGTCTTGTAGGCGACTAGCGGGCATCATGTCTTCCAGGGCATCGTAAAGGGGCTGCAGGTAGGGGTCGATTTTGTCTTTCATGTCGCCCGGCAAAAAGCCCAGCTTCTCACCGGCCTCCACGGCGGGTCGGCTCAGTATGATCTTTTTGACTTCCTTGTCCTTGAGGGCCTTGACGGCTAGGGCGATGCTCAGGTAGGTCTTTCCTGTGCCCGCAGGACCCACTGCAAAGATCATGTCGCTCTTGCTGAAGGCATCGACGAGCTGTTGCTGGTTCTCGGAGCGGCTCTTGATGGGGCGTCCGCTCACACTGTAGACCAATACTCCCTTGACACTGTCAGCCTTTGTCGGTTGTCCTTTCACGATGTCGAGGATGTCCTCGTCGTTGATGGTGTTGAATTTCACCACGTGTTGGCGCATGGCCTCCAGGTCGCGTTCGATACGGCTCATCTCATCCTCGTCGCCCAGCACACGTATGACATTGTCGCGTGCCATGATGCGCAACTTGGGATACAGGGACTTTACCATTTGGAGATGGCTATTGTTGATGCCGTAAAACACTACAGGGTCGACATCCTCAATTACGATATGCTTCTCTGTCAATATTCTTTCTTTTTGCGTCTGAAAATATGCTGCAAATTTACGACAATTATGTGAAAAACCACGCGAAAAGCTAAAAAATATAATACCCTACGATGATATTTTGTAGGGCTTTTGTTTTGCCATAATCTCTATTTGTGGTAAATTTGCATGTGAAATGAAAATAAAGAAATCCAAATACATTGCCTCTTTCCTTGCCGTTACGCTGGTTTTAGCACTGGTGCGTTGCGTTTTCCCCTCAGTGGCGGGTGAGAAAGGGCAAGATGCCAAGCAAGATTCAGAAAAGGTTGTGGATGGCGAGGACGACAGTTCTCAACCGGAATCCAAACTTGTAAACGGAGATGGGGATAAAACCGTTGGCTCCCAGTCGGTTGTGGAATTTCCTTTAAGCGATACGGTAAAGACAGTTTCCCGTTTTTTCAAGACCGATGGGACACTGGTGAAAAACCGCATTTACAGTGTGCCGGGCTTCTCGTTGTCATTCCCCGATCAAAATGATGTGCAACTCTTGGCTGCGCAGAAATATGGTGTGAAGCCGGTCATTGACCGCGAGGACGCTGAGAAGAGAAAGTCGGAGCTGGTCTATGTGGGTAGCAACATGTATTTTCATGTGGATCGTCTGCGCAACAGCATCCCTTATTTGGTTCCCAAGGCATCGGTGTTGTTACAGGACATGGGGCGTTCTTTCTTTGACAGTTTACAGATCAAGGGAGTTCCATTGCACAAGATTATCGTGACCAGTGTGCTTCGTTCGAAGGCCGATGTGGAAAATTTGCGCGGCAAGAACAGCAATGCCACACAAAACAGTTGTCATCTCTACGGAACGACGTTTGACGTGTGTTATAACCGCTATAAGACTGTGGAAGCACCGGATGAGCACCGCAGGGCAGTGCGCAACGACACGCTGAAATGGATCTTGGCCGAGGTCCTTCGCGACATGCGCGAGGCAGGACGTTGCTACGTGAAGTATGAGGTGCACCAAGGTTGTTTCCACATCACCGTCAAGTGAGAACGTACGCGACTACGTATTTCTCGTTTGCTGCACTTCGGAATTTACAATACAAAATGTTGCTGAGGATTGCGTTCGTTCCAAGCGAACGGGATTTTGCCCGCAAATACGCGTAATTTCTCGTGTTGGCAGAGCCGAGCGAATCGTCCGTTCTAGCTAAGGCACCACACATCATCGTGCTCTGCGAATTATTCAGGATAAGTTGAGATTTTCTTTTCCAGAAGGTTAGAGTTAAAGATGCGTGTATTTTTCAGAAAATGAATGACAAAACCAACTTGTTTTTTGGCTGGAGAGTGCGCTTCGTCAGTGCGGAAACGTTATTTCAACTTATATTCCTCGCCCTTCCCTAAAGGCGTCCCGTTGCCGTCATAATGATGGTCGCATATCATCCAGTGTTGACTGTTCCGTGCTGCTTTGGGGTTGACACAACGCGAAGCACGCTTGATGGTAATTCCTTTGTCTGAGTGGGAGATGGCAAAGCCGGTGCCAATTTTCTTGGGGCGCTTGGAGAGCGAGTTGAAAGCCCATAGCTCCTGTCCATTGTCGAGATAGAAAGCTACGAGGTCCTTGCGGTCGATGGCAATGAAAAACGCATTGCCGTCGGTACTGAGCCAAGTGGTGATGATGGCGGAGTAGGGGTTGGGGGAAAACGAGATTTCCTCACGTTTGTTGGTCTTCACATCGTAGCGAAACAGGCGGTTGCGCAGCGTATAATAGAGGCAATGACGCTGAGTGTCAGTGTATTTGGCCACGACCTGCGCTTGGGGAGGCAGGCTTTTGACGACTGCTTTCACGCGATTGGCGATGGGTGTCTGCGCCATGGTGCCCACATGGGTAAGCAACAGGAATACGGAGCTTAATAAATACTGTTTCAATGTTCAGGCGTTTGTGCAGACCGGCACTTGTGCCGGTAGCTTATGAAAACACTTGCCATAGGATTCTCTACCCTTGGCAAGTGTTTTGTTTTTATAGGATGGTGTTACTGGTTCAACCTCACTTAATAAGCAAACAGAGGATAAGCCTTCATGGTCTCGTTGACCTTCTCCCTGACGCGCTTGATGACTTGCTCGTTCTCGGGGTCGGCCAGCACTTCATCGATGAGATTGGCGATGAGGTGCATCATGTCTTCTTTGGCACCGCGGGTGGTCATGGCAGCCGTTCCCAGGCGGATGCCCGATGTCTGGAAGGCACTGCGCTCGTCATAGGGCACTTTGTTCTTGTTCACCGTGATGTCGGCTGCCACCAGGGCGTTCTCGGCCACCTTGCCCGTCAGGTCTGGATACTTGGGACGCAGATCGAGCAGCATGGAGTGGTTGTCGGTGCCGCCGCTGACGATGTCGTAGCCCAAGTCCATCAAGTCCTGTGCCAGTGTGGCAGCGTTCTTTTTGACTTGCTGGGCATATTCTGTCCATGAGGGCTTCAAGTTCTCGCCGAAGCCGACAGCCTTGGCTGCGATGACATGCTCCAGTGGACCGCCCTGGTTGCCGGGGAAAACGGCACTGTTGATCAGTTGGCTCATCTTCTTGACCACACCTTTCTTGGTGGTCAGGCCCCATGGGTTGTCAAAGTCCTTGCCCATGAGAATAACGCCTCCGCGCGGACCGCGCAGCGTCTTGTGAGTTGTCGTGGTCACGATGTGGGCGTATTTCACGGGGTTCTTCAGCAGTCCTGCGGCGATGAGGCCAGCGGGGTGGGCCATGTCGATCATCAGGAGGGCACCCACCTCGTCGGCAATCTTGCGCATGCGCTCATAGTCCCATTCGCGGCTGTAGGCCGATCCGCCGCCGATGATTAGCTTTGGCTTGTGTTCAAGGGCAAGGCGTTCCATCTCGTCGTAGTCGACACGGCCTGTCTCGCGGTTCAGCGTGTAGCCGATGTGGGTGTACAGGATGCCCGAGGTGTTCACCTCACTGCCATGTGAGAGGTGTCCGCCCTGGTCGAGGTCGAGGCCCATGAAGGTGTCGCCGGGTTTCAACACGGCAAGCAGTACGGCCTGGTTGGCCTGGGCGCCAGAGTGTGGCTGCACGTTGGCAAACTCGGCGTCGAACAGTTTCTTGACGCGTTCGATGGCGATGTTCTCCACTTGGTCCACAATTTGGCATCCGCCATAGTAGCGTTTGCCAGGGAGGCCCTCGGCGTATTTGTTGGTCAGGTAGCTACCCATGGCTTGCATCACCTCGTCGCTGACGAAGTTCTCAGACGCGATGAGCTCCATGCCTCTCAGTTGGCGCTGGTGTTCTTGCTCGATAAGGTTGAAGATTTCAGAATCTCTTTCCATTTGTGTTGATGTTATGTTAATGATGGTTTTTCTGATGTGACGTACCAGTTTAGACGAGTTCTACGTTGTTCATGTCTTGCTCCTTGTCGCAGTAGTGGCATTTGAGGATGCCGTGTTCCTTGTCTACGATGGTAAAGAAGGTGGACATCGGCTCATTGTTGGTGATGCACTTGGGGTTGTTGCACTTTACGATGCCGTGCAGCTCGTCGGGTGTCTCGACGGTGCGTTTGTCTACCACCTCGTAGTTGTGGATGACGTTGAGAACAATCTTTGGTGCGATGACCGACAGCTGGCTGATCTCTTCGTCGGTGAAATACTTGTTGGCAATCTTGATGATGCCCTTCCGCCCGATTTTCTTGGAGGGCAGGTTGTAGCCGATAGTGACTTGGGCATCGAGGTGGTCAAGGTCGAGCAGACGAGCCACCTGATATGTTTTTTCTGCAGGTATGTGGTCGATGACGGTGCCGTTTTCAATGGCGGCCACTTGCAATTCTCTCTTTCCCATGATGTGTTGGATTGTTGTTGAGTGTGTTGTTTCCGCTATCCGATGATGGTCGGGTCGTTCTTCACGTCGTCAAGGCTTATGCCCAGACAGTAGCAGAAGATGGCTTCGCGCGCATAGAGGCCGTTCTTGGCCTGCTGAATGTAGTAGGCATGCGGGTTGTCGTCAACGTCGTAGGCTATCTCGTTCACGCGGGGCAGCGGGTGCAGTATCTTCATGTTGGGCTTGGCGTTGGCAAGCATGCTGTTGCGCAGGATGTAGATGTTCTTCACGCGCTCATATTCCATCAGGTCGGAGAAACGTTCCTTCTGCACGCGGGTCATATAGAGAATGTCGGCATTGGCAATGACCTCCTCGTCGAATTGGGTGTGCTCGTGGTATTCAATGCCGTATTGGTCGCAGTAGAGTTTATACTCGGCCGGCATGGCCAGTTCTTCGGGAGCAATGAAGTGGAAGGTGGGGTGGAAGTGGCGCATGGCCGTGATGAGGGAGTGGACGGTGCGTCCGTATTTTAGATCGCCAACCAAATAGATGTTCAAGTTTTCCAAGGTGCCTTGGGTCTTGTAGATGGAGTAGAGGTCCAGCATACATTGTGATGGGTGCATGTGCGCTCCGTCGCCTGCGTTGACGATGGGCACCGGGGCTACCTCGCTGGCATACTGGGCTGCGCCTTCTATGAAGTGGCGCATCACGATGACGTCGGCATAGTTGCTCACCATGAGGATGGTGTCCTTGAGCGTTTCGCCTTTGGTCGTGCTAGAGGTCTTTGCGTCTGAAAAACCGATGACACGGGCGCCAAGGCGGTTGGCGGCAGTCTGGAAACTGAGTTGGGTGCGGGTCGACGGTTCGAAGAATAGGGTGGCTACAACCTTGCCTTTCAGCAATTCTCTGTTTGGGTGATTTTCAAATTCTTGCGCCATTCCAAGCAGGTATAATATGCGCTCCTTGGAGAGGTCTGCAATGGTCACAAAATCATGTTTCTCCATTTTGTCTTGATTGATGGTTGCGATTTCGAGTGCTAAGTTACTCATAATTTTTCAGTTGGGAGTGAGAATTTGAGAGAAATATTGTATTTTTGCAAAAATAAAGAACTTTTTAAGATGAGAAAGAAATTCATTCATATATTGTGGATTGTCTTGGGACTGCTGGTGGGAACGACGGCCTTGCTGTTTTTCCTCATTTGGTTTGGCGTGGTGGGCTACTCGCCCGACATAGAGAACCTGCAGAACCCCATTAGCAAGTCGGCCTCACTCGTCTATTCCGAGGACGGAAAGATCCTGGGTACCTACAATGCCGACAAGGCCAATCGTATACCTGTTTCCTACTCGAAGTTGTCGCCTTATCTGGTGCAGGCACTGATAGCCACTGAGGATGTGCGGTTCTACGAACATTCAGGAATTGATTTCATTGCCCTGGGGCGAGCCATCGTGAAGCGCGGCCTGCTGGGCCAAGAGAGTGCTGGCGGCGGAAGCACCATCACCCAGCAGCTGGCCAAGCAACTTTATTCGGCACCGGCTAGCTCAAGTGTGGAGCGCATGCTGCAGAAGCCTATCGAATGGGTTACGGCCATCAAACTGGAACGTAATTTCACCAAGGAGGAAATCATTGCGTTGTATCTCAATTACTTCGATTTCTTGCATGGGGCGGTCGGCATCAAGACGGCTGCTACTACCTATTTTAATAAAGAACCCAAAGACTTGACTGTAAATGAGGCAGCACTGCTCATAGGATTATGCAAAAACCCTTCGTTGTTCAATCCCGTGCGTCACCCGGAGCGATGCAGGGAACGTCGCAACGTGGTGTTGGCGCAGATGGTCAAGGCCGGTTACCTGTCGCAAGCTGAGGGAAAGGAATACTGTGCACAAGACATCGAACTGCATTTCCATCGCACTGACCATAAGGATGGCGTTGCGGTCTATTTCCGAGAGTTTCTTCGTCAGTACATGATGATGGACAAACCCCAAAAAGAGAACTACCCGTCGTGGAATAACCGGCAATATGTGATTGACTCAATTGCCTATGCTACAGATCCTTTATGCGGTTGGTGCAAGAAAAACACGAAAAAGGATGGAACCTTCTATAACATCTACACAGACGGTCTGAAAATCCATACGACCATCAATGCCCGCATGCAGCAGTATGCCGAGGAATCGGTCTACGGGCATGTGGCCAAATTCCTACAGCCGGCCTTTGACAAGGAGAACAAGGCAAAGCCCAATGCGCCGTTCACCGAGGATCTGACAGCTGCACAGGTGAATCAAATTATGGGCAGGGCGGTCAGGCAAAGTGAGCGCTATCGGGTGATGAAAGACAACGGATGCTCGGACGAGGAAATTAAACGTGCATTTCGTACGCCGGTCGACATGACGGTGTTTACATACAGGGGGGATATCGACACGCTGATGACCCCGCTCGACTCCATACGTTACTATAAGTCGTTCCTTAGGGCTGGCTTTGTCAGCATGGAGGCACACACAGGACACGTCAAGGCTTATGTGGGCGGTATCGACTTCGAACATTTCCAGTATGATATGGTTATGGGAGGCCGAAGGCAGGTGGGGTCCACTATCAAGCCCTTCCTCTACTCGCTGGCCATGGAGAACGGCGCATCCCCGTGTGACATGGCTCCCAATGTGCAGAAAACCTATATGGTGGCTGGCAAGCCGTGGACGCCGCGCAACGCCAACAGAAGACGGTATGGACAGATGGTGACGCTGAAGTGGGGACTGGCACAGTCGAACAACTGGATTTCTGCTTATCTGATGAGCCGCTTGAACCCCCAACAGTTTGTCAACATACTACATAAATTTGGCATCAACAACCCTGACATTTATCCATCGATGTCCTTGTGTCTCGGCCCCTGTGAAGTTTCTGTGGGCGAGATGGTCAGTGCCTACACTACCTTTGCCAACAATGGCATCCGCATCGCACCCATGTTTGTCACCAAGATCGAGGACAATGAGGGCAACGTGGTGGCCGAGTTTCAACCGCGTATGAACGAGGTTATCAGTTCGGCAAGTGCTTACAAGATGTTGGTGGAGCTGATGGCTGTTGTGGACGAGGGGACAGCTGGCCGACTGCGTTTCCGCTATCAGATACCAGGCGAGATAGGAGGAAAGACGGGAACGACCAACCGCAACTCGGACGCATGGTTCATGGGATTCACACCCCAACTGGTCAGTGGTGTGTGGGTCGGAGGTGAGGATCGCGATATCCACTTCGACAACATGCAAATGGGACAGGGGGCTACGATGGCGTTACCCATCTGGGCTTATTACATGAAGAAAATCTATCGAGACAACACCTTGCCGTATGATTCTACGGCAGTATTTGATGTACCACAGGATTTCAATCCTTGTGGATACGAAAATGCGTCGAATGAGGAGAATGGCATAGATGAAGTGTACGAATAATCAATGAAGACAATAGCCGGTCCGCTCGGCATTTGGTACAACACTTCTATGACGTAGGGGGCTCCCCCCCTACGTTTTCCTGTTATATTCTTAAGTTTCTCTAGCCATAATGCCGCCTCCGGTCACAAAAAGAACAAATAGCATGAAGTACAGTGT
>CAVIOP010000015.1:0-24389 GCA_963644485.1 bacterium | reverse complement strand
TCGCTTGCCCTGGGCTAGGTAATTGCTGGGCTTTCAGCCCGCGGCTCACGCAGATATAGTTCAGCTCGCGGCTCACGCAGACATTGTTCAGCCCACATCGGCACCGGACAGCAATACGCAAAAATATAGCTCACCCCTAATGACAAGGCCGCCCGACGCATCCTGTGCACCGGGCGGCCTTGTCATTGGAGGGAGCTACACATTGCTCCTAAGACGTATGGACTTACTTGGCCACTTTCTTTCCGTTTACAATGTAGATGCCATGACCGAGGCGGCTCACGTCTGTGGCCTTGCTGCTCACAAGGCGGCCGTCGATGGTGTAGACACCCTCACGAGCGGCAGGCTGGCCCTGTGTCTGCCAGTCGGTAATGGCCTCGATACCTGACGTTGTGATGTTCTTGACACGCATCTGAGCTTCATCGAGTATCACCCAGCGCTGTGCGGTAGAAGTATTGGCAAGATTGAAAGTGGTGCGTGTCACCGTGCCAGTGTTGCTGGCCGCCAACGTCGAAGGATTGCGGCCTGCATGCCGAGTGATCCAGTAGCCACGCGTGCCGTCCTCGCTGACATCAACGCGGCCCTTCATGAGCTGGAAGTCCTGCTGGTCGGCGGGCGTCACGTCCTGTGCACTGAAATTGACGTTGTTGAATGTGAGGTAGTGTCCTGTCGCTGCATTGCGGAACTGATAGTACTGGTTGTCCGGCGTAAAAGTCACATACCATGCGCAGCTGTCATTGTCGGCAAGCTCATCGGCGGTCTTCCTTACCATGGACAGCGAACCACTGGTACCCGTCTCAGCGAGATAAGCGGCATAGAGGCCATTCTCGGACTTCTCGTTGGTGATGTAATACTTGACGCCCTCCTGATGTTCGAAGGCCCAATAGGGCTCGGCGTAGTGACTGGTGGTGTGCTCCAGTCCGTCCTCGCCCAGGGCTTGGCAGATCAGTCCGTTGCCGTAGTAGAGCACGTCCGAATGGTTGTCCTCACTGGCGCCATTGATGCCATAGGGCCACATGTGCTGGTAGTCGCCGTGGAGATAAGAGCCCGTGGTGTTGTCCCAGAAGTCGAGCACAGCCGACACACGCTCGCCCAGCCAGTTGCCCGAGCCATACGTGCCGCCGCTGTAAGACTGGCTTCCGGCGCGCAATACGCCCACCACGCTCCACTGTGTGCCAGCCCATGGGATGACACCCACGCCGTGCAACCACTCGTGCATGATGGTTCCGGCCGACTGGTAAGACGAGTTGGAGCCCACTCGCACATAGCCGCCGTAGGAGCAGTCGGCTGTCGGTGTGCCAGAATTATAGCCCACATTGGGCCGGAAGGCCTTCATCTCCGTCAGGTTGTTCCAGACATCAACCGCCGTATTCACCGCAGAGGTGATACGCTGACGGATGGCATCGTCGTCGATATTGCGTATGGTGGCTATAATGTCGCCCTTGGGGATGGTGTAGAAGCGGATCGTGTTGCCGTAAGCCACATGGCCCTCCTTGTTCTCTACATAGGCACGCATGAAATACTGCGTGGCGGGCTGCAGGTTCTTGAAGCAGTAGATAGTGCCATTGTTGGTAAGTGTAGTGGTATGTTTGGTGTCGGCCACGGTAGGATTGGCGTGCGTGGCGATTACGAAGCCCTGCTCCTTGACATCGTCGGTCTTAGCCGTGGTGGTCATGCGGCCGAAGGCCATTGTGGCTCCGCGTGCATAACGCGTGTCGGTCACCACCGTGATCGATGAAACCCACTTGAAGTTCTCGGTGGCATCCTGGAGGTCAGCGCAGGCCTGGAGCAGGTCAGCGCATGTGGCATCGGAATTGTCAAGCACTGCTTGCGCCCGACTGATGGCGCTCTGGTAGTCATCGGCGTCTGCGCCTGTGGCGTCGCCCAGGGCAGTTGTTGCCACACTGATGGCCGTCTGCAGGTCAGCGCGTTTCAGTTCCAGGTCAGAGGCATCGAGCGGTGTCGTACGCAGAATCTTGACCCAGTCGATGATGGGTAGGGCATGGGCGGCCTGACGTGCACTGAAGCCTAAACGGATACGGCCAGCCACTGTACTCGTGAGAGTGAACGAGATGGTGTCTGTGGTCCACTCGTGAGCGGCAAACGTTTTCTTGGTAAAGCCTACCCTGCTGGCATTGCGGGTGTTGTAGGGTTGCCAGCCCGACGAGTTGGTACTCAGCCCTTCGTTATCAGAAGCATTGTAGACGGCCATCACCACCTTGTAATTTCCCGCAGGTAGTTTCACGGAGTCTTGCAAGATATTGATTCCACTCGTGGTCGACAGGCCAAAAGCCAGTCCACCGCCTGCCTCACCTCCAAAACCAGCGGCAGGCACGTTCGATCCGTCAAGGGTCTTTGCCGAGCCCCATTGCCAGATGCCCAGCACGCCGGCCTTGACTGACGAAACGTCCCAATAGCCGACGGGGGAAATGTTGTCGGCTACCACATTGCCTGTATCACCGACCGCATAGTTGAAGCCCTTGTCAAAACCGGCGTTCAGCAGATAGGCCGACGTAACGTCATAATAGTCTTGCGCATAGGCGCCCGACGCTACACCGGCAACCGCCAATGTAAGAATAAGAGATTTTACTGTCATGAGTAAATAATTTGATTGCTTTATTGTCCAAAAATGATTATTGCTACAAAGTTAATACATTTCCCGTTGCCTCCGTATCAATAGAAGATAAAAAAATCGTAATTTTGCAATGTCTATTCGGCCGACATCTCCCGTGTGCATGCAGCATCATGGCGAAAGAAGGCCTATCATTTCAACCCATCAATCATGAAAATTAAACAAATCATCGCATTGGCTGCCATGGCCCTGAGCTTGCCTGCTCACGCCGACGAGGGCATGTGGACGCTCTACAACCTGCCCACGCAGGTCTACGACCAGATGTGCGGTTACGGTTTCCAGTTGCCCTACGGCAGTCTCTACCAGGGTGACCAGGCCGTGAAGAACGCCGTGGTCAATTTCTCAGGCTACTGCTCGGGCGTGGTGGTCAGTCCCGACGGACTGGTCTTCACCAACCACCACTGTGGCTTCGAAAGCATCCGCTCCCACTCCACCGTCGAGCACGACTACATGCTCAACGGATTCTATGCCAAGACCTACAGCGAGGAACTGCCCAACGAGAACATGTATGTGGCCTTCATGGTGAAGCAAGAGGACGTGACGCCGTTGCTCGAGAAGGCGGGCTTCAGCAAGCTCGGACATGAAGGGCAGGCCGCAGCCGTCGACTCGCTCGAGAACATCATGACGCAACAGGCCAAGGCACAGGACTCGTCGCTCTACGTCACCATCGATGCCTTCTACGAGGGCAACCAGTGGATCGCCACCACCTACCAGCAGTTTGACGACCTGCGCCTGGTCTTCACCATACCCAAGAGCATGGGCAAGTTTGGCGGAGAGACCGACAACTGGATGTGGCCGCGCCAGACATGCGACTTCAGCGTCTTCCGCATCTACGCCGACCCGAAGACCAACGGCCCGGCCCACTACTCCAAAGACAACGTCCCCTACCATCCCAAACACTGGGCACCGGTGTCGCTGCAGGGCTACAAGGACGGCGATTTCGCCATGACGCTGGGATATCCTGGGTCAACCGAGCGCTACCTGTCGAGCTACGGCATCGAAGAGATGCACATGCGCAACGCCGTGCGCTCGCAGGCTCGTGGCGTGAAGCAGGAGGTGATGACTCGCCACATGCGTGCCGACGAGGCCGTGCGCATCAAGTACGACTCCAAGTTTGCCAACAGTTCCAACTACTGGAAGAACTCCATCGGCATGAACAAATGCATCGACTCCATCGGCCTCATCCAGCAGAAGCGTGACTATGAGTATCGCATCCGTGCCTATGTCGACTCAACGGGCTACCTCAAGGACAGCCTCAACTTCGACACACTCAAGGCTCTCTACGCCCAGAAGGCGACGGCCACACACGATCTGCTGCTGCTCAGCGAGAGTTTCCGCCGCACCAACGAACTCACCACGCGTGCCATGCAGGGCACCCGCGGACAGAACGTGGTGCGCGACGAGAAGAAGCCCGCCAAGAGTTACATTCTCTACACCGATGACCAGCAGACATGGGACGAGGCTCTCGACAAGGAGGTGCTGGCCGTGGCACTGAAGAACTACAAGGAGCATGTGGCCGACCAGCGCAACCTGCCGGCCTTCTACACCACCATCGCCACCCAGTATGGCGGCGACTACACTCGCTACGTCAACGAGGTGTGGAACAAGACTGTGCTAATGAAGAACGGCAAGCGCATCTACTTCAACAAAAAGTCATTCAAGAAGGATCCGGGTGTCATCCTGGGCGAACAGTTGAACGAAGTGGGCATGCGCCTGGCCAAGGAGATGGGGGCCACCTCTGAGCGCATCAGCAACCAAGAGCGCATGCTCTGCGCCGCCAAGCTGCGCATGGAGGAAGACATGCCCCACTACAGCGACGCCAACTTCACCATGCGACTGAGCTACGGCCGCGTGGGCGGATACAACATCGGCGGGCAGCCATCGGGCTACTATACCACAGCCGAAAGCATTGTCGAAAAGATGAAGCAAGGTGACAAGGGCATCATCGACTATCAGGCCGAACCGGTGATGCACCAGTTGATGAGCGCCGACAACTACGGACGCTACGCCGACAAGACGACGGGCAAGATGCAGCTCTGTCTGCTCACCAACAACGACATCACGGGCGGCAATAGCGGCTCGCCCCTCTTCGACGGACAGGGCCGCCTCATCGGACTGGCCTTCGACGGCAACTGGGACAGTCTGGCTTCCGACATCATGTTCGACAAGGTGTTGGCCCGCACCATCTCCGTAGACATCCGTTACGTGCTCTACCTCATGGACCGCTGGGGACATGCTGACCGCCTCTTGCAGGAGATTGGAGCCAAATAGGTTTCTTCAGATTAGCAAGAACACAAATAAAGCGTAAGGGAAAAGATTCCTTTACGCTTTATCTGTTTTTGTGAGGGATGGATCATTGCGGTTCATCCTCTGGCCACCTCGGCCTTTACCTCGTCGAGGGTATGTGCCACCCGGATGTAGTCGGTCCAGTGGCCACGGACGAAGCCGCGCTCCTGCAGGGTGTCGAGCAGGGCGATGAGCGGGGCCCAGAAGTCTTTCATGTCATAAAGGATAACCATCTTTCGGTGGTATCCTATGGTGTGACTCGCCACAACAGTGAAGATTTCATCGAGGGTGCCGATGCCGCCAGGCAGAGCCACCAGGACGTCGCTTTGCGCCAGCATCAAGTCCTTACGGTCAGAGAGGTTATCGCAAGCCACATTGACATCGAGCGACGGGGACACCCGACCACCTTGCTCCACCTTGCGCGGTACCATGCCTATCGTGGTACCGCCAGCCTCGTGGACCGCCTTGGCGACACACTCCATGAGTCCCATGTTGCATCCACCGAATACCAACTGGTGGCCTTCGTGTCCTATCCACTGTCCCAACGCCTCGGTCATGCTGAAGAAGTCGGGGTCAATATGCTCATTGGCTGAACAAAATATTCCTATTCTCATAATTTATGGCTTATTTGGGGTCAAAGTTAAGACTTTTAGCCGAACCAATCAAAATAATTCCGTATTTTTGCAGCAACAAGGCGTGCATTCAAGACCATCGGCCACAACAACGACATGGAGGTGGAAATGGGCGCCTTCCCGACACCACAACAACAAAGAAAGAAAGCGCTTGCCTATTCCCCTTGACGGGGATGGCAAGCGCTTTTTACAAAAACAGTATCTTGTGTCTGTCTATGACCTGTGTAACGTCAGTGCTTCTTGTACGTCTCTATGAAGCGATAGAGGCCGTGGCGCACTGAACGGAGTCCAAACAGTTCGGTATGGATGGCATCGACAGGTATCCACTGCAGTGCCGCCGCATCGTCCTGGGCCTTGAGCGGCGAGAAGTCGTCGACCTGGCAGATAAAGAAACTGTCAAGGGTCTGCACCTCAAAGCCCGAATAGAGATAGACATTGGGAAGGCTGAACACATAGCGTGTGGCGGTCACCGTTAGCCCGGTCTCCTCTTTCACCTCGCGGATAACGCCCTCCTCAGCCGTCTCTCCGATATCGGCAAAGCCGCCAGGCAGGTCGAGTGTACCCTTGGCAGGTTCCTTCTTGCGCGTCACGACAAGCAGTTCGTCCTTGTCGTTGAGGATCAGCGCCACGTTGGAAACGCTGGGATTGAGGTAGTATTCAAACCCGCAATTCTCACACTTCTTGCTTTTTTCGTCTTGAATTTCGAAGTGCTTGCTGCCACATTCGGGGCAGTACCTGAATTTGTTTAAAGGATGCATGGGCTTCTGTATGTATTGTTAGGTATCTGTATCGTCGTCGTTATTTGGCAAGCAAGCTCTTGATCTCGGCGTCGAGATCCTTGATTTGTGCGTCGCGCTTCTGCAGGACGTTGTTGCGGTCGATGGTAAAGAAGGTGGGCAGTGACTGTACGTTGTACTGGGTCAGACACTCGGCGCTTGTGCTGTTCTCGTCGCGCACACAAATCCAAGGCAGTGCGGCAACACTCTCTTTCCAGAAATGCTCGTCAGGATCAAGGCTGACCTGATAGATTTCAAGGCCCTGGGCGTGATACTTGTTGTAAAGGTCGCGCAGACGCATGATGCGCTCCGTGCTACCCTTGGATGCGAAGGCATGGAAATCGAGTAGCACCACCTTTCCCTTGAGGCTGGTGAGTTTCTGTATCTTTCCGTTGCGGTCAGGCAGCGCCACTTCAATGACACCCACATCATTAATCTTGCTGGCATCGATGGTTTGGCTCTGCTCTGCCTGCAGAATGCGCACGTTCTTCATGCCCTCGATGGCGATGTTGTGGAGATTGGTTCCACGCTCCGATCCGGGATGATAGGTATCCCAGCTTGTGGCGACGGCAGCAAAGGCCTGCACATCCTCTTTCTTCACCTGCGGGTCGAAGATAAGTCCCACGGTGCGCCCCATGGTGAGCGTCTGGAAGAGGGCGAAATAAGCATAGGCGCGCCACGGTTCCTTGTAGATGTAGTCGTTTTTCACCTTAAACTTGTAGACCTCCAGAATGGCGCGCACACTGTCAGCTTCCTTTTCATAAGTGACATTGGGGTTCTGCATGACCGCATTGATCTGCGCCTGAAGGTTGAGCTGCATCTGGGCAAGCTCTTTGATCTTGTCACACTCTGACGAACCTTCCACCTCGTAGTTGCCCGTCATGGTGGGATAGGATGCCTTCACGCGGATCTGCTCTGTGGAGTCGACCGCCACGTTGATAATCTGGCGAGCGATGCGCAGGCGATAAAATTCGGGAGCCTCGGGAGCCTCGGCCTCGAAGCTGAATGAGCCGTCGGCACTCAGCCTGACTGAATCGACCACAACGGGGCCGTTCAGGCTGATATTCTCAAAAAGGAGAAGCGAGTCGGCTGCATCGGTAATGACACCCGACACCTTGAACTTTTCGCCCGAGCATGAGGCGAAGGACAACGCCGCCAAGACGAGGACGGCAACAGCAATAGACTTGAATATCTTCATTTCTGCAATGATTTTTCGAATGTTCGGAGCACGCATGCCTATCCTGCGGGAGTCGGATGACATACTGATAATCGCTGCAAAGATAATACTTTTCGATGAGAAAATGTGGCGCACGGCTTTCTTTTTGTCGCCACAGGCTGACCATGCGCTTTCGCCTTGCACCACATCCGAGCGGCAACAAGGTCGCAGACGGGACTCAATCCATCACCACACGATAGGCCGTGCGGCTGACAAACACATAGGCCGTGCTCACGAGGATGCCAGTGATGATCCACGAGATGGGATAGCAGAGCATCAGGTGGCGGTAACCATACCAATGGGGCAACACCAGGAAAATCCAAGCCAGACGAATGAAACAGGTGCCGAAAATCGTGAGCAGGGCCGGCACCAGCGAGTGGCCGAGGCCCCGCATGCACGCCGCCGGTATCTCATAGCTGGTGGCGAGCCACTGGAAGGCAAGCGCCACATAGATGCGTGCGGTGCAGTAGGCCACCACCTGCGGGTCGGTGGTGAACACCGAGGCGATGGGCGTGGCCAGCACCACAAACACCATGTTGGCCGTCAGGATGGCGGCACCGCCCAGCAGGAAGCAGATGCGGAAGATGCGGCGGCAGCGGTTCACCTGTCCGGCACCATAGTTTTGTCCGGTGAAGGTGATGGCTGTGGCGCAGAAGGCACTGAGCACATAATAACAATAGGTGTCGAAGGTGATGCAGAGCGAGGCACCGGCAATGGCGGCATAGCCAAACTGGTTGATAGACGACTGCACAAAGACGTTGCTGAACGAGAACACCATAGCCTGCAGACCGGCAGGCAGTCCGATAGCCAGTATGTTGTGCAGTTCGTGACGGTAGAGGCGTACGCTGCGCAGTCGCACCCTGAATTCGCCCTGTTCGCGGCGTAGCAGCACGGTGATGGCGGCCGACGAGAACACATTGGACACAAGTGTGGCGCACGCCACGCCGGCTACACTCATCCGAAAGACAATGACGGTCGTCATGCTCACTGCAATGTTGATAACTCCAGCTACGGCCAAGATGTAGAGCGGCGTGCGCGTGTCGCCCTTGCTGCGGAGGATGGCCGCACCGAAGTTGTAGACCATGAAAAACGGGGCACCGAGGAAGTAGATATGCAGGTAGAGGGCCGAGTCGCCAATGACATCGTCGGGCGTACCCAGCATGCGCAGCAGGGGCGTGGCCACCAGCAGGCCCACGGCCATGAGCACCACGCCGCCGATGAGCGACAGGGCCACGGTGGTGCTCACGGCACGCCGCACGCCCTGCGGGTCTTGCCGGCCAATGTTGTTGGCTATGACGGCATTGGCACCGATGGAGATGCCCATAAACAGGTTGATGACGAGGCTCACCAGAAACGTTGTGGCTCCCACGGCAGCCATGGCGTGGCTACTGGCAAAGCGGCCCACCACAAAGACGTTGATGGAGTTGAACAGTTGCTCCAGTATGCCGGTAGCGGCATAGGGGATGGCAAACATCACAATCTTGCCCAGCAGCGGCCCGTGGAGCATGTCGGTCTGTATTTTGGCCATGGTAAGGATAATTGAAAGATGCAGACGGCGACAAAAGGAGGTTAACCGTCCGTCTTGCCGCCATCCCTATTGGGTTGCAATGAAATCAAGCCGCCTTGCGCCGGCGAATGAGTCCTCGCAAGTCTTTCATGACCACCGTGGCGAGGTAGACGAGGAGCAACAGGGTGTTGACACCCAGCGATGCCCATGTGCCGAGGTGAGCGTTGCCCCACGTCATGGCGGCAAAGAGCACCAGCGCCAACACGACATAGAAGGCAATGTCGCGCAGCGGATAACGGATGGGATAATACTTCTGCCCGAAGAAATAGCTTGTAACCATGCAGATGCCGTAAGCCGCGAAGCCGGCCCAGGCGCAAGCCATGTAGCTGAAGCGGGGGATGAACAGCACATCGATGGCGATGAGAACCGCGCACCCCAACAGCGAGAACCAGGCACCCCAGATGGTGCGGTCAGTGAGCTTATACCAGAAGCTGAGATTGAAATAGACGCCGAACATGATTTCAGCGGCCATCACGATGGGCACCACCTTCAGTCCCTCCCAATAGGAGCGGGCCACAATGTGGCGCAGAATGTCCATATAGCCCACCACGGCCAGGTAGGCCAGCAGGGTGAAGATGATATAGAACTTCATCACCTTGGCGTACGTGGCTTTCTTGTCGGCGTCCTTGTTGCCGAAGACAAAGGGCTCGTAGGCAAAACGGAAAGCCTGTGTGATGATGACCATAATCATCGCTATCTTGATGGTGGCGCCGTAGATGCCGAGCTGGGCATGGGCCTCGCTAATGCTGCCATCGAAGAAATACGGGAAGAGGATGGTCGAGGCGCTCTGGTTGAGCTGGCCGGCAATGCCCAGGATGAGCATGGGCCAGGCGTAGGAGAGCATGCGGCGGCACAGTGACTTGTCAAAGCCATAGGCCACACCCCACATCTCGCGCGAGAGCAGCAGCACGGTGACAGCCGACACGAAGAGGTTGACATAAAACACGATGCCCACATCGGGGGTGCCGTCGGCATCGTAGAGGCCAGGGACAAAAAGGCCGAAATGGGGCAACACGAAGAGGAACGTACCCACAAGGGCCACATTGATGAAGATATTGGCCAGCTTCAGGGCCATAAACTTCCAGGGCTTGTGCTGGTAGCGCAGGTAGTCGAACATAATGGATGTCCAGGCATCCACGGCCACGCACACGGCCATCGTTCCGATATACCACGCATGGTCGGCATAGCCCATGGCGGCAGTCAACGGCTTGAGGAACGCCAGCACGAGCAAGGCGAACACCAAGGCCACGGCACCCACCATGCGCAGGGCGGTGCTATAGACCATGCGGGCGTTCTCGCCCTCCTTGTTGGCGAAGCGGAAGAAGGTGGTCTCCATGCCAAAGGTAAGGGCAATGATGAGGATGCCTATGTAGCTGTAGACATTGGTGATGACACCAAACTGTCCGCCGCCTGCCGCCCACGCATAGGTCTCGATGGGCACAAGCAGATAATTGACAAACCGCCCGGCGATGGAACTGATGCCATAGATGGCGGTATCTTTCAAGAGTGACTTTAAACTTGCCATAATGATATCTGACTAAGAGTGTTCGCTTCGCCTCAGGCAAAGAATATGTACGCGACAGCGATGGCGGCTATCACACCGGCCAGATCGGCCAGCAGGCCAGCGGCGACGGCGTGGCGCGTGTACTTGACATTGACAGACCCGAAATAGACGGCGAGCACATAGAACGTGGTGTCGGTACTACCCTGGAAGATGCAGGCCAACCGCCCCACCAGCGAGTCGGGACCATAGTTCTGCATGGCCTCAAGCATCAGACCGCGCGCACCGCTGCCCGAAAGGGGTTTCATGAAGGCGGTGGGCAGCGCGCCGACAAAGTCTGCGTTGAAGCCACACTGCCTCACCACCCAGGCCACTCCATCGATGAGGATGTCCATGGCACCCGAGGCGCGAAACACACCCACGGCCACGAGGATGGCCACGAGGTAGGGAATGATGCGCACAGCGGTATGAAAGCCCTCCTTGGCGCCCTCGATGAAGGCATCATAGACGTTGACCCGACGCATCGCTCCGGCCACGATGAAGGCCACAATGACGCCCAGGAGTATCAACGGCCCGGCGACAGAGGTCACAGTGCCCATCATCTCGGCACTCATCTGGCCAAAGCCCCAGATGACCAGGCCCACAAAGGCACAAAGCACCAGCAGCGTAAATAGCAGCACAGGTTGCAACAGATTAATGCGCTGCCAGGCTGCTGTGACAATGATGCCGGCCAGCGTGGCCACGGTGGTAGCCAGGAGGATGGGGATAAAGACGTCGGTGGGCTGGGCGGCTCCATACGAGGCGCGGAAAGCCAGGATGGTGGTTGGGATGATGGTCAGGCCCGACGTGTTGAGCACGAGAAACATGATCATCGGGTTGGTGGCCGTATCCTTTTTGGGATTGAGCTCCTGCATCTGCGCCATGGCCTTCAGACCGGTGGGCGTGGCGGCATTGTCGAGCCCAAGCATGTTCGATGCGATGTTCATAAACACCGAGCCCATCACCGGATGGTTCTTGGGAATGTCGGGAAACAACTTGGTGAACACAGGACTGAGCACACGAGCCAAGGCGTTGACCGCACCGGCCTTCTCGCCTATCTTCATGATGCCAAGCCACAGGGCCAGCACGCCCGTGAGCCCCAGAGAGGTCTCGAAGGCTGTTTTGGATGTGGAAAACGTGGAGTCGACCATCTTCTGGAAGATGGTGGTGTCGCCCATCAGCAGTTGTACAAAACCAAAGACAAAGGCGATGAGGAAAAATGCAATCCAGATATAATTGAGTACCATTCTGGGTGCAAAGTTACTGTTTTTTTGGCTAACACCATGCGCTTTGCAGTCAGAATTGTAAAGACACTCCGAAGGTTCAAAAAACATCTGTGCAGAGCGGCGACCCAAACACCGCAGGGCACTAACCTTCTGAAAATTGTGTGCTTGCACCGCTCCCTTGTCAGGAAAAAGTTGTAACTTTGCAGCCCGAAAGGGGACTCAAGCGAAACGGTAGGGTGTTTTGAAGTAGTCCCTACGGTAACAATTAAACACTTATTTTTTGAAGACATTTGAAGAACTTGGCGTAAGCGAAGAGATTCGCCGCGCCATCGACGAGCTGGGCTTCGAACATCCCATGCCCGTACAGGAGGAAGTGATTCCCTATCTTTTGGGGAACGGAAATGACGTGATAGCATTGGCCCAGACAGGCACAGGAAAGACAGCGGCCTATGGCATTCCCGTGCTGCAGAAGACCGACGCACAAAACAAGGAGACACAAGCACTCATCTTGAGCCCCACGCGTGAGCTCTGTCTGCAGATAGCCGACGACCTCAACGCCTTTGCCAAGTACATACCGGGCATGCACATCATACCCGTCTATGGCGGAGCATCCATACAGGGTCAGATACGTGAGCTGAGACACGGCGTGCAAATCATCGTGGCCACCCCCGGACGTCTCATCGACCTCATGGAGCGCGGTGTCGTACATCTGGACAACGTAAACAATGTGGTACTCGACGAGGCTGACGAGATGCTCAACATGGGCTTCTCGGATAGCATCAACGCCATCTTCGACAAAGTGCCGGCTGACCGCAACACACTGCTCTTCTCAGCCACCATGAGCAAGGAGGTGGAGAAGATAGCGCAGAATTACCTGCACGACCATAAGGAGATTGTGGTGGGCTCGCGCAATGAGGGCGCAGAGAACGTCAACCATATCTGCTATGTGGTGAACGCAAAGGACAAGTATCTGGCACTGAAACGCATCGTTGACTACTACCCGCACATCTACGCCATCATCTTCTGCCGCACCAAGGTCGAGACGCAAGAAGTGGCCGACAAGCTCATACGCGACGGTTACAACGCTGAGTCACTGCACGGAGACCTGTCACAGCAGCAGCGCGACCTCACCATGCAGAAGTTCCGCCAGCACACCGTGCAGCTTCTCGTGGCCACCGACGTGGCAGCGCGCGGACTCGACGTGGACGACCTGACACACGTCATCAACTACGGTCTGCCCGACGACGTAGAAAACTACACCCACCGCTCGGGCCGCACCGGACGCGCCGGCAAGAAGGGCACGAGCATCTGCATCATCCACACACGCGAACAATACAAGGTACGGAATATCGAGAAGATCATCGGCAAGGAGTTTGTCGACGGCACGCTGCCCTCACCCGAAGAGATTTGTAAGAAGCAGCTCTACAAGGTGATGGACGACATCATGAAGACGGATGTCGATGAGGAGCTCATCGCACCCTACATGCCCGACATCATGCGGCAGTTCGACTATATCGACAAGGAAGACATCATGCAAAAGGTGGTAAGCATCACCTTCGGAAGGTTCCTCAACTACTACAAGAACGCCCCGGAAATCATCAAGCCTACATCGAAGCGCAGTGAGAAGGGTGACCGCAAGACACAACGCGACGGACGGGCCGGGGCATCACGCCAGCGCGGACCGCGCAAAGCCGAGGAAGGCTACCGCCGGCTGTTCATCAATCTGGGCAAGCAGGACGGTTTCTATCCCGGCGAAATCATGCAGTATGTCAATCACCACATGCATGGACCCAAACAGGCCATCGGACACATCGACCTCCTGCCGAAGTTCTCCTACATCGAGGTGCCGGCAGACGATGCAGAGAAGGTTATGCGCGCCTTGAACGGCACTACCTACAAGGGGCGCGAGGTGCGGTGCAACGATGCCGACGAAGGCGGACACGGGCGTGCCAACAACGACGGTGAGACGCGCCGCAGCCGTGAGCCACGCCGCAGCTACGACCAGCGCGATGACCGCAAGCATGACCGCCGCGACACACGCCGTAGCCGCAAGCCGCAGAGTCCCTTCGGCGACGATGCGCAACGCCACACACGCACCGACTGGCAGAGCCTGATGACAGGAAAGTCATTCAAGTTCAAGGGTGAGGAGCCCGACTTCTCCGAAGAGGGATGGGCCCGCCGCCGACCGAAGAAGTAAGGGATGAGCCACATCGGTTGGCCGACACCCCAGTCCATACGCACGACGACATCCATCGTGACTCACACAAAGCCCAAGGCCCAGCGCCTTGGGCTTTTTCGTTGGCACAACCTGTGCTTGGCGCACACACCAGCCACCCTGCATCGCCATGCGCCTATAAAACGACAAGCAACAAGTACCTTCTTTCATGGCGACGAGGTCTGCATAACAAAACTAATCCCCAAAATAATATTAGCCAGAATAATTCATAGAGAACTAGGATGTGTGGTGCCTTAGGCACCACACATCCTAGTTCTCTATGAATAATTCAGGTTAGCAATGCATGGATTTTTAGAACCCGCCTTTATGATGATGGCGTTTACAATTCTATAATCTCCTCTTCGGTCAGTCCGGTGGCTCTAACGATGACGGCGAGCGGCATGCCTTCAGACTTGAGATTGCGGGCTATCTCGAAAGCCTTGTTCTGACCGCCTTCAGCAAAACCTTCCACACGTCCTTTTTCCAAACCTTGCGCAAGTCCTTCTGCACGTCCCTGTTTAAGACCTTTCTCTATGCCTTGCGCCATGGCTGTGTCGAGCGAGTTCTTCAGGTCGCGGTAGACCTTGACGCTGTCTTCATACTCGCGCAACTCTGTGGGGGTAAACTGGGCTATCTCGGCTTCTTCGAAGAGTTTGGTGAACACCTTCTCCTTCAGTGCTGCAGGCTGCCGGTCGAAGATGCGCTTGAAGCCAAAGTCGGTGAGCAGACTGATGTATCGTTCTTCTGATTGACGCATAATGTTTTACATTTTGGTAGCAAAGATATATCTTTTCCGGTATAAATCAAAATTACACAGCGTTTTTCTTCTATGCCGTCGTGTCAACAACCACAAAAGCGCCGGATGGCAGGGTGTATCCATCCGGCGCTTTCGCGTAGATTTGTTTGCCGTAAAGGCAGACAGAAGGAGGCAGATTACTTCACAATCTTCTTGCCTCCACGCACGTAGATGCCGTGGCCCAGCGCATTGATATTGCTGCCGGCATAGCGGCCGTCAAGGGTATAGATGCGTGAGGCGGCTTCTTTTTCGATGGCTGCCTGGCCGATGCTGGTGATGACGTTGGTGTCACTGCCACCCATGAAATCGAAATCGATAGTACCGTCTTCGTTCTGGACAATGTTGGTGATGTCCTTGTTCATGAAACCCTTGGTTGTATAGACTGTAGCGGCTGGTGTAGAGGTGCTCGTCAGGGCATTGTTGCCGTCGTTGGGATAGAGGTCTGTTTCCTCGGCGTAGGTGGTGTTGTCGGCATGGAAGATGGTGCAACGCTGGTGGTCGTTGTCATACTTGGCATAGGCCTCACCATAAGTATCACTATAGTTTACTATTGTGTTTACACAATTGCGGCTCCACATCAATTCACTATAGTCCACATGTGTAATCATCAGACCGCTGCCGGGCAGTGCTCCATCCCAGATGCCGTCTTGCTGGCGGTTCTCGAGGAGATAGTACTCATCCTTGTTCTCATCGTTGTAAACGATGAACACGCTGCCATACTGGCTGACGGGTTTCAAGCCCTTCACGGTGGTAGGCTCCGAGAGCACGATAGGTTCGACCCATCCGGCGCTCATACGCTCGTAGCCCGTGAAGCATGGCGGCTGATAGCCCTTGCTGTTCTTGCCGTTGTAAGAACCCTGGTCGAGCAGGTCCCAACTGCCCATGCCATAGTTCTTGTAGGTGGTGTCGTACATGTCGGGGAAACCCAGGCAGTGGGAGAACTCATGGCAGATGGTGCCGATGCCGTTGGCCACCACGGTGGTGCGGTATTTGCCGGTGGCGGCATTGTAGATCTGCGAGGTGGCCTGTTCGTTGCCGCATGCGTACTTGTCGACATTGGCGCCACCAACGCTTACCGAAGAACCGTAGTCCGAATAGCTGAGATAGTACTGATGAGGCCAGATGGTATTGTCGTCTCCGCCGTCGGCCTCGCCCTGACCGGCATAGATTACGAAGACTTGGTCAACAGTGCCGTCACCGTCCCAGTCGTATTGTTTGAAATCGATGTCAAACGCTTCAGCAGCCAGTTTACAGGCCTGGGCAACCATGGTTCCGGCATGCGCATCGTTCTCTTCCTCACTACCGCTACCCGTGTGGGCACCATAATAGGCATAGTTGTTGGGCAGCGTCACCGGTCCGTACACATCAAAGTCAAGAACAAACTGTCCATTGCTTTGGTCTATGAAATAATCGCGGACACTGCCTACATGACCGTAAATAGAGGTAAAGCCTTCCTGGTTGGCAAGATTTTGATAGTAGGCAGACGTGTGGCTCTTATTGAATTTCAGATCTTTAAACTGAGCCAAAATGATGACACCACGTCGTTCGCCGAAGTATCCCTCAGAACTGATACCCAGACGTTTCTTGGCACTGTTGCTGCGCAATTTAATACTCTTGTCTTTCAGTGTGGCTGCCTGCAATTGGAGCCGCTTGTTGGAAGGTTTGAATGACGCAGCATCAATCTCATGAAACACGTCTGTGGCTGCATCCTTCGAGAAGCATTTACCGTCGTCGGTCTGCCAGTAACTGCGGAACTCGTCGCCACGCAGCTCGGCCAGCACGGTCGTTCCGTCGTCGAGCAGGATGGGTTTCTTAAGACCTTTCTTTACTGGCATGGCCGAGGCCGACAGGGCGGTGGCCATCAACAATGAAAGGAATAATGTCTTTTTCATATATCGGTTGAGTGAATGTGGATAAGCACTTAAAAAGAAATAGAGTAGAATATCTACAATGAATAAAAACGACTCCAGCCGAGCCACTCAACTGGAGTCGTTATGACGAGAGCAATGGTGAACTGGTCACCACTGCATGAGATGTTTATTTCAGCGAGAAGATGGGCTGATCAACTTTCTTCAGCGTGCGCGTCAAGCTAACCTTGTTCTTGTTGCTGTAATGCTTCTTGGCAGCCTTGCGCATCTTGGCTGCGGTAGCCTCGTCGAGCGTGAAGGTGTCGAGCTGATAAGCCAGGGTACCTGCTTCTACATAATAGGCCATATAGAAGCTATAGGTATTGCCATCCTTGTTGCTGTCATAACCTTTACCGGCAGAGATGGCACCATAGGTTACCATGTCACATGCGCTGATGGCACCATAAGTGCTGTACTCATCGCCAGTCTCCACACCGTCAACAGTAATGGTACCGTCTTCAGCGACATTGAAGATCAGGCCTGAATTAGAACTTGCCCAGGGAGAAAGCTTGAACTTGGTGGGGTCGCTTTCGCTCTGAGAGAGTGTAGCTGTCTCCTCTCCGTCATAAAGCGCACCAGAGTTGCTATACGCCTTTACGCCATAGGCATAAACACCCTGTCCCAAGTCTGTCCATGCTTCTTTACCAGCCGTAGAATATTTCAACGTGGCGGTTGCATACTCCTGTGCTTCGCCCTCATAATAAGATATGACGACAAGCGTGTAGTCGCCATCCGCAAAATCGGAAGCGTCGAACTTCACATCGCCGCTTTCTTTCACCTCAACGACACCCTCGTAGGTTCCGTCCTTAATCTGATTGAACACATCCTGTGTCAGCTCACCGGGAACAATGGCTACGTTGGCTGATGTGACATCTTCACCCAGCGTCACGTTGGCAACAATGTAAGGATTCTCCTTGGCATCAATCAGCTTACCGGTGTAAGTGATGCCGCAAGACACGTCCTTGCGATCGTAGCCGTCGAGGGTAATGGTCTCATAGCCGGAACCGAAAGAACCGGCGCTGACATAGTAGCTAACGGCGATATCGATGTAACCGTTCTCCTCGTCGAAGCTGCCATAGACGTGCTGGAAGCTGCTGGGATCCTTGCCGCGGACAGTCTCCTGATAGTAGTTGTAGTCGGCCACATAGACATCACCATAAGAAGAGTGGGTGTAGCCAGTGAACTGAGCGGGGCAAGACACCACGCCCGTCTCAGAGTCGTAGTCGAGAACCAGGTCGATGCCATACATGCAGTTCTTGATCTTGAACTGATGCTTGTTGGTCTGGATGACATTGTCGCGCACCTGGAAGACAAGGCCCGTATCGTCGCCAGACCAGAAGAGGTTGTAGCTGAAGGTGCAAGTACCGGCAGAGTTGTAAGATCGCCAATCGCTCCACTCTGTGGCACCGGCCTTGAAGGTCAGTGAGCCATAGCCATAGGCGGTGGTGTAGGTAGAGTCGGCAATAGAGAGCGTGATGTCCTCATAGTTGCCGTAAGTGATCTTTGAGGGATCATAAGAGATGGCAATCTTGGCTTCCTTCTCACCCTGTGCAAACGAAACGCTTGAGGGAACGGTGAAGATGGTGCCGTCCTGCAGGGTAGCCGTCACAGGCACGGTGATGGCCTCATCGGTCTTTACGCGATAGATGGGCACCTCGAAAGTCGTGCTTTTCGTAGAGAGTTCGAACGTCTCGGGGGTCTCATTGCTGAAGTACACCTGGTTGCCCGAAACGGTAGCCCAATCGTACTCATCGCTCGAGCATGCTGACAACACGAGTGACAGCATGGCGAGAAGATATAATGATAATTTGTTAAATTTCATAATCGTTATGATGTTGTAAAGTGGTTGACGGTAGGCATGTGCCTGCAAGGTGACGCCGAGTCACTTTGCAGGACACGCCTGAAACTTATTTATTTCTTGGCACCATACTGTCCGAGGGGTGAAGGACAAACGACCGTCTGTGTGGGGTCGGGGTTGTTCTTGCCCTCAAGAGCTGAGTTGACCTGTACCTCGCTTGTAGGAATGACGAAGTTCCAGCTGGGCTTGATATCCTTACAGTTGACCTTCAGGTTGTCCCACTTGGCGTTGGTACCTTCGTAGTTCTGCATGCATCCCACTCTCAGACGCTTGGCGATGGGGAAGGCGTTGCCCTCACCCCAGAACTCGATTCGCATCTGGTAGAGAGCCTCCTTCTGGAAGTCGGACATATTGGCGGACTTGGCTGAGAAGTTGGGGTCGCGGTAGGTTCTCATGAAGTTGTTGAGCAGAGTCTTGCCTTCCTCCAGACGAGCACCGTTGTTGATAGAAGCGGTGGCGATGGCCTCGATGAAATACATCTCCTCCACACGCATGATGGGCAGATCGATAAGACCACCAACCTTGTAGTTCTCCCAGTCGCCGCTCTTGCAGCGGAACTTCAGAGCAGCATAGGCGGGCAGGGTCTCGTCGATATGCTCCTTGTCGCGGCAAGTCTTGTAGTCGTAGTAGTTGGACTTTTCGGGATCGAGGAAGACATGCTTACGGAAGTCGGTAGAGCCGATGCGGTCGTAGAGGCTGCGGTCGATGACAGGCTGTGTGAGCGATGCATAACCCCAGTCGGCCTCGTTAGACATCCAGCCGGTGAAGTTACAGAGGTTACCCATGTTCTCGGCAGAGTAGGAAGCGTACCACATCCAGCCGTCGCAGGCTGTGGTGAAGCCAGTGGTAGGATTGGTCCACTCGTCCTCGGTCATAGGAGCAGCACCCGACTCGTTGATGGCCATGCGAGCATACTTGGCTGCATTCTCGTAGTCCTTGTCCCACATGTAGACCTTAGCTTTCACACCATAGACCACAGCAAGCGAAGGCAGCTGGCGGTTGGTGGTGTTGTTGTCGGTGGCAAAGAACTTCTCGGCCTTGTCGAGGTCAGAGAGGATGCTGTCGGTCATCTCGCGGTGCGACACACGGGGGTTGTTCTTGGCTTCGTCGTTGGTCGTGGTCTCGAAGACGAACGGCACGGTGAGGTCCTTCACAGCCGACACATCGGTGTAGTCGTTCTCCTCAGGCTCATAGAACGCCATGAGCATGAAGTAGTTGAAGGCGCGGCAGGTGTAGGCTATGCCGGCATACTTGCGCTGGTCAGCCGTGGCACCCTCTTTGGCAATGGAGATGATGTCGTTGTCTGACTTGATGAACGTGTACAGCGTGAACCAAGGCAGGTAGGCCATGTAAGAGTTGGGGCCGATGGAGCGCTCCAATGTGTTGTACATGATGTACCAGTCGTAGCCTGAGTTGCTACCGCCGCAATACATGTCGCCGAGCAGTTCGGTCTGGGCAATCATAAACTGGGCATAGCCCATGTCGGTCTCGTGAACCTGATCCCCGTACACCAGGTATCCCTGGCTCATCTGCGAGGGGATGCCGTTGGCTGAAGCCTCCAGAGCGGCCGACGACTGGGCAATCTGTTCAGACGTAGCAGTGCTGTTCTGGGGTTGTGTTTCATCTATACAGCTGGAGAAAGCCAAGGTGCCGGCCAAAGCAATCGCAGAATATATCTTAAGTGATTTTTTCATTATTGTAATCCTCCTGAATGATTAGAATGTTACTGTTGCACCGATAGAGATGGTTCTCATCGGCGAGTAATTTGTAGCGTTGGTCGAGCCCGTGTAGGTCTGGCGCGGGTCGAAGCCCTTACGCTTTGAGATGTAAGCCACGTTCTCGCAAGCCAGATAGATGCGCAGTGCCTCGAGACGGATGGAGCGCAGCACGCTGGCGGGCAGTGTGTAACCGAAGTTGATGTTCTCGATGTTCAGGTAGCTTGCATCTGTCAGGAAGCGTGTAGACGAAGCGCTGCTGTAGAGGTCGCCGAACTGGAAGCGGGGGATGTTGCTGGTCGTGTTGGCCGAGCTCCATGCCTTGTAGAGGTCCTTGTGGATGTTGTAACCACCGGTGCCTGAAGTGGGCGACTGCATAAACGTAGCGTATGTGCCGTCGTAACCCTTACCGCCAATCTGATATGACAAGTTGACCGAGAGGTCGAAGCCATAGGCGCGCACCGTGGTGCCGAAACCGCCGTAGAACTTAGGAATGGTGGTCTGCTTGGTCACATAGTAGTCGGCATCGCTGTAGGTCGTGGTGGTCTCGCGGCCAGTGACCTTCTTGTGGGTGATACCCTTGTATGAGTCGTCGACCACGTTGCCGCTCTCGTCGTAGAGCACGTCATTCTTGTTTTCATCCTGCTCATAGACGTTCTTGTACCACATCGACTGGCCGTCCTCAGACACACCGGCATATTCTTTCAGACGCCATGTGTACATGGAAGCACCTTCGGTGATGAAGAAGTTGCCCGATGCATAGCCATAGTAGGCCTTGCCGCTGGCATCGTAGAGTGTAGAAGTCTTCTTGTCGGGGTGCAGCATGGTGAGGCGGTTGCGCAGCGAAGCGATGTTGAAGTGGACATCCCACTGCACATCCTTGGTGCGGATGGCGTTGTAGTTCAGGTTGAGCTCGAAACCAGTATTGTAGAGGCTACCCACGTTGTCGTAGTAACTGCTGTAACCCAGCGACGGAGCCACTGAGAACGAGAAGAGCATGTCGGTGGTCTTGCGGTAGTAGTACTCCAGCGAACCTGTCAGTTTGCTGTGCCAGAGCGAGAACTCGAAACCGGTGTTGAAGTTGGTGTTCTTCTCCCAAGTGATGTCCTCGGTACCCTTTGAATAGAACGATGTACCGATGTTGCCGCTTGAGTTTTGGATGCTGTACAAGTCGGTGTAGCGGTATGAACCGATGTTGTCGTTACCCTGCTGACCGATAGAAGCCTTGAACTTCAGTTCGTCCACCCAAGGTGCCTTGAACCATTTCTCCTTGTTGATGAGCCATGCGCCACCGATAGACCAGAAGGTACCCCAGCGGTGATCCTTGGCGAAGCGTGAAGAGGCATCGGTACGGATAGAGGCAGAACCGAAATAGCGGCCCTCGTAGTCGTACTGCAGACGGGCGAAGTAACCTTCGTTGTTGTAGCGTGTCTGGTAAGACTCAGCACCCTGGCCGTCGACCACAGCGCCATTGAGTTCCTTGTTGTCGGGCGAGAACATCTTCGACTTCTCGCCACCCACCTCATAGTAGCGTGTGTCATAATACTCATGACCGAGCAGAGCCGTCACGTTGTGCTTGTCGGCAATGGTGGTGGTGTAGTTGAGCAACTGCTGGAGGTCGTAGTCGTATGTACGTGAGTGGTACATGGCAACCGTACCGCCAGTGGTGTCGAACTGACCGTAGTAGCCGTTGTAGACATAGTTGGTACGTGTCTCGTCGAGCGTGTAGGTACCGTTGAGGGTGAGCTTCAGACCGGTAAGGATGTCAATGTCAACGAAGCCGTTGGCCGAAGCAGCGTTACCGTTGTAGTTGCGTGTGTTGAGCTTCACGTCCTGGATGGGGTTGGCATCTGAGAGGAAGGGACGTGACAGACCGGCGTTGGTACCGTTACCATAGTCGAGCACGGTGATGCCGTTGTCGTCGACCATAACGTTGCCCTTGCCGTCGCGGATGTAAATCGGATAGATAGGTGCAATCTGTGAGGTGCAAGCCCAGATGTTACCGGTAGAAGTAGAGCTACCGTTGTTGCCGAGCGAGTTGCCGTCGAAGTGGGCAAACGAGAGGTTGGCACCTACCTTCAGCCATTTCTTGGCCTGGTAGTCGGCGCGCAGACGACCGGTGATACGTGAGAGGTCACTCTTATAGGTGATACCTTCATTCTTCAAGTAACCGAATGATGCATAGAAGTTAGACTTCTCGTTGGAACCGTTAACAGATACGTTGTACTCCTGGCGGATGCCGGTACGTGTACCCACGTCCTCCCAGTCGTCGGGAGTGATCCAGTAGTCCTGGCCCTTATAGTTGACCAGACGGCCCAGTGTGGCGTTGGGGTTCATGCGACCGTTCTGGCCAATGAGCATCTGACCCTCGGGAACAGTCCAGATGTTGTAACCCAGACCACCGATTGACACGTCGCCCGTCAGTGCGCTGTTGGCCGAAGCCCATGCGCTGCTGGCCGATGCGCCGTTGCTGACATAGTTGTTGTAAAGGGCCTTGTACTGCATCTCATAGTACTCGGCGGGATCGTTGATCACATCGTAGTGCTGCAGTGCACGGCTGTTCCAGCCATACTTGGCATCAAGGGTGACCTTAGCGTCGCGGCCAGCCTTCGACTTCTTGGTGGTAATCATGATGACACCGTTGGCACCGCGTGCACCGTAAAGAGCATTAGAAGCAGCATCCTTCAGCACGGTCATCGACTCCACGTCGTTGGGGTTGATGTTGCTGAGGTCGCCGCTATAGGGAGCACCGTCGAGGATGATAAGAGCATCGTTGCCGGCGTTGAGCGAACTGAAACCGCGGATACGGATGGTTGATGTAGAACCGGGAGCACCGTTGGATGAAGTGAGCTGCACACCGGGAACGGCACCGGCCAGAGCGTTGGTCACACTGGTGACCTGCGACTTGGCGAGTTCCTCGGTGCCCACCACTGTGGCCGAACCGGTGAAGGCCGACTTCTTGGCGGTACCGAAGGCCACCACCACCACCTCGTCGAGTGACTGCGGGTCAGCAGAAAGCACAATCTTCAAATTCTTGCCGGCCTTGACGGTCTGTGGGGTCATGCCGATGTAGGAAATCTGCAACTTGGCGTTGGCAGGAGCGTTCAGCGTGAATTTACCGTCAGCATCGGTAGCCGTACCCGTGTGGGTGCCCACCACCTTGACCGATGCACCCACTACGGGTGTACCGTCTTCGGCAGAGGTGACTGTACCGGAAATCTGACTTTGCGCCAAAGCCATCCCAATACTCAGGAAAAGGCAGGCGATAAACGTCATGAGTCTTTTTTCCATAAAATCTCTCTTTTTAGTAAATGATAATATTATTTTTAATCCGTTTCTCTATAAATCCGTAGTCCGAACGCCCGAGTGCGGACGAAAGTCGTTACCTTTACCGCTATCCACCTCGCGGCGCAAGGTGGAAGACTTGCAATACACCTTATATAATAATATGGGTACGTACGCTTACTCTTTTAAATTGATATGCCTTGGAAAGTGTTGTCGAAGAATACTAATTCTTAGCACATTTTTAACAATCTTTTCAATTGGGTGCAAATTTAAGCATTATTTAGCTTTTATCCAAATATTTTTTCACTAAAACTGTATTTCGGCCAACATTTTATAACGATTACACCTAATTTATGTTGATTTGGTTACTAATTTCGAGATATTCGCGGTCGTTTTGAAAGAAATTGGCGGGTGACAAGAGTCTAAATATTTTAAGTTTCGGTTTACACTGCGTGAGCCGATGCGGGCTGAAAGCCCGCGGCTCACGCAGACATTGTTCAGCCCGCGGCTCACGCAAACATTGTTAGCCCGCGGCTGACACTGTACTTCATGCTATTTGTTCTTTTTGTGACTGGAGGCGGCATTGTGGCTGAATCCGCTTTCTATGATAATATCCAAATGTTTTGACCATAATTTTATTATTTTCTTTCCGTTCACTTTGTAGACTCCGCTTGTCAACGATGCCGATGGTCTTAGGCTGTCAAGAAAGCGGACAATCTATATGCTGAAAATGGGCGCGAA
>CAVIOP010000014.1:10111-25784 GCA_963644485.1 bacterium | reverse complement strand
AGCTGTCAGCCCTCGTCGAGGCCATCTGCCGCGACTTCCGCCAGCACGACGACGAGTACTACCTCACAACCCTCAACCCATAAAAAACACAACAGCCATGGAAAAATTCATCATCCGGGCCTACAACAAGAGCGAGCTCGCCCTCCGCTACTTCCCAACCACAGCCGACCCCCACGTGGCCGTCAACCACCTCATGGCCTGGATCGACCGCTGCCGAACCCTCGCCGAAGCCCCGCCGAGCCCCCGTCGACATCACTTCCCGTGGGTCAGTGTGGGGGAAATGTAAGCGAGAAGCGCGTTAAGGTATATTAACATAAAAATCGCCTCGCGTTAACAGATTTTTGCACCTTATAGACCCCCGAAATTTGGAGATACCGAAAAAATGTCGTACCTTTGCATCAGTCGATAAGATAAAGGAACACAGCTCCCTGCGTGAAACCGCCGCCTGCCTCAGACCACCTTCCGCCCGCCCCCGGATGAGACCGCCGCGCATTAACACACCTTAAATCAAACATGAAACCACACATCAACACTAACCTAACCGAAAGATGGTGCCCACGTCCACCGTCACCCAGGCCGACATGCTCGCATTTTAGAATAGAGTCTGACAACTAACAAGACGTGTATCCTTTTTACACGCAATGACAGTCACCTAAATCGTAAATATTCACTACCTTTGCAAAAAATACAACTTATGCTCATGAGGAAGATCATCATCGCACTTATCATGCTGCTGGCCCAGCTGTCCTTGGGAGCGCAGGCACGCCATTACACCATCATCGTTTCGCTAGACGGTTTCCGGTGGGACTACCCACAGTGGTACAACACCCCATTCCTTGACCACATGGCCGAGGAGGGCGTTACCGCAGGCCTCATCCCCTCGTTCCCGTCCAAGACGTTCCCCAACCACTACACGCTGGCCACGGGGCTCTTTCCCGACCACCACGGCATCGTGGCCAATGAGTTTTACGACTCACAGACCGGCGACAGCTTCTCACTGTCCAACACTGAACAGAAAATGAATCCGCGCTTCTATGGAGGAGAGCCCATATGGAATACAGCCATGCGACAGGGCAAGAAAGTTGCGGTATTCTACTGGCCAGGATCCGACGTAAAGGTCAACGGGCACTACCCTGACGTCTATTACCCCTATGACCGCAAGCCCCGGTTGACCCTTGCCGAGCGGATAGACGGCATTGTCAGCCAGCTGAGCCTGCCGGAAACAAAACGCCCTGACCTCATCATGGCTTACTTGGACCAGCCCGACGGCAACGGACACAAGTATGGACCGCAGAGCAAGCTGACACGGGATGCCGTGACACGGGTCGACTCATTGCTCCAATCGCTCCACAGCCGCATCTGCCATCTGCCTATCGGACCGGAGGTCAATCTCATCGTCGTCTCAGACCATGGAATGGCATGGGTTCCCGCTGACCATGCGGTGAAACTCCTACCCCACCTCAAACCTTCATGGTACAATGCCGTCTCAGGTTCGGTGCCAGTCAACATCTACGCCAAGGATGGTTGCAAAGACTCCATCTACGAAGCCCTAAAAACACTCAGCCATGTACGTGTGTGGAAGAAGGAGACCATACCCGCCTATCTCCATTATGGCTCCAACAGTCGGGTGGGCGACGTAGTGGTGTGTCCCGACCTTGGCTACGTGGCTTACGACAAGCCCTTCATCGCCGGCGGCAATCACGGATACGACCCGCAACTCTCCGACATGCACGCTCTCTTCCGAGCCATTGGCCCCGATTTCCAGCACATAGAGATCCCTCATTTCCGCAATACCAACGTATACCCCATCCTCTGCCATATTCTGAATATCACCCCTGCCCCCAACGACGGCAATCTCGAGGAAATCAAAGAGATTTTGAAACATTAAGTGACGATAATAAATAGCCAGACACTGACTTGTCATAGCCGAAGCACTACCCCATCAGCAAAATTGACAACTCCACAGACTGATTATTTTCAACTTGATGGTCTTGTAATTCGGAATTTTTATATAAATTTGCTCCCAAGAACATTAAACCGATCGAAACTTATGGAAAGAACATGGAGATGGTTTGGCAAGAACGACAAGATTACGCTTGCCATGCTCAAGGAAATAGGCGTGGAGGGCATCGTCACCGCGCTGCACGACGTGCCGCTGGGCGAAGTGTGGACCCGCGAAAAAATCCACGACCTGAAGACTTACATTGAGAGTTACGGCATGCGCTGGAGCGTAGTAGAATCGCTCCCCGTGACCGAGACCATCAAGTATGCCGGCCCTGACCGCGACGAGCAGATAGAGGTCTACAAGAAGAGCCTGCGCAATCTAGCCGCAGAAGGCATACATACCATCTGCTACAATTTCATGCCCGTGCTCGACTGGGCACGCACCGACCTGCTGCACAAGAACCCCAACGGCAGCAGCAACCTGTATTTCAGCATTCCCCAATTTGCCTATTTCGACATCTATATCCTGAAGCGCGAGGGGGCTAAAGACGACTGGGCTCGCTTCCAGACGCTCGGTCCCGACGGGAAACCAAACAGACGCGACATATTGAAAGAGGTGGAAGAGTTGCGCAGCACCATGACACCCGAGAAAGACCACGCCTTGGTGGAGAACATCGTCATCAAGACACAAGGGTTCGTAAGCGGCAACTTCAAGGAGGGCGACGAGCACCCCGTGGAGTTGTTCCGCCAGTTGCTCGCCCTGTATGAGGGCATCGACCGCGACCGCCTGCGCGCCAACATGAAATATTTCCTCGAGGCCATCATGCCCGTCTGCGAAGAGTGCGACATGTACATGTGCGTACACCCCGACGACCCACCCTTCCAGGTGTTGGGACTGCCGCGCATCGTGACCTGCGACGACGACATAGAGTGGTTCCTCAACGCCGTTCCGAACAAGCACAACGGACTGACCTTCTGCGCCGGTTCGCTGTCGGCCGGCGCACAAAACAACGTGGTGGAACTGGCTCGCAAATATGCAGCACGAACATGGTTTGTGCACCTGCGCAGTTGCCATGTGTTTGCCAACGGCGACTTTACCGAAGCCAGCCACCTTGGCGGACGCGCCGACATCATTGCGCTGACACATGTGTTCGAGCAAGAGGAGCAGCGCCGCGCGGGCAACGCCAACATCGAGCGGTTGCCGATGCGCGTGGACCACGGCATGACCATGCTTGGCGACGAGACAAAGAACTACAACGCCGGCTATAGTTTCCTCGGGCGCATGTTTGCCCTGGGACAGGTGCAGGGCATCATTGCTGCCGTCGACCGCGAGATGGGCAAGCCGTTCCACCAGCCCGGATTCTTCGACTAAAATCCCCCAAACACTACAAGCAACATGAAACTCACCGACATAACATCCAGAAACATTGACGCCTCCCAGTGGGAAGCAAAGGGCTACCAACTGCCCACATTCGACATAGAAACGGTAAGGAAACACACCTGCGAGGCTCCCACATGGGTGCACTTCGGAGGCGGCAACATCTTCAGGGCCTTCCCGGCTGCCATACTCAACGACCTGCTGAACCGCGGCCTCTACGACCGCGGTGTCATCGTGGCCGAGACGTTCGACTACGATGTCATCGACAAAGCATACGCACCCTACAACAACCTGTCGCTGCTCGTCAGCCTGCAGTCAACGGGCAACGTCGAGAAGAAGGTCATCGCCTCGGTGACAGAGGCCTTGAAAGCCGACTATCAGTTTAGCGACTGGGGCCGCTTGGTAGAAATCTTCTGCAACCCCTCTTTGCAGATGGCCACCTTTACCATCACCGAGAAGGGCTACGCGGTTCCCGCTGCCGACCTTGAGCGCGGCATGCAGCCTGCCATGGCCATGGGCAAGGTGACGGCGCTGCTCTACGAGCGCTTCAAGGCCGGCCGTCTACCCCTCACCCTGCAAAGCATGGACAACTGTTCGCACAACGGCGACAAGGCCAAGTCCGGGGTCATGGCCTATGCCCAGCGCTGGGCTGCCGACGGCTTGGTGCCGCATGAGTTTGTCGACTATCTGCAAGACGGCCAGACCATCAGTTTCCCATGGTCGATGATAGACAAGATTACGCCGCGCCCGCATGCCAAGGTAAAAGAACTGCTGGCTACCGACGGATTTGAGGACAACCAGTATATCGAAACAGACAGGCATACGTTCACCGCCCCATTCGTCAACTCCGAGGAGACGCAGTATCTTGTGGTGGAGGACCATTACACCAACGGGCGCCCACCGCTCGACCAGGGTGGCGTGATCTACACGTCGCGAAAGACCGTCGACGAGGTGGAGACCATGAAGGTGACGACCTGCCTCAACCCGCTCCACACGGCCATGGCTCTCTATGGCTGCATGCTGGGCTACACGCTGATATCTGCTGAGATGGACGACGAGGATATCCGACCGTTCATACAAAAGATTGGCTACATAGAGGCCATGCCCGTGGTGACAGACCCGGGCATCATCAACCCGTATGAGTTTATCGGCGCATTCATCAACCGCCGACTGCCCAACCCCTTCATGCCCGACACGCCCCAACGCATCGCTATGGATACCAGCCAAAAGCTGCCCATCCGCTTCGGCGAGACCATCAAGAAATATGTGGCACGCCATCTTGACACAGACAACCTGGTGCTCATACCGCTCGTACTGGCCGGCTACGCCCGCTACCTCAAAGGCATCGATGACAACGGAGACCCCTTCACACCATCACCAGACCCCCTGCTGCAAGAGCTGCAGCAACTGGTGGAACCGCTCACCTTAGGAAAAGCGGAACAAGACTACTCATGCCTCAAGAACCTATATAGCCGCGAAGATGTATTTGGCCTCAACCTGTATGATACGCCTCTCGGCAATCGTATAGAAGGCATGGTGAAAGAACTGTTTGCAGGAAAAGGCGCGGTCAGGCGCACTCTCCACAAATATACTATAAATCGGTAAGCAACAGCTGCACACTCCTCATCCCACAAGATGCGCGCCATAATTAACAAGACAACGGTAAGGTAAAATAGTAGACGAAAAATTTGGCCACATCCCTAAAAAGCACTACCTTTGCACCCGTAATTCCAAATACGCTTGGGTAATTATACCCAAAGCAAAAGTGGGAACGGGGTGTAGCGCAGCCCGGTAGCGCTCCTGGTTTGGGACCAGGTGGTCGCAGGTTCGAATCCTGTCGCCCCGACAACAATTCAAGTAAAGGCCGCAAAGAATTTCACTTTGCGGCCTTTTTTATATCTTTTCACTGACAGGAAAGGCCGTTCTTAAATCTTTTCATTAACTTTGCAGTATGAATCGGACTATCACATTATTACTGTGCATATTTGCAATGGTCTCCGCTAACGCTCAGAGCAGTTACGTAGAATGTGAAGACACATGCAGTCATATCCACGGCATCGATCTCAGCCACTACCAAGGCTCCGTGTTTTGGGAAACCGTAGGAGAAAGCAAAATGGCATACGTTTATCTGAAGGCCACCGAAGGTGGGGACAATATAGACAGCAAATACAAGGAAAACATCGATTTGGCCCATAAATATGGGCTCAAGGTAGGCTCCTACCATTTCTATAGGCCCAAGATTCCACAACAGACACAACTGGAGAATTTCATGGCCCAATGCCGGCCAGGAGACCAAGACCTGTTGCCCATGATTGACATCGAGACACGCAGCGGACTGAGCAAGGAGTCATTCAGAGACTCATTGTTCATATTTCTAAGCCTCGTTGAGAAGGCGTACAAACAGAAACCACTACTCTACACGGGAGCCAACTTCTATGACAACAACCTGCTCGGTCTATTGGGAGACTATAAGGTAATGATCGCCCAATACACGGAACGGGAGCCCAAGCTAAAGGATGACCTCGACTTTATCCTTTGGCAATACACGGGAAAGGGCCACCTAAATGGCATTAACGGCTACGTGGACAAGAGTCGGTTTATGGGGAAACATCGCCTGCGCGAAATACGCTTCCGCCACCGATAACAAGGACAACATGACCAACGGATAAACTTCCAACAAACAATTGCATTCAAGATATGGCTATCATCAAATGTCCAGAGTGTGGACGACAAATCAGTGACAAGGCTCCCGTCTGCCCGAATTGCGGAGTCGAAATAGCAGGGAAAATCACCAAATGCCTACAATGTGGGGAAATCTATTTCCGCAATCAGGAGATGTGTCCCAACTGCCACCACATAACGCGTACTGGTGGACAAGTAGGCTACAACAACCAGGCAAGGCAACAAGCTGGACAACACAGCAACCAACAGGGAAACGTGGCCGGACCGACAGGCGATACCAACACGCCAAACGGACAACCAACGACAACGGGACGCCCCGTTCCTCCTCCCATTGCGACCAAGAACGGCGAAAACAACCCCGCAACCAAGAAGAAAAACCATGGACCACTCATCGCAGCTTTCATCATTGCACTCGTCATCTGCGGTACATGCTTCTATTTCTACAGCAACGCCAAGAGCAGCAAGGAACAAGAGTCTTACGAGTTTGCCATGAAGAGCGACGACCCGCTGGTGCTGCAGACCTATCTCGACAACAACCTCGATGCACCGGCAGACCACATACAGGCCATCAACGCTCGGCTGGAGGAACTGAAACAGCAGGACAATGAGTGGACCAACGCTGTGGTCAACGGTTCGAAGACGGCCTTGCAGGATTACCTCAGCAAACATCCCGACACCGACCATAAGATTGAGATTTTGCACAAGATCGACTCCATCGACTGGGCTGATGCCAACAACAAGAACACGGCTGAGGCACTGCAGGCCTACCTCGATGCACACGGCGAGGGCGAGCATGTGGATGAGGCACAAACAGCACTGAAAGCCTTGAAGGCCAAGACGGTGGAGGCCAGCGAAAAAAACATGATCACCTCCATCTTCCGCCACTTCTTCCAGGCCATCAACGCCAAGAGCGACATAGACCTGGAGGCTACGGTTGCACCGATACTTACCAATTTCCTCGGTAAGCAGGATGCTATAAAGGCCGATGTCGTGACGTTTATGCACAAGATTTACAAAGACGACATCACTCGCATGACCTGGCATCTCAACAACGACTACAAGATAGACAAGAAAGAGGTGGGCGACGAGGAATACGAATACGCCGTAGAGTTCTCGGCCTTGCAAGACATTGAACGCACCGACGACAGCAAGGAGAAACATGTGCGCTACCGCATATCAGCCACGGTGAACCCCGACGGCCTCATCTCGGCAATGTCGATGACCAAGATTTTGGAATAAACACACACAGCATCCTAATCGAGTAGGAGGTAAATGCTAATCGTAAAAGGCATTTGCCTCCTATTTTCGCATTTACCGATCTCTCACACCACCGTACGTGCGGTTCCGCATACGGCGGTTCCTATTTTGATTAGACAATGCTCATGCCGAGCATACCAACAAAATCCCCACCCGCAGAGAAACTGCAGGTGGGGATTGGTAGATGTTGTGCTCCTCTAAACTAGAGGACGGACTTATTTCAGTATTTTGTGCGTGCGACTGCTGCCGTTCGTCGTCAGTTTTACCAGGTAGGAACCAGTGGGTTGGCCTTCCAAGGAGAGGTGGAGGGACGCGGTGGGCTCGGCGGCGGTGGCTGACGTTAGGCAGATGCCACCGACGTTGTAGAGGGCGGCGGTGGTGCCGGATGCGATGTTGCCAGAAATGGTAACGGCGTGGGCGTCGTGCGTTATCTGAAGAGCTTCAGCGGGTGAGAGGGTGGCGGGGTGGATGGACGTTGCCGTCTCGTTGTGCGTCGTGAAGCGGAGCTTGTAGCCGTAGGTTCCGGAGGTCGGGACGAAGTATTCGGAGAGCGCCTGGGGGCCGCAACTTCCGCTACCCAATCCGCGCTGCGTATAGTCGAAGTGGGCATAGATGGTGCGGTCGGAGGGTGCGTCGTCGAGCGGGAGTTCCCAGTTGTGCTTATATTCGCGGAGCTTCGTGTCGGACCAATAGAGGGTGGAGAAGGCAACCTGTCCTTCCGTCTGAACCTGGATGAGGTTGCCGGCGGCGTCGGAGAGGGTGAGCTCGCGGAGGTCCTGATGGTTGCCCATCGACTGCGGGCGGAGGTAGCGTTCTGCCATATCCCAAACGGTGCTCGTGTAGCGGCCGATGGGGGAACCCGTGCAGCGGTCGTTGTAGTTCTCAAGCGGTCCGCGGGCATAGAAACTTATATTGCTGAATTCGCCCGGAAACTCCATCATAATGCCGAGGCGGCGGAGGGCAGAGTAGAGGTCCGTCTTGCTGACCTGCGGGGTGAACTCCGTGGCGAGGTCAACGGTGCCGTTGGCGTAGATGGTGTAGGTGAACTTGCAGTTGGCCTTACTTCCCGTGGCGTTGACAACCACCGTTGCCGTCTGGCCATCGGAGGCGAGGGAGAAGGATGCAGAGCGGGAGGAAATGCCGTTGTCGGAGGAGTAGGTCGGGTCTACGTTGTAGGGCGCGTCGTTCTCAATCCATCGGTAATTCTCATAGTCGGGATTCGTGCCGTCCTTGACAACCTTCACGCCGTTCTGGCTCCAGCTCTCCACTTCACCATTGGCGGAGAACTGAAGGGTGACGATCGCGTTGCTGATGGTGGTGGACGTGCCAGACTTCGTCATCGTGAGTTTGTCGGTCGACGTAGAGCTGATGGCGGCGAGACTCGGGGGGTCCTGAAGAGAGAACTGCTCGGTGGCGACGGGGTAGTCGACAGGACACGTCGTCGTGGCGGCGTTGCGCGTGATTTCGACGTTGAGGAGGACTTCCTGGTTGGCGTACTCGCTCGCGCTGAAGGTGAAGGGGAGAGCTACAGACTGCGAAGCGTCAGCCTCGATGGTGGGGAGAGCAACGGTGCCGCTCTTCACCTCCTTACCGTCGGCGAGGAGGGAGGCGCGGAGGGTATAGTCGGAACCCAGCGTGGTGAAATCGTAGACGTTATTGACGACGACGGCGTTCGAGCTCTCGTCGAACGAGAGTTTGACGTATTGGTACACCTTCTTCAGTTCGGTGAGCTTCGCGCTCCACGAGCGGTCGGCGGTGACGATACCGTTGCTGAGGAAGTTGCCTTGATGCGGAGCGTCGTCCCAATCGTAGCCGGTGCTGTATTTGTTGAACCCGTTCTGGGTGAGCGCGCCAGCCTTTTGGTCGCCGGCAGAGACGATAGCCTGGTCTACCCAGTCCCAAACACAGCCGCCGATGCCGTAGGTGCTCGACTCAAGCATGTCCCAATATTCCTTCAGGTTGCCGAGCGAGTTGCCCATCGAGTGGTCATATTCGCACATGAAGTAGGGCTGCTGTGCCCAGTTGGCGTTCGCCTGCGATTTGGCGAGACTCATCTCTGGGTACATATAACTCCAGATGTCGGTACCCGTCGTGCCCTTTCCGGCGTTCGTTGCCCCTTCGTAGTGGATGGGACGCGAGGCGTCGAGGGAGTGGATGAGGTTGTAGTTGGAGGTGAAGTTGGAAGCATATCCACTCTCGTTGCCCATGCTCCAGAAGATGATACTGGGGAAGTTGCGGTCGCGGAGCACCATGCGGCGTGCGCGATCGTTGTAGGCTCCCGTCCACGTGGCGGAGGCGGAGATACCGTTGTTCTGGTTATCCGTCCAGTTTTTGTGGCATTCGAGGTCAGCCTCGTCCATGACGTAGAGACCGAAATAGTCGAACATGGCGTACATCTTGCTTTGGCGTGGATAGTGGCTGCAGCGAACAGTGTTGACGTTTGCCTGCTTCATGAGTTCGATGTCTTTGAGCATTGTCTCAACATCGATGGCACGGCCATAGAGCGGATGCGTGTCATGCGTGTTCACACCCTTGAAATATATCTGTTTACCGTTGATATAGACGCGGTGGTCGTCGTCGGGAATCTCGATATGGCGGAAACCATATTTCGTAGAGAACGCCTCTTCTTCAGTGCCGCTGGCAGAGAGCTGGGCAATGTCGATGGAGTAGAGATTCGGCGTTTCGGCCGTCCAGAGCTGGAGGTTGGAGAGGCCGGAGAAGGATACCGTCTGCGTCTGTTCCGTAGCACTCGTGGAAGAGAAGGAGAAGGAAGCGGTCTGTTCGCCCACTTGCGTGCCGTCGGGGGCGAAGAGGCGTACGCGCACCGACTTCTCAGCGTCGCCAGCCTCGGGGTTGCTCATGGTGAGGGCAACGTCCATCGTTCCGCTCCGGTAGCCGTCGTCGGCAGAGAGGGTGGAGGAAATGGCGTGGTCGCGGAGGTACGTCTTCGGCGTGGCGAAGAGGTAGACGTCGCGGTGGATGCCGCTCATGTGCCACATGTCCTGACCTTCGAGGTAGGAACCGTCGGTGAAGCGGAACACTTGGACGCTGAGGTTGTTCTCACCCTTACGGACGAAGGAGGTGATATCGAACTCGGCGTCGTTGTTGGAGCCTTCCGTGTAGCCCACCTTCTCGCCGTTCACCCAGACGTAGGCACCACTGTAGATACCGTCAAAATGGAGGAAGATGCGACTGCCGTCCCACGCGTCGGGGAGCGTGAACGTGCGGCGCAGAGAACTTACAGAGTTGTAGAGGTTCTTCTTCATATTTATATAAGGGGGATTGTCCTCAAAGGCATATTCAACGTTCACGTACCATGGGTCGCCGTAGCCGTACATCTCCACGCAGGAGGGAACGGGAATATCGTCCCATGCCGATACGTCGACGTTGTCGCCATAGAAATCGTCTTCTCCCGGACGGAGGTCAGGGTCTTTGACGAAGTTGATTTTCCACGTTCCGTTCAGCGTCATCCAGCGGCTGCTCTGCGGGTCGAGCCAGGGCTTGACGTAGCGGTCCTGATCGGCGCGGAGCTCCTGCGTGGAGGCGTAGGGCATGTAGGCGGCGTGGGCGGCCTCTTTGTTGATGCCGTAGATGGTCTCGTCTTCCCACTCGGCCGTCTCGATGACGGGAGCGTCGGTCGGCTCGAGGGTGAAATACGTACTCGAGCTCGTGCCGTCGGTCGTCATGGTCGGCGTACCGAGTTCGGTGGCGGAGATATAGTAGGTGGTGCCTTGGTAGGTGTAGCAGAGTTGGTATACACCATCCTGTCCGCTCACGGAGGAGATGGTCACTTGCTGGTTGTAGTTGGACCCGTCGAGGGTGTACTGAAGAGGTATCTTGTAGCCGTTCAGACCCGCATCGACGGCGTAGCCGAAGGCTTCGTTGTAGAGGACGTAGGCGGTGGATGTGGACCACGTGTATTTCTGGTAGGTGACGGCGCGGTATTGCCAGTGCTGCCCGTATGCCCCTTCTTTGTATTCACTGATGGAAAGGGTGGCGGCGAGGGCTGTGCTCTCACCATTGTCGAGGACGCCGCCGGTCAGTTGGTGACGGAAGATGTAGGTGAGGCCGGAGATGGGTTTCGACACGGTTTTGTCGGTGGCCTGCATGAGGAAATAGGTCGCGGAGGACGAGATGTCGGCATCCATGTAGAGGGAACCGTCGTCGCGGATAGTCATCGCACGGTCGCCGCCGCTGTTGAGGAACTGTACGAGGCCCGTTTCGGCGTTGACCACTTTGACGACGAACTGCTGGTTGGAGTTCGTCGTCTCATTGTTCCATTGGAGCAGGTGCCAGGCGTCGGTGGCGGTGGAGGCCATGTCGATGCTTTTCTCGTAGTTCGGGTTGACGAAGGCATAGATGTTGGCATCGGCGTTGATGGGGATCGCCATCCAGTCTTGCCCGAGGGACGAGAGGTCCACGTCGGCGAGGGAAAGATATACGTCGTTGTTGCCACTGTTGCCGTTCGTCAGCGCCTGCCCGCTCGATTGGTTCACGATACGGTAGACGATGCCCGGCTGACTGAGGTTCAGCGTAGCGCCGGCAACGTTGACGATCAGCGCCGCCAGGCAGAGAACGAGGAACCTACGCATGTTGAGGAGATGTGTCATGAGGGTTTTGATAGTTTGTTGATTGCTTCTGTCGGCAAATGTACTCATTTTCTACTTACTAACCATCGGTTTGCAGCAGAATTAACACATACTAGGAAATAAAAAAGACTAAGGGGTGATTTCGCATTTACCGATCTCTCACACCACCGTACGTGCGGTTCCGCATACGGCGGTTCCTATTTTGATTAGACAATGCTCATGCCGAGCATACTACTACACGCAACGCTGTGGCCACAAAGAGGCCTATGCATGTGACTTGGAACGTTTAAAAAATGAGTTGCGCAGAAATTCTACTTTCAAATCTGTTTACACTTTGCTTCTCCAGAATGCCGCCGCGGCAAGCATCATGCCCTCTCGGCTCAAATACGCGCTGCATTTGCATTTTTGCAACATGCTGACAATCAGTGATGTAACAGATTTTAAGGAAACTTTCTTGTCATTCCACCCCCATCTTGTTGCTATAAGTGCCTTATGACCTTGCTATAGGTGCCTTATCGTGCTGCTATAGGTGCCTTATCGTGCTGCTATAGGTGCCTTATCGCACCCTTATAAGGCATCTATAGCAAGGTCATAAGGGGTGTTTTGTCAACAAAAACGAATTTGCCGCCCAAAAATTTCCGCATTTTCGTTCGTTCTAGAGCGAAAAAATGCTATCCTTACCCCGCTTTTGCCATCTCTACATAGCATAATGGCACAAAAATAATTTCTATCGTATCGAATTTTGTCAGGAGTATTTACTTTACGGCCCAAAATCGCTCTAGAATGGTCAGTGCGCAAGACGTCGTTTTTTAAGAAAAATATTGAAACTCGTCTTCGGCTGTGCACCGACTTGTTAGCAGCACGCATTCGGGAAATTCGGGTAATTCTTCCCTTCGGTCTGTAGAACCTTTTATTCCTCCCGACCAACAGTCAACTGCATGAGGTCGTAGTAAGAGCCGTTGTAGATATCCAGGTCCACATTGCCTCTGATGCCAGGCAATTGCCCAGCATCTGTATGTTGCCAAAACTTCCACTCACCCTTATACTCCACCTTGTCAACATAGTAGTGGGCTATCCAGTAAGGATAACCGTCGAAAACAGGCGTGCTGAGATAGCGCTCCTTAAATTTATAATAGGTATAGATAATAGGCTTCACATGATATTTGTCTTCCACTATATGAAGCCACGTCAATACATCCATCTGGAAATCCTCCACACTCTTGTCTTGCGGCATGTGCTCTATGTCGAGCACGGGCGGCAGGTCGCCTTCTTCCAGATGCACCTTGCTCAGAAAATAATAGGCCTGGTCGCGAGCCGACGATTTGTTGCTCCAAAAATGGTAAGCACCGCGAAGAAAACCATACTCGCGCGCATTCTCAAAGTTGTCGTAAAAGTTCTCGTCTACACGTGACGACCCTTCCGTCGCCTTGATGAAGATGAAGCGGATAGGACAACCATCAACCATAGCACTGTAACGAAGACGGTTCCAGTTGATTTCGCCTTGATAATGGGAAATGTCTATTCCATGTATCTCGTACCCTACAGGATATTTAGCATCGCCATAAAGGGCACGCCATCGGAACCCTGTAGGACCGACAAAAAAATAATAGAACACCCATATATAGACAACCAAGACGCCCACGCCACCAAGCAACAAGGGCCATCGGCGACCTTTCTTCAGAAACGGAAGCAAGCCTCCAATCCCTCCAGAGCGCGAACGACGGGTGTACTTCTGACTTTTGCGACTGGAGTGCTTTTTTTGGAAACGGATGGGGGATTGGGATGACATAGGCATAATGCAAGGGTTGTCCTCTTCAATAAAACAGAAGCATTCCACGAAAGCGTTCTTTTCAACGCCATCGGACAATGCCAAATGCATGTAACAGAAAGGGGCTCTCCCACATAGGCTCTTGGCCTGGAAGGAAAGCCCCTCTTTACCCGTCAAAACAGAAATCTGACCCGACGAGCAACAAGCAGGTTACTTGTTCTTGGCTTCGTTCTCCAAAGACAAGGTGCGTGTATCACGGTCACAGACCTCTGCGGGACCCCAATACTGGATAGGACCAGGGTAGACAAAACATGTCTTGCGAGCCCACTCGTCGCGGTGCTCAGCAAATTTCTTGAAAGGAGCACCTTCAAGTTCCACAAGAGCCTTGCGGATGACAGGCTTCATTTCACCGTTACGGCGCTCCATGTTCATCATCATGGTGATAGGCACACCTCCGGCCTTCCACTCATCAGTGGGAACGGACAAGTTTTGGACGATAGCCATGTAGCCCGTCTTGCCGTTGGCAATCAGGTTGGCGGCACTCACACCAAGAGCATAGCAATAGTCAGCATCAAAATTGGAAGGAGCTGCACAACGGCCCTCATAGCCGAAGAAATGATGCTGAGCAGCAAACTTACCGACAAACTTGCCTTCCTTCTTCCACTCTTCCAGCTTAGCGCCAACCATGTCAGACAACAACTTCTCGGTTTCAATGAGAGACACCTGCACGTTGCCGTGGGGATCGCGGTCAAGGGAGAGCTGTCGAGCTACGTCCTCAGGCAGGGTAGCAAAGGTCTCTGCATTCTCCTTGCTCAAGTGAGCGAGGATATAAGCACGTTGGGCATCCTTGTCAAGATCCTTGTAGTCTGCACCATGGGCAGCAAGCAGATCGTTGAGTTCGTCGATAAGACGGCCGATGGCAGGGATAAACTCGATGAGGCCTTCGGGAACGAGCACCACACCGAAGTTGTTTCCGTCCTCGGCACGTTTGGCAACAGCAGCAGCAATCTGCTCAACAATCTGGTTAAGGGTCATATCTTTGGCTTCAACCTCCTCAGAAATGAGGCAGATATTGGGCTGTGTCTGCAGGGCACACTCCAATGCAATGTGTGAGGCGGAACGACCCATGAGCTTGATAAAATGCCAATACTTGCGCGCAGAATTTGCGTCACGCTCAATGTTTCCAATGAGTTCTGAATAAACTTTTGTGGCAGTGTCAAAGCCGAAACTCGTCTCAATCTGGTCATTCTTCAAGTCACCATCAATCGTCTTGGGGCAACCTATGACCTGCACGCCACACTTCTTAGCGGCATAGTATTCAGCCAGCACGCAAGCATTGGTGTTGGAGTCGTCACCACCGATAATCACAACAGCTTTGATGTTCAGCTCACGGATAATTTCCAGGCCTTTCTCAAACTGGTCTTCCTTCTCCAATTTGGTGCGACCGGAGCCAATCATGTCAAAACCGCCAGTATTGCGATACTCGTCAACATACTCAGGAGTCAGCTCGATATAATTGTGGTCGACGAGTCCGCCGGGACCCATCAAGAAGCCATAGACCTTGTTGGCAGGGTTCATCTTCTTGACTGCATCGAAGATACCGCATATAACATTGTGGCCACCAGGAGCCTGGCCACCCGAAAGAATCACGCCAACGTTGACTGCGCTGTCAGCGGCCTTGTCACCCGGGACAAACTCAATCAGCGGCATTCCGTAAGTGTTAGGGAACAATTTCTTGATTTCTTCCTGATTGCCCACACTCTGCGTGGGCTCACCTTCCTTCACCTTGACGGCACCTTGCAAACCTTTAGGCAGCTTCGGCTGATAAAGGGCACGGGCCTTCTGCAAAAGACTCTTTTCCATTTTTTGTTATGTGTTTATAATTAAATGTAGGTTCTGATGCAAAAGTACGTTTTTTCCTTGAATTATGGAAAGAAAACAGAAAGAAAACTCTTTTTCTAAAAGTTTTTTTAAACTTGTTCTTGCTTTTCCACAATTTTACTTATCTTTGAAGAATATTTAGAAGTAATTACGCGTCTGTGCCAACCCAAAAGG
>CAVIOP010000014.1:0-10101 GCA_963644485.1 bacterium | reverse complement strand
GCCTTAACACCATAAAACTTATCAGACCATGGCAAAGAAAAGAAACTTGAAGCAAACCATCAACTACATTTGCAGTGACTTGTTTGCGGAGGGAGTAGCAGCCTCCTTATACGGAGCGGTGAAGAATGAGGAAGCGGTCAACAACCTGCTTTCGCTGATTATCGTGACCCGAAACGACTACGTGAAACGCATCTCACACCCCGAGCCAGGCATGAAGCCACACGCATACTACAAGGCGCTCATAGCTGACTTCAACCAGCAAATTAATGAAATCATCAATCAAATAAGTAGTTTGGCATAAACACACAACGTTGATGATGATGAAGCATTTCTGCCATTGGCTTTTATACAAGCAATGGGGATGGAAGAAAGACGTTAGCGTCGCGTATCCTGACAAATACATTATTTGCCTGGCCCCTCACACCAGCAACTGGGATTTCATTATAGGCCAATTGTTTATGCGGTCCGAAGGATTGCATATCAATTTTCTCATGAAAAAGGAATGGTTCTTTTGGCCGTTGGGACCCATCTTCCGACACATGGGCGGCATCCCTGTCTTTCGCTCGAAACACTGCAGCATGACAGACCAACTGGCCCAGGAAGCCAAGGCTCGCAAACAGTTTAGATTGTGCATCACGCCAGAAGGCACACGATCGCTCAACCCGGAATGGAAAAAAGGATTCTACTTCATCGCCCTCAAGGCGCAGATCCCCATCCTGCTATTTGGTGCAGACTATGAAAAGAAAGTGATTCGATGCACCGAAAGCTTCATGCCGACAGGAGACGTGGAGCACGACATGCGTCACATCAAGCTTTATTTCAAGGACTTCAAAGGCAAAAAGCCCGAGAAGTTCACGATTGGAGAAGTGTGAGGCCGACTTATAAAGTTTATTGATATGGCATTAGTAAAAGGTCTGTCGGTATGTTGTGCCTGCCTGTTTGCATTTTCTGCAAATGTACATGCGCAAGGTCTTTCCGTTCAGGAAAAGGCCAAGCGATCATTGGCCGAATATTTTCTTACCTATCGTGCGAAAGGAGCCGAATTCACACAACAACCCAAGCTGAAGTCTTTCTCCGTCAACGACCGCACGCAGACAGCAACAGTCACCACGGACAACTACTTCGCCCAACAGGACTTCACAGACAAGCAGGTAGGCCAAATCTACAAAAAGGTCAAAAAGGCCTTGCCGAAGCCCTACAACAAATACCGCATAGAGATTTTCACAAACGGCATGCTCCTTGAGGATTATGTGCCCCAGCACAAGTCAGGACGTACTGGGGCGGAGGCCTTGTGGGGAAAAGTCAACTACAATGGGAAACCCTGGGTTGACAATGTGTCAAGACCCATGAATTTCACCCATGGCCTTTACGACCGCCATATCAGTCTGTGGGCCTCACACGGTAGGTACTACGACAACAAGAAAGGATTATGGAAATGGCAAAGACCTAATCTTTTCGCTACGACAGAAGACCTTTTCACGCAGACCATCGTCGTCCCGTTTCTCATCCCCATGCTTGAAAACGCAGGCGCAGTAGTGTTTACGCCCCGCGAACGCGATTGGCAAACAGCCGAGTACATAGTAGACAATGATTGTGGCCTAAACGTAAATGCCAGCAGCTACAAGGAGTATGCAGAAAAAGAACAATGGCTGACCACTCCCCAAAAAGGCTTTAAGGCACACGAGGGACATTACCAGGACGGCGAAAATCCTTTTACGGCTGGAACAGCCCGTATGCAGAAAGCCACAAAAAAGGAAGCCAAAGCATTTATCAAATATCAGCCCACCTTCGTCCAAGGAGGCCGTTATGCCGTCTACGTGAGTTATCAGACAATGCCCAACAGCATAGATGACGCCCATTACACCGTGTTTCACAAAGGACAGGCAACGGAGTTTAGGGTCAACCAACAAATGGGTGGAGGCACATGGGTGTACCTCGGTACTTTCGAGTTTGACAAAGGCGACAACATGAACAACTGCGTGATGCTCACCAATCAAAGTCACATGAAAGGAATCGTAACTGCCGACGCAGTCAAATTCGGCGGCGGAATGGGCAACATTGAGCGAGGAGGGGCAACGAGCAACTATCCGCGTTGCTTGGAAGGCGCTCGTTACTCTGCACAATGGGGAGGAGCTCCTTATTCCGCCTATGGCGGGAAGGGAGGAAGCGATGACTATTCCGACGACATCAATACGCGTTCCAGGATGACCAATTGGCTGGCAGGAGGCTCTGTTTACGTGCCCACGCTTGATGGCAAGAAAGTGCCCATCGAGCTATCATTGGCCGTCCACAGCGATGCTGGATTTTCCCCCAACGGCAAGGATCTCATCGGTTCGTTAGCCATCTGCACAACCGATTTCAATGATGGCCGTCTGTCCTCTGGCATCACTCGGCAATCATCCAAGTTATTGGCTCAACAACTTTTGGCAGGGGTGACACGCGACCTGACATACGCATATAAACAATGGAACCGTCGATACTTATGGGACCGCAACTACTCCGAGACCCGCCTTCCAGAAGTTCCGTCATCCATCATTGAGACATTGTCGCACCAGAACTTCCCAGACATGGTCTTGGGGCAAGACCCCAACTTTAAGTTCACCATGGCGCGGTCGCTCTACAAATCCATTGTCCGGTACATTCGCGGCATGCATGGACAAGCGGCTATCATCGAACCTTTGGCACCACGCGACATGGCTGTCAAGTTGACAGGGAAACATCGGGCATTATTGTCATGGAGTGCCACTATGGACGAACAAGAACCCAGCGCCACTCCTACCTATTATATTGTTTATACAGCCATCGATAATGGCGGGTTCGACAATGGCAGAAAAGTCAACAGCACATCCACTTCCATTGACATTGAACCTGACAAGACCTATCACTTCAAAGTGACAGCCGCCAACCGCGGAGGCGAAAGCTTCCCTTCAGAGACAGTATCTGCATACAGCTGCTCGGAAGCCGACAAGACGATACTCGTCATCAACGGATTTCATCGTCTATCCGCCCCGGCAATCATTGACAACGGTGCTCAACAAGGGTTCGATTTAGACAGCGACCCCGGTGTCTCCTATGGACTAACGGCAGGATGGAATGGCCGCCAGCAATGTTTCAACATGTCACGCATGGGCCAGGAAGGTCCCGGCGGACTAGGATACGGAGGAGACGAACTGGCTGGGCACTTCATAGCAGGCAACGATTTCAACTATATCCGTACGCACACCGACGCCATTGCATCGACAAGACATTACAACGTGGCCAGTTGCAGTTCAGAGGCCATCGAGACGGGCAAAGTCAAGATGGAAGACTACCAGGCAATTGACATAATCATCGGTTTGGAAAAATACGATGTCAACGCTGTGAAATATTACAAGTCATTCCCTGTATCCATGCAACGAAAGATTGCCGCCTACACCCAGGGGGGCGGGCGCATGTTGGTTAGTGGTGCTTACCTCGGCACTGACATGATACAGGAAGACGATGCCTCCTGGCTAAGCAGATACATGAAGGCAAGCAACGGCGGCTCCATCAAGACAGACACCCTGTCCGGAGTGAACGGTCTGGGTATGCAGTTTGACTTTATAAGAACGCTTAATCCCAACCACTATGCGGCCACCCACGCCGACGTGCTTCATCCGGAAGGAGGTGCTATTTGTGCCATGCAGTACAGTGACGGACAGTCAGCTGCAGTGGCCTATTCGGGCAACGACTACAAATGCTTTGTCATGGGATTTCCTTTCGAATGCATCACCGACACTTCATCCCGAAACAAGTTGATGCAAGGTATACTAAACTATATCCTTCAGTAATCAAACATCAATATTCATCATAACGCTTAAGACCATGAAGATACAAGCCAACCATTCAGGCACCCGCAGTATAGAGGTGACCGAGAAACATTTACAGACCATCGACAAGTACGCTTTGCTCCGCTACCTGGTGGACAGCAATGGCATCATCGACGAGAGCGTGCTCGACAAGTTGAAGTTCAACGTACGGTCAATACTTGAAAGCGAAGCTGGAAGGGACAAAGACTTACTTGACTTGTGTCTGGACGTCATCTACAACAACAACATGAAAGCCTTCGGTCTTCACCAGTTGGCGTTGCTCTATGTAAAGTGGAAAGGGGAGCACGCCAGTCAAGACGAAGTAGACCCTCAAGAGGTAAGCGATTAGCACATGCAGAATTATCAACTGACAGACTTTCTTCCGACGACCAAGAAGGAATGTGAGCTCAGGGGATGGGATCAGTTGGATGTCATTCTCTTCTCGGGTGACGCCTATGTGGATCATCCGTCCTTCGGTGCGGCTGTCATTGGGCGAATACTTGAGGCAAATGGCTACAAAGTGGCCATCGTACCCCAACCAGACTGGCACGGCGACTTCCGCGACTTCAAGAAGTTGGGGCGCCCCCGTTTGTTCTTTGCCATTTCGCCAGGCGCCATGGACTCTATGGTCAACCGCTACACGGCCAACCGCCGTTTGCGCCATGACGACGCATACAGTCCCGACGGACGTCACGACATGCGTCCCGACTACCCTTCTATTGTCTATTCCAAGATCTTAAAACAGTTGTTTCCCGATGTACCCGTAGTTCTCGGCGGCATCGAAGCATCCATGCGTCGCCTGACTCACTACGACTACTGGCAAGACAGCTTGAAGAAATGCATCCTCTGTGAGAGCGGCGCCGACCTCATCCTCTACGGAATGGGGGAAAAGAACACCTTGAAGCTATGCCAGGAATTGGAAGACTCCCGTAACATCAAGGACATCAAAGACATTCCACAAACCGTATATCTCTGCAAAAAAGAAGACATCCCCGGCGGCATCACAGCTGACGACATTGTTCTCCATTCTCACGAGGAATGTTTGCGCAACAAGAAGGCCGAAGCCGAGAACTTCAGACACATAGAGGAAGAAAGCAACAAGATGCACGCACAGAGGCTCATACAGGGCGTCGATAACGTCTATGCTGTCGTCAACCCGCCTTACGCGCCCATGACGACCGAGGAACTTGATGCAGCCTACGACCTCCCTTATACCCGCATGCCTCATCCGAAGTACAAGGGCAAGACCATTCCAGCCTATGAGATGATAAAGTTCTCCATCACGTTGCATCGCGGTTGCTTTGGTGGCTGTGCTTTCTGTACCATCTCCGCCCATCAAGGCAAATTCGTAGTATGCAGATCAAAGAAGAGCATATTGCGGGAGGTCAAGCAAGTCATCGCCATGCCTGGCTTCAAAGGTTACATCTCTGACCTAGGCGGTCCCTCTGCCAATATGTATGGCATGCACGGCCGTAATCCCAAAGCATGCGAACACTGCAAGCGTCCATCATGTGTCAATCCTCAGGTCTGCCCCAACCTAATGACAGACCACTCACACTTGTTGGAGATTTACCATGCCGTCGATGCACTTCCCGGCATCAAGAAGAGTTTCATAGGCAGTGGTGTGCGCTACGACTTGCTGTTGCACAAGAGCAAGGATGAAAAATCCAACGAGGCAGCTCGTCAATACACACGTGAGCTTATCACGCGCCACGTCAGCGGACGTCTGAAAGTGGCTCCCGAGCACACCTCCGACAATGTGTTGCGGCTCATGCGCAAGCCTTCCTTCAGTCAGTTTCATGAATTCAAACGTATCTTCGACCGTATCAACAGGGAGGAGGGACTCAACCAACAGATTATTCCCTACTTCATCAGTTCGCATCCCGGGTGCAAGGAGGAGGATATGGCAGAGCTGGCTGTGGAAACCAAACAACTTGATTTTCACCTCGAACAAGTGCAAGATTTCACCCCAACGCCTATGACCGTAAGCACTGAGACCTGGTACAGCGGCTTTGACCCCTACACCCTGGAACCCGTGTTCTCAGCCAAAACTCCCCGAGAGAAGCTGGCCCAACGCCAGTTCTTTTTTTGGTATAAGCCTGAGGAACGCCAATCCATTGAGCGAGAGTTGCGCCATATCGGACGTCCGGACCTCATCAAGAAGCTCTATGACGGCGTGCCTTATCGCGGACGTACCCACTACGATTCCAAAGCCATCGGAAGCACCCCCATCGACAGGGACAGGCGTGAGAAAAACGATCCTGACAAGCACGGAAGGAAAAGAAAATCATTCAATCCCAATTTCCAACCACATGGATTTGGCAGAAAGGGCAAGAGCGGCCCCTACAAAAAATGAATATCATCGAACAACTTCTCGTGGGCAAGCACAACTCTACCGACTGCGAAGACGGCATTGTTATCACCCCCGACTTTGTGGCTGTTATCGACGGAAGCACCAGCAAGACCACTCATAAGGTTCATCCTTTCATGAAGAATGGACGTTACTGCATGATGGCAATCAGCGATTTTATCCGTTGCATGTCTGCAGACCTGTCGCTCCATCAGTTTTGCGAACAGGTCACAGCATGCATTCATAACCTCTATCCTGCCGATGACACACCGATGAGGACAAATCCACAAGAACGGTTGTGCGCCAGTGCCGTTGTCTACAGCGTTCAAAGACATGAAATTTGGATGGTTGGTGATTGTCAGTGCATGGTCAATGGGCATGCCTATCAGAACGACAAACCATACGAAAGCACGCTCGCACATCAGAGGGCGTTAGCCTTCAAGGAAGCACAGGAGTCTCATCCTGACATGGTTCGTGAAGGACGCATCTTTCACGACTACGCCCGCGATACCATTCTCGATCCACTCATTAAGAGTATGGCCGGCGAGAACCTCACTTATGCGGTCATCGATGGTTTTCCCATCTTCATGCCTGGCGTAAAGACGATTCCAATCATAGACTCCCGTGCGGAAATCATCTTGGCTTCGGACGGCTACCCCTTTCTTCGTCCATCTCTTCGCGAAAGCGAGGCGGCTCTGTTCCAGCAACTCACAGAAGACCCCTTCTGCATCCAGTCGTTTGTAGCCACCAAGGGTGTCATGGCAGGCAACCGTTCGTTTGACGACCGCGCATACGTTCGTTTCCGTCTCTCAGACGCCCCACCCGTCGGTTGGGGAGAGCAGTCACAAGACAAAAGAGAAACATCATAAAACGTTATCAAATAATTTTAGTAATTTTGCAGAAAATTCCACGTCAAGCATGAGATACTTCGTTTGGATTCGTTTTGATGGAACAGCCTATCACGGTTGGCAGATACAACCCAACGGGATGTCAGTACAAGAGAAGATACAAGACTGCCTTTCCCTATTGTTGCGTCATCCCGTCGATGTCGTAGGGGCAGGCCGAACAGACGCAGGGGTTCATGCCAACCAAATGGTGTGTCACTTTGACAGTACGCAGGCCATCGATGCCAACCAACTATGCTATCGTCTAGCCCGCATACTTCCACGCGACATCTCATGCGAGAAAATTGAGCACGTAACTGACGACATGCACGCCCGTTTCTCCGCTCGCCGCCGCGTTTACCGTTATTTTATCCACACAAAGCGCAACCCCTTCCTTCGCCAATATTCTGTCGAAATGCACTATCCGCTCGATTTCGACATCATGAACCAAGCAGCGGCGTCCATACTGACTGTCAATGACTTTAAGGCCTTTTGCAAGGCAGGTGCCGACAACAAAACAACATTGTGTAACGTGACCACCGCCCATTGGGTCAAGACAGGCGAGGACACCTATTACTTTGAGATTGCAGCCAACCGTTTTCTGCGCAACATGGTTCGGGCAGTTGTCGGCACTCTGATTGACGTGGGACGCAGACGAATCAGCCTGGAGCAGTTTGACAAGATTCTGCACAACGGAACGCGTAGCGATGCAGGTGAGTCGATGCCCGCCAACGGTCTTTTCCTTTGGGAAATCAATTATTAACATCCAACTTTTCAGTGTTCAGGATATATGTGGTTAGTATTAGCTTTTCTCTCAGCAACCCTTTTGGGGTTTTATGACTCTTTCAAAAAGAAGTCACTCCTTGACAATGCGGTCATTCCCGTGTTGTTTCTCAATACTGTGTTTTCATCGCTCATCTTCTTGCCATTCATCGTTCTGTCAGCCCAAGGCACACTGCCCAATGACTCCGCCTTCCACGTAGCAAGTGGCGGTTGGGAAATACACAAATACATCATACTCAAAAGTATCATCGTTCTTTCCAGTTGGATTTTTGGTTATTTCGGCATGAAACACCTGCCCTTAACCATTGTTGGCCCCATCAACGCCACCCGCCCCGTAATGGTGCTTGTAGGTGCCCTGCTAGTGTTTGGCGAAAGCCTCAACGTATGGCAATGGATCGGTGTGAGTATGGCTATTGCTTCCTTTTTCCTGCTGAGCCGCTCTGGGAAAAAAGAAGGTATCGACTTCGAGCACAACCGTTGGATATGGTTCATCGTGCTGGCCGCCGTACTCGGAGCCATCAGCGGTCTCTATGACAAGTACCTTATGGCCAGTCCTGCCAACGGAGGTGTGGGCATCGACCGCATGGCAGTACAGTCATGGTATAATATTTACCAAATGGCAATGATGGGTCTGATGATGCTCATCCTGTGGTGGCCCACCCATAAGCACACCACTCCATTCCGTTGGGACTGGTCCATCATCGGGATAAGCCTCTTTCTGAGTGCCGCCGATTTTGCATATTTCTATGCACTTAGCCTTCCAGGAGCCATGATTTCTATCGTTTCGATGATTCGCCGAGGCAGCGTCATCGTTAGTTTCCTGTTTGGCGGTTTGGTTTTCCACGAACGCAACCTGCGCGCCAAGGCCATTGATATGGCCTTAGTACTCTTGGGCATGATTTTTCTTTATATCGGCAGCAAATAAAATTTATTCTCGCAAGGTTTCTCCACAAATCCTTTGCAATATGAAAGTAAAATCGTATCTTTGCAACAACTTTTGATTATAATACCCGTCTTTTGTTCAACATTGAAATTCATACATAATGGCACGCAATATCTTTAAGGGATTAGGCATCGCGTTAATCACTCCTTTCACTCCAGAAGGCGAAGTCGACTACAAGTCACTGAAGCACCTTGTGGAATATCAAATCAACAACGGAGCAGATTTTCTCTGCATATTGGCCACTACGGCTGAGACTCCCTGCCTCACACATAAGGAAAAAGACGAGATTACCCAGTTCATCAAGGAATTGGTAAATGGCCGCATTCCCATCCTGAAATATTGCGGAGGCAACAACACCGCTGCCGTGATAAAAGAGATGAAGACCACCGACTGGAGCGGAATCGATGGCATCCTAAGTATCTGTCCCTATTACAACAAACCTTCACAGGAGGGACTCTACCAGCACTTCAAGGCCATCTCCGAGGCCAGTCCCCTACCCCTCGTGCTCTACAATGTGCCAGGCCGGACAGGTGTGAATATGAAGGCTGCAACCACCCTTCGTTTGGCCAACGACTGTGAAAACATTGTTGCCATCAAGGAGGCTTCGGGAAGTTTGGAGCAGGTCGACGAGATTATCTTCAACAAGCCTGACCGTTTCGATGTCATCAGCGGCGACGATGCACTCACCTTCTCTATGGTAGCGAGCGGGGCCGCTGGCGTCATCTCAGTCATCGGAAACGCATTACCGAAAGAGTTCTCCCGGATGATTCGTCTGGAATTCAAGGGTGAATACGAGCCTGCTCGCAAAATCCACCACATGTTCACCGAGCTCTACAGCCTTCTCTTTGTCGACGGCAATCCCGCTGGCGTGAAAGCGTTGCTCAACGACATGGGATTCATTGAGAACTATCTGCGCCTGCCACTTGTTCCCACGAAGATTGAAACCAAGAAGAAGATGGCCGACATCCTAGAGCGCTTACGCTTGTAATCATTTGGGGTGTCCCCGTGACGGACGGAAACTCGCTTTCTAACTAAAATATTGTTGTCCGGTAAAACTCTAAAACGCATAAATACCCAGCCCGAAGCCTAATAAAACCGTGCTTCGGGCTTTGTTCTTTGAAAAGTAAGCCCCATAATCGAAAAGAATTTGCTCCGGCGGCGCTTTTTGCATTTCCTTTTCACGTATTTCATTCGTGAATTCAACATTTTTCTTAAAAAACCACGTGCTCTGCACTGACCATTCTAGAGCGATTTTTCGTGATTTAGTAAATCATCTTGACAGAATATGACACGACGGCCGTCACGCTTGCGTCG
>CAVIOP010000013.1:0-26308 GCA_963644485.1 bacterium | reverse complement strand
GGGTGAAATGACAAGAAAATTTGCTTAAAATCTGTTACATCACTGATAGTCAGCAAGTTGTAAAAATGCAAATACAGCGCATATTTGAGCCAAGTGGGCATGGTGCTTGCGGCGACGGCCTTCTGGCGAGGCAAGTTGTAAACAAAATTACTTGCTAATAACAAGAAACTTTCATAGTTATCCCGTGTTACCACCTTGAAGTCAACACCATTTATACCATCACGTCGCTCCGAAAGTGCATGGACAAATATAGCAACTACCTCGCCACGCCCTATGTCCTGCACACCGCCGACATGAAGACTGAAAACGGCATCACTTCTGCCAATCTATATGACAGGACTGTTGTAGCGCTGACACGCTCCGGCCGTCATGCCAAAAGGCAAGCGGCGGACCGTGAACTTGCTCACGCGGTCCGCCGCTTGCCTTTTTGTATGAACCCCACATGGCTTTCCGCAAGACAGGGGGCTTCATTCCGTTTTTTCTGCTTCAGTAGACCTCGGCCAACAGGTCGCGCCGGGCTTCAGCAGCGAAGGTCCGGTCTTCCTCGTTCGACTGGAACTTCCTGTAGACGAAATTGTCGCTCAGGTAGTTTTTTCTCACAATCTGGTTGGCGGCCAGCTCCTCGGGCTCCCCCTGGAAGAGGATGCGTCCCTCGAAGAGCAGGTAGGCACGGTCGATGATCGAGAGCGTCTCCTGCACGTTGTGGTCGGTGATGAGGATGCCTATGTTGCGGTATTTGAGACGCCACACGATGTGCTGGATGTCCTCCACGGCAATGGGGTCAACGCCCGCAAACGGCTCGTCGAGCATGATGAACTTAGGGTCGATGGCCAGACACCGGGCTATCTCCGTGCGGCGGCGCTCGCCGCCCGACAGACGGTCGCCCATATTCTTGCGCACCTTCTGCAGGCGGAACTCGGCAATGAGGCTCTCCAGCTTGTCGAGCTGCTGCTGGTGTGTCAGCTTCGTCATCTCGAGCACCGACATGATGTTGTCCTCCACACTGAGCTTGCGAAACACGCTGGCCTCCTGAGGCAGGTAGCCGATGCCGGCGCGTGCGCGCTTGTAGACGGGATAGGCCGTGATCTCCTCATCGTCAATATAGACATGGCCCTCGTTGGGCATGACCAGTCCCGTGGTCATGTAGAACGAGGTGGTCTTGCCGGCGCCGTTGGGTCCGAGCAGTCCCACGATCTCACCCTGCTTGACGTTGATGGTCACGCCGTTGGCCACCGTGCGCTTGCCGTAGCGCTTCACGAGTCCTTTCGTGTGAAGCATGTCGTGCTTCAGCCGCGTGTCGAGCAGGCGTTCCACCTCCTCGGGTGCCATGCGGTCTATCTCGGCACGTGTCAACTTCGTTCCCTCGGCCGTGTTTGTTGTCTCTGTCATAATGATGAATTTGGGTGCAAAAATACGAAAAAAAAAGAAGAAGGCCACGATAAAAAAGCAAAATTCGAGAGACCGGCGGCGCCTCGCCGAAGAAGAGACGAAAGACAGGATTTGGGCCTCGTACCGAAGATTTCCGCTTGTTTCCGCTTGTTTCTGACAGATTATGGCTAAATTTGTGTGTGTGAACAACAGATTATAGCTCCATGACAAGCCCATCACTTGACAGATACCTGCACACGTTGCCTATAGGAGAGGTGGCACACGACGTCAACGACGCCTTGCGCCGTCATCCGGCAGTCGTTGTCACCGCACCGCCCGGAGCGGGCAAGTCGACCTTGCTCCCTCTGACCATACACGCCGGTCTGGACCGGGCCAATGAGAAAGTGGTGGTGCTGGAGCCCCGGCGCGTGGCCGCCCGGCAGATTGCGGAGCGCATGGCTGAAATGACAGGCACCACCGTGGGCGACTATGTAGGCTACCGCGTGCGCTTTGAGAGCAAGGTGTCGGCCCGCACACGCATAGAGGTGCTGACCGAGGGTGTGCTGACCCGTATGATGGTAGACGACCCGACGCTCGACGGCATCTCCGTGGTCATCTTCGACGAGTTTCACGAGCGCAGCCTCATCACCGATGCGGCACTGGCTCTCGTGCGCGAGACCCAGCGCACCATACGCCCCGACCTGAAGATTGTGGTCATGTCGGCCACGATCGACACCTCCGACATCTGCCACGCACTGCAGGCCCCGCTTGTGGAGAGCCGCGGCAGGATGTATGACGTACAGGTGTCACACGCCACCGACATCACCCCGCGCCAGTGTGCCGAGGCTGTGGCGGCCACGGTGTGCCAGGCATGGCGGGAGACTGCAGGGAGCATCCTTGCCTTCCTGCCGGGCGAGGCCGAGATTAGCCGGTGCTGCGAGTTGCTCCAAGGGGCTTTCACCTCCGACACCACGCTCTATCCGCTCTACGGGCGCCTGTCTGCCAGCGAGCAGCGGGCGGCCGTCGCCCCTCCGAAGAGCGGCGAGCGGAAGGTGGTGCTGGCCACCCCCATCGCCGAGACATCCATCACCATCGAGGGTGTCACGGTGGTTGTCGACTCCGGGTTCTGTCGCCGCATGGTCTACGACCCGGGCAATGCCCTGGAACGGCTGGAGACCATGCGCATCTCCATGGACATGGCCCGGCAGCGGACAGGACGTGCGGGCCGTGTGGCCCCCGGACGGTGCTACCGCCTGTGGAGCAAGGCCACGGAGGCGCGCATGGAGGCCTGCCGCGAACCCGAGATCATGACGGCCGACCTGTCCGCACTCACCCTCGACATAGCGGCATGGGGTGGCAGCGAGATGGAGCGGATGCCTTGGATGACACCGCCGCCCGTCCACCACCTGCAACGTGCCCGGCACCTGCTGGAAAGCCTGGGGGCCATCGACGGGCGGGGCCGCATCACGGCACACGGCACTGCCCTGTCGAAACTGCCCTGCCACCCGCGGATAGCGCAGATGCTCACCATGGCCGACAGCAATGTCCTGAAAGCCTTGGCCACCGACATTGCCGCACTGCTCGAAGAGCGCGACCCGCTGTCGGACAGCGACGGCTGCGACATCAACCGCCGCATCATCGAACTGCGCGAGGCACGGCAGAAGCATGCGCCGGGCCGATGGCGGCGCGTCGCCCTGACAGCCGAACAATACCGGCGGATGGTGCGTGTCGGAGAAGACAACCAGGTGATGTCGCCCTACGATGCCGGCCGGCTGATCGCGCTGGCCTATCCCGAGCGCATTGCCAAGGCGGAGCCTGACGGCACCTATAAGCTGGCCAACGGCGAGCATGCGTCACTCGACCGCAGCGACAGCCTGCATGGCTACACCTTCCTGGCCGTCGCTGCGGTCGGCAGGAAGATATTCCTCGCCTCGCCCGTCGCCGAAGAGGCCGTCGCCCCTCTGGCAACCTCCCACGAGCGGGTGGCATGGGACAACACCGCAGGGCGGGTCACGGCGACATGCGAACGGCGCATCGGCAGCATCATCCTGTCGGAAAAGCCCACGGAGGCCGTCGCCTACGACCAGGCCGTCGCCATCGTGGCCCAGACGGTCAGACGGGAGGGGCGCAGCCTGCTCCGTCTCACCGACGGTTTCTTCCTGTTGCAACGGCGCATCGCCACATGCGCCCAATGGCATCCGGAACTGTCACTGCCCGACGTCTCCCTCGACGCTCTCTTTGGGAATGCAGCCGAGTGGTTGCCCCTGTATGCCGGAAGATCCCTCACGGCCGCCGAGCTGAAGAAGATCGACATGGCGGCCGTGCTGTGGGCCCAGCTCTCCTATGAGCAGCAGCAGGCCGTGGAGCGTCTTGCCCCCTCGCACATCACGGTGCCCACGGGCAGCCGCATACGGATCGACTACCGCGAGGGAGCCGATGCGCCGGTGCTCAGCGTCAGGCTGCAGGAGTGCTTCGGCATGACCGACACGCCACGTGTGGACAACGGCACGCGCCCCGTGCTGATGGAACTGTTGTCGCCGGGGTTCAAGCCCGTCCAGCTGACCAAGGACCTGCGCAGTTTCTGGAACGATGCCTACTTCGAGGTGCGCAAGGAGATGAGACGGCGCTACCCCAAGCATCACTGGCCCGACAATCCTCTGCAGGCTGAGGCCGTGAGGGGTGTCAAGAGAAAGGGCGGCACCTCTGGAGGGGGCGGACAATAGCCTCCAAAGACCAACGAACCGCATAACACCAGTATCACAACACAACATTCAACAAATGACTTACAAGGCAATCGTGCTCGATCTCGACGGGACACTGACAAACAGCAAGAAAGAGATAACCCCCAAGACCCGCGAAGCCCTGCTGTGCGCACAGCGCAGGGGCATGCGTGTCATCCTCGCCTCGGGACGCCCCACATTCGGTATCCGTCCCCTGGCCGACGAGCTGCAGATAGGCCGGCACGGCGGCTACGTGATGGCTTACAACGGCGGTTGCGTCACCCGGTGGGACACCCGCTCCGTCGTCTTCAACCAGACACTCAGTGCCGACCTTGTGCCCGTCCTCTACCGGGCGACCCAGGACGGCAGCCACACCTTTGAGATACTCACCTACCAGGATGAGGGCATCGCCGCCACCGACATCAGCAACGAGTATGTGCGCCACGAGGCGTTCATCAACAAGATGCCTCTCACGCAGTACAACGACTTCGTGCGTCAGGTGCAGCACCCCATCAACAAGTGTCTCATCGTGGGCGCCCCCACCCCACTCGCCCAGCTGGAACAGCGGCTGGCGCAGCAGTTGCACGGCCAGTGCAGCGTCTACCGCTCCGCCGATTTCTTCCTGGAGTGTGTGCCGTGCGGCATCGACAAGGCCGCCTCTCTCGCACGCCTTCTGCCCACCCTCGGCCTGACGCGCGAGGAGATCATTGCCGTCGGCGACGGCCACAACGACCTCTCCATGATCGAATATGCCGGACTGGGCGTGGCGATGGCCAATGCCGCCGCCGACACCAAGGCGAAGGCCGACTACATCACCCTCTCCAACGAGGAAGACGGCGTGGCGCACGTGTTGCAGGAGTTCTGCGGCGTGGAATAAGCGGGAAGCCTTTTTTCAAGATGAAAGGTATCAAGACGTCACTACAGGATGCCAACAGTCGTCTCATCGACCTTATCAACACGGCCTACGAAAAGGAAGGCCGGCAGGTGGTGGTGCTCATCGATGAATATGATGCGCCCATGCTTGACGTAGCCCATGAGAAGGAACATTTGGATGCGCTTCGCAACATAATGCGCAGAAAGCCATCAGTAAACCCCGTATTGCAACTTTAAAAATGTAAGACGGTATTCTTATGCAAGAATTAATGAAGTACAATATGTTGAAACTCGTCCAATAGGTCAATCATTTTTCGTCCGTCAATACATGCATTCTCGAGCAATTGCACAGCATTGTCAAATGGTCCTTGAACTTCTTTTGTTTCAAGGTTTGTCAAGATTGCCCCCTCATCCGTGAATTCCGCTTCATATAAAACTTCTCGGTATGAGAAAACAACACCATATTGCTGGATGCAATAATCATAGAAAAATGTTTCTTGATTTGGAGTTGCATATCCTCCAAAGTCATTGCCGTATTTTCCCATGTTTGGCGGGTACTTAATATTGTATTCGAACCCAAACAGATCATAGCCAACATAGTCAGCCCAAGGTTCCCTTTCTTTACACATGTGGCACTTTACTTTTAACTTGTTGTAATAACTGTTTCATCTCTGCCGTTAATGGGAAGGCTGCGTTATGAGCATTCTTGCCGGTTCCAGCCTTCACGGGATGCCCGTTCTCCCACGGATGGTAATGCTCTGGCATACCACCATGAGTGTGGTCTACATGAATCTCATAGAGTTTCTTGCAATCGCTACCATACACGGCAATTGATTTTAGCTTGCCAGCATATGGGTCATTCTTTCCAATTTTATCTGTTGCCGGCTTATTTACTGCAACGTATACTCTATTGGGAGTATGACTTTCCTCTGGCAGTTTAACTTTCGCATTCTGATTCTTCGCTTCTACCACAATGATATTATCAGATATTTTAAATATCTCATTCGTCCTATAGTTGCGATTAGCAGGATCTTCTAAAAGTCCCTTTCCTTTACTTCCGTTTCCGCCCATCTTCGAAAATCTTAATTTGTTCGTTATCCAAATAGATACTTATACTCTCGTCCTCTCCATAAATTTTGGGACCATAACGCAGAATGCAGATAGGCTTCAGGGCATTTGTCATATACCAGTAACCGTCAAGCCATTGCGAAATACTGAAATTGGATTGCTTTATCCCCATACTATTTATGGCAATAACCGAATTGTGCGGATAACCTTCCAAGCTATATTCGTAACTGTCGGGCAAACTCCAAGTAACATTTGGATATATATTCAACCCTTGATTTTGCCAATAGGCTGCGAACACCTTGTTCCAATAATTATTAGACATACGTTCAGAGTAGTCCATATTAATATATTGTGACAAGTCAGGGGCGATTACGCCCTTATACGTCGACAATTCATTGGTATAACTCCAAGGATGACTCAGACGGTTTGCAAATCGGTCATCATTTATATAGAACATGACAAGCGAATCCTTGTTGGAGGTCTTTGCCGAAATTCTATCAAATGGCGTTGTTGCAACAACATCTGGTATGATAGGGTTGGGTCTTATGACCGGCATGTCGTAACCTCCTGTCTTTTCAAGACCTTTTCCTATTTCCGGGTAGCATGTAGATGCTATGCGTGCACGGTAGTGCGACTGTCGCACCTTTCGCTGTCTGAAACGATGCGGAACATTTAATTCACACGTAAGTGTGTTGCCGAACAAATCTGTCATAGGCATTTTTGTTTTAATGTGGCTCCTTAAACCACGTTTATTGTTAAATAAATGCCGATTTTTCAAGATTTTGCCGTTTTTCCGCAAGAAGTTTGTAACTTTGCAGTCCCGTAGGGCAATTCTCGAGCTATTGTGAGACTAAAGGTCTTATAATCGGAGAAGCTAAACCTCTACTCCTCGTGTTATTTCCTAGGTAACACGAGGATTTTTCGTCTCTATACGTTATATCTTATTCTTCATTTAGTCAATATTTAAAAGTTACTGTATTTCACGTGAACTGTCGGTTTTGAACATATACATGCCTGTATCATGTGATATGCGCCCCAAGACAATCCATTTGTTTAGTCCTTTCTTTCTTGCCCATGCAGAATACTTCTTTTGTATCAAATAAGGATTCATTGGGGCTTCTGGAGCATCCTGCCATATACTATCCGGAAGGAGAACCTGTGTTGCATAAACGTTTGCTTCCCGCTCCTCTTTTTTACCAAGCTCGTCATTGTCAACAACGGTAACTCTTTCTCCATCACCATTAATATGTAACTTTAGATGGCCAATTTCATGAAGAACAGCAAAAGCCATATTGTCTATTCTGTTGTATCTTTTAGTTATTACTACAGACGGCTTCCCATTTTGAACAAATGAATAACCATCAATGGAGGCTCTTTCTATTTTCGGAACCACGCAGAATTTTATTCCATATTCGGAAAGTTTCCGGGAAACCCTGTTTATTGTATTATTATTTTCGTTGAATATTACGGCTAGTTCGCTTGACAGTTGGTCTATTTGCGACTTGTCGAAATGCCCTGTAGGATCCGGCTGCCTTTCGGCCTCATACTGCGCCAACACCGACCAAGTGGAAATCATGCGAGTGTCGAGTCCTGTCCTTTCAGACCGATGGTAATATCCATATGCTTTACGATGTTGGTCAACTGGCGGTGCGAAATGTAATGCAGTTTTACAGAATTGCAATTTCTCTGTTGACGAACAATCTTTGATTCCGACTTGTTTGAAGATTACCCTCATGTCATAAATCTCATTATACTCCCTCAATGCCATTTCTGCATCATGCTCTTCAATGTCTTTAATCTGAGCAGATTTCTTTTTGAAATTGTATTCGGCCTGGAGCTGAATAAGGTGTGCAGAAGGAATGCACAAAACTTTCTCAATTGTTTCGGCCATCTGATCGGAAATGTTTCTATTGCCCTTTAAAATCTCGGATAAATGAGATTGTTGTATGGCAATTCTCTCGGCGAAATCCTTCTGCTTTATTCCGCGAGCCTTAAGCTCCATTCTAATGATAGAGCCTGGATGCACGTTAGACAGTGCATCAAATGCTTCTTTCTTTGCCATAACCCTTATTTAATATTAAGTCGTATATCGTAACTTTTTTACCTTGTTCTTCTTCAGAAAAGACTAGGTTTCCGTAGAGCCCTGCACATTCTACTGTTACAGTGCTAAATGTTGAGTTGCGTTTATAGTGCAGATATCTGTAGAACTTCAACTCGACCGCATTATTTATAATATGAAGCAGAGTCCTAAAACTACACAGTTTTTGCATGAACAATTTCTTGTTCATTACAGCCATAAACGTTGCGCTTCTGCCACTGGTTAAAAGGCTTTCTAACTCAGTATTTTGATATGATACATCTATCATGTCTTTTATTTTAATTGCAAAAGTACACAGCTCCTTCGACATTACCAAATAAAACAGAAGAAAAATTTATATCATCGGTATTTTATTCCCATAAAAATGGGAAGTGATAATGAAAAGAACATCTATAAGAAATGTCCGCTACCCTATTTGCCTCCCTTCCGCCGGTTACATTCCCGACACAGCATCTGGCAGTTTTCCAATACGGTCCGACCACCATCACACCAAGGTGTGATATGGTCGGCCTCCATAAAAGCGATGTCAAATTCCTTGCCACAACGAGCACACTTATGGTCTTGCTTCTCCCACATAGCCTGTCTTATTTTCCCAGGAAAGATTCTGAGGTCAAGATAATGTTCGTCTCCCGTCAGCACATAAGGGATAATGCCCTGCGGCTTCTGGATCTCGTCATCGCCCAATAGGTCAGCTATCCGCTCTTCCACCTTCCGGATATCGAGCACTTTCTCATGATACTCGTCATAGAACCGCGCCCAGTCCAAGCCCTTCATGATCTTCCGAAACTTCTTCATGTTGAAGGTATCCGTCGCCCAGCGCAACACGCTCTGGAAGTAAGTCCACAAAGGCATGGCGTTCAGGTCGTGCTGGTGCTGGCTCATATAGCCAACGGCTGTCTGCGGCTTGCCGCTGCGCGTCTCATGCTCCGCCATCCATTCCAAGGCTTTCTTGAAGAAGTCCTGACGGATGGGCGAACCGTTCACCAAGTCCTTGCCCAAGCGATAGGCGGCGCAGTTGGTCTTGGAGAAATGCTTCTTGGCATCGCTTACGAAGGGGCCGGCATAGACGGCATTGCGTATCTCCTGCTCATTCAGCGGCTTGCCGGCGATGTTGATGGTCTTAAACCATGCCAGCTTCTCCGACTCCCCACCCTCGCAGACATACACGGTCAGCTTATAGTCGAGTATCTGCTTGCGGATATCGGCTGGCTGATTGGCAAAGTTCTTGAAATCGACGGCAAACACGTTGGCCACATACTCACAGAGCGACAAGGTGCGCTGCTGACCGTCCATCACCTCATAGGGACATTCCGCATCGTCGCTGCGCTTCACCCAATACATCACGTTGAGCGGATAGCCATTCAACACCGTATTGATTACGGCTTGTTGCTCTTTCTCATTATAGATAAACTCACGCTGATAAGGCGGGCGAATATCCAAAAGGCCGCCGTAGCCTTTCACTCCCTTCTCTTCGTTGTTGATGTAACCCTTGGTAATCTCACCAACGGTCACGTCCATTTGCTTGATTGTCATCATAAGGCTTGTGGGTGTTTGTTGCGGATTAAAATTCTACTATATTGACGTTTACCATGAACTACTCCACATCCCCCTCTGTCTTCGGGATGTATCCTATACCCCGTTCTTTCTAAAACATCTTTTGGGGCAGAAGCTCTTGTATTGCCACTTGCTTGCCAAATTATCTCAAATTGATATGGATTATATTTATCCAAGAATGTTATTGGAACGCCCATTAATCCAGGATAATCACAAGGAATATCCTGCGTTCTGCCAACATTTATCGCATCATAGTTGTCATACTTTGGATACTCTTCTTCAGAATAACGACAAACTAAATCCAACTCTTCGTTGCGCTTAGGAATCTCTAAGTTTGTGAACCAATTCACGCCCGATACGCGAATCATATTCTCTTTATGGTCACCAGCAGATGCAATATCATCATACGGAGAATAGAAATGAGCAGCCGCACCTTTGAAACCATACCCGAGCCACACCTCATTGTTTCTCAACAAAGGAAACACCTCTTTATAGGTAATGGCATTCTGATGGCCAACGATAACAAACTTCTTCTGATATTCCATCAGTTGCCCGATGTATTCCCGGAACAAGGAGAAAGGAGGATTGGTCACAATGATGTCCGCTTCCTTCAACAGTTCGATACACTCCTTTGAACGAAAGTCGCCCGTCTTTAGGACTGACAGCGCATTCTTGTCATTCTCCAGAAGATACCGCACATCCGAGAGGTCCACTGCTCCGTCGCCGTTCTCATCCTTCACCTCCGTTATCTCCACCTTGTAGGCAATCTTCTTCGGTTCCTCATCAAAGCCAGGGAAATGGATCATCAATTCATTACCTGTCACGGGCGAACCATTGTAGCATGTGCAGATGAGCTTCTTCAGTCCGAGCTGGTTGAAGCGGAGGGCGAAGTATTTGAAGAAGTTGCTTTCGTAAGGGTCGTCGCAGTTGCAGAGCACCACCTTGCCACGGAAGTGCTGCCAATAATGTTGCAGTTCGCGCTCAATGTCAGAGAGTTGGGTGTAGAACTCATCCTTCTTCGCCAGCTTGGCGGCATTCAGGTTCTTGTTTGCCATAATATGATTGATAGCTTAGGGTTACAAGCACATACTATCAATCACGCCAAGACGCAAAAGGGGCGTGATGCTCCTTATTGCGTTCAGCTATGAGGCAGCCTCGGAATGGAAACCTCAACCCACATAATAAGAACACACCACGCCTATGCGTGATGCATTGCCAATATATGGTTGATTAAGGCACTCCATACCGAATGCCTTATCACAATTATTCCTTGTTACGTTATTTCCAATAAGTTTCCGAGGCTTTTGGCTGAACGCGAAATAATAGCGAATGCTTTTTGTTTACCAACGATGTCTTGGAAAGGGCAAGCCCAATCCGAGCGTAAAATTACAAATAAATAGCGACAAACGTTCATGTTTCCACATAAAACTTCAAAAACTCTCTGCCCGATGGCAGTTTTTCAAGATGTTTTGGTTACTTTTGCATTGACAATGGAAATGCTAAAAATAAGACAGCACACATGATACTCGTCAAGTTACTTCGCAAATGGCTCACCACCTTCGGCAGCTATCTCATCCTGATGGGCCGTTCCTTCTCGCGCCCCGAACGCATGCGCGTGTTCATGAAGCGCTACGTCAAGGAGATGTCCCAGCTGGGTGTCGACTCCATCGGCATCGTGCTGCTCATCTCGTTCTTCATCGGAGCCGTGATCTGCATCCAGATGAAAGTGAACATCCAGAGTCCCTGGATGCCCCACTGGGTGACGGGCTACGTGACGCGCGAGATCATGCTGCTCGAGTTTTCATCGTCCATCATGTGTCTGATCCTGGCTGGAAAGGTGGGGTCGAACATCGCCTCGGAGATCGGCACGATGCGCGTGACCCAACAGATCGACGCGCTCGACGTGATGGGCGTCAACTCCGCCTGCCACCTCATCCTGCCCAAGATCCTGGGCCTGCTGACCATCATGCCCTTCCTGGTGATCTTCTCGTCGGCGATGGGCATCACCGGCGCCTATGCCACCGCCTACATCGGCCACATGATGTCGCCCGAAGACCTGACGGCGGGCATGCACCACGCCTTCAACTCATGGTTCATGTGGATGAGCATCATCAAGAGCCTCTTCTTCGCCTTCATCATCTCCAGCGTATCGAGCTACTTCGGCTACACCGTCGAGGGCGGCTCCGTGGAGGTCGGCAAGTCGTCGACCGACGCCGTGGTGTCCTCCAGCGTGCTCATCCTTTTCTCCGACGTGTTCCTCACCCAACTGCTGTCGTAACCGCCCCACACCCTTTTCACCACACACCCCCATCAACCCACAGCCATCATGATCGAAATCAAGCAACTCACCAAATCGTTTGGCGACAAGACAGTGCTCAAAGGCATCGACGCAGTCTTCGAAACAGGGAAGACCAACCTCATCATCGGACAGAGCGGATCGGGAAAGACCGTACTGATGAACGACCTCGTGGGGCTGCTCGAACCCACATCGGGACAGATACTCTACGACGGACGCGACTTCGTGGCCATGGACAAGCGCCAGCGCATCATGCTGCGGCGCGAGATGGGCATGACCTTCCAAGGGTCGGCGCTCTTCGACTCGATGAACGTGCTGGAGAACGTACGCTTCCCGCTCGACATGTTCTCCTCGATGACCAACCGCGAACGCGACCGGCGGGCCATGGAGTGTATCGAGCGCGTCAACCTGAAGGGTGCCGAGACCAAGTATCCCGACGAGATATCGGGCGGCATGCAGAAGCGCGTGGCCATCGCCCGCGCCATCGTGCTCAACCCCAAGTATCTCTTCTGCGACGAGCCCAACTCGGGCCTCGACCCCAAGACCTCACTGGTCATCGACCACCTGCTGTCGGACATCACACACGAGTATGGCATCACGACCATCATCAACACGCACGACATGAACTCGGTGATGGGCATCGGGGAGAAGATTGTCTTCATCTACCAGGGCCACAAGGAGTGGGAAGGCACCAAGGACGAGGTGATGGGGTCGCAATGCAAACGCCTCAACGACTTTGTCTTTGCCTCCGACCTTTTCCGCAAGGTGCGCCAGGCAGAGCTCGACGAAGAGGCCGGCAGGCAATAGCCCCTGCGGTGAAGGCGGTCAGCGCATGTACCACACGCCACCATGCTCCACCATCGGGACCGCCACCTGCTCACTGCCGTTGTCTCCATACGACAGGCCCAGATAGACCGTGGCCACGTGGTGTGCCGTGTCGGCGTCGGCCCTGATGACACGCACCGCCGTGATGCCGCGGTGCTCGTCCTTCTGCTGTCCGACAAACATCTTGGCATTGGCGATGAGCTGCTCGCGATAGCCCTGCGGGATGGAGTCGGGGCGATAGGTGCCGTCCACGAAACTGGCGTAGTCGCCATGCAGCAGCTGCTCATAGTAGACCTTGGCCGCCTCGCCCGCCAGGTCGGCAGGCGTGGGGCCCGAAGCGCCGCCGCAGGCAGCCAAGAGCGCCAGGGCGAAAAGGGAAACAATTGTTTTCTTCATCATTCGGTCATTCTGCCCGTGTAGGCATGCCAGCCGCACGTGCGGCTGACGAGGTTATTTCTGTCTGATAAAGACATTGATGGGACATCCGTGGAGCGTCCAGTTCTCGCGTATCTTGTTCTCAAGGAAACGGCGATAGGGTTCCTTGATGTATTGGGGCAGGTTGGCGTAGAACACGAAGGACGGTATCTGCGTGTTGGGCAACTGCGAGCAATACTTGATCTTGATGTACTTGCCCTTGGTCGAGGGAGGAGGCGTCTGCTCGATGATGGGCAGCATCACCTCGTTGAGCTTGGTGGTGCCGATGCGGATCCCGCGGTTGAGATATACCTGCTTGGCGGTCTCCAGCACCTTGAAGATGCGCTGCTTGGTGAGCGCTGATGCAAAGATGATGGGGAAGTCTACAAACGGAGACATGCGGTTGTAGATGGCATTCTTGAACGTGTCGATGACCTTCTGGTCCTTGTCCTCCACAAGGTCCCACTTGTTGACCACCACCACAAGGCTCTTGTTGTTCTTCTGGATGAGCTGGAAGATGTTCATGTCCTGCGCCTCAATGCCGCGCGTGGCGTCGATCATGAGGATGCAGACGTCACTGTTCTCGATGGAGCGGATGCTGCGCATGACGCTGTAGAACTCGAGGTCCTCAGTGACCTTGTTCTTCTTGCGGATGCCGGCTGTGTCGACAAGATAGAAGTCAAATCCAAACTTATTGAAGCGCGTGTAGATGCTGTCGCGCGTGGTGCCCGCAATCTCGGTCACGATGTTGCGGTCCTCGCCGATGAACGCATTGATGATGCTCGACTTGCCGGCATTGGGACGGCCCACCACGGCAAAGCGGGGGATATCGTCGTCGACCTCCTCCTTGACCTCCTTGGGCAGCTTCGATATCACGAGGTCGAGCAGGTCGCCCGTGCCGCCGCCCGTGGCAGCGCTGATGCACTGCGGATCGCCCAGTCCCAGCCTGTAGAACTCGGCGGCCACATACGCCTCTCCACTGTTGTCTACCTTGTTGGCCACAAGGATCACTGGCAGCTTGGCGCGGCGCAGGATGGCGGCGACATCCTCGTCCCAGTCGGTGAGGCCGGTCTCCACATCGACGAGGAAGAGCACCAGGTCGGCCTCCTCGGTGGCAACCTTGACCTGTTCGCGGATGGCACCTTCGAAGATGTCGTCGCTCTTGACTACCCATCCGCCAGTGTCGACGATGGAGAACTCCTGCCCGTTCCACTGGCACTTGCCATACTGGCGGTCGCGCGTGGTACCTGCGGTATCACTGACGATGGCCTTGCGGCTCTGCGTCAGACGGTTGAAAAGGGTGGACTTGCCGACATTGGGCCGTCCTACTATCGCTACTAAGTTTGCCATATTTCGTTCTGATTGTTTTGGTTATTGCCTATTGGCCCCCCTGGGCTCATCACGCCCGTCGGGCCTGCGGGCCTATTGCGGATTGTACCCGAAATTGTTGAGCTCGCGGTCAGAGTTGCGCCAGTCCTTGTCGACCTTGACAAAAATCTCCAGGAATATCTTCTTGCCGAAGAACTTCTCCAGGCTCTTGCGGGCCTCGGTCGACACCTTCTTCAGCGCCACACCCTGGTGGCCGATGATGATGCCCTTCTGCGAGTCGCGTTCCACATAGATGACCGCATTGATGCGGATGTGTGTGTCGTCCTCCTTGAAACGCTCCACGACCACCTCCACCGAGTAGGGTATCTCCTTGTCGTAGTAGCGGAGAATCTTCTCGCGGATAATCTCCGAGACGAAGAACTTGGCAGGCTTGTCGGTGAGCTGGTCCTTGTCGAAGTAGGCAGGACTCTCGGGCAGCAGCTCACGGATGCGCTTCATGAGCATATCGATGCCAAACTTGTTCTTGGCCGAGATGGGCAGTATCTCCGCATGGGGCAGGAGCTTGCTCCACTTGTCGACCAGCTCGCCAAGACGCTGGGTGGGGTTGGGCGAGCCCTTCCCGGCGGTGGCATCGGGGGTGGCCAGCTCGTCGATCTTGTTGACGAGCACGATGACGGGGATGGACATCTTGCCCACCTTCTCGAGGAAGTCCATGTTCTTCTCCGGGTCCTCCACGACATCGGTCACGTAGAGCAACACGTCGGCATCGGCCAGTGCCGACTCGGAGAACTGGAGCATCATCTCCTGCATCTTGTAGTTGGGCTTGAGCACACCCGGCGTGTCGGAGAAGACAATCTGCGAGTCGGGCGTGTTGACGATGCCCATGATGCGGTGGCGTGTGGTCTGGGCCTTGAAGGTGGCGATGCTCAGCTTCTCGCCGACGAGCTGGTTCATCAGTGTCGACTTGCCCACGTTGGGGTTGCCCACGATGTTTACAAATCCTGCTTTGTGCATGAGAGTTTTCGGTTGGAGGGGGGATGGTTGAATGGGGTTGGGGTGATAATGGGTCGGGGACAGCGGTGACACTGTCACGGGGTGTGCCGAAGGGGTGTGCGGGATAATCGGGTAAAGGTGATAAGAAGCCAAAAGCCCAGAAGTTCAGTCACAACGCCTTGGCCTACGGGCCAGTGGCCATTGTTTGTTGGAATGACTGGACTTCTGGACTTTCAGACTATTGTCGGTGTCGCTCAATCGCTGTTATTTTCCTACAGCAGCGCCGTCGTATGCCCACTTGTAGTAGGCCGCGCCATGCACAAATCCTGCTCCGAAAGCAGTGAGGATGAGCTTGTCGCCTTTCTTGAACCGGCTTTCGAAGTCCCACATCGCCAAGGGAATGGTCGCCGAACTGGTGTTGCCATACCTGTCGATATTGATGAGCACCTTCGACGGATCGATCTCCGCACGCTTGGCAACAGCCTCCTCAATGCGGAGGTTGGCCTGGTGGGGAATCACCCAGTCGACCTCATCGGCCGAAAGGTTGTTGCGCTTCAAGACCTCCACCACATCGTCGCTCATGTCGGTCACGGCATAGCGGAACACCATGCGCCCCTCCTGATAGAGGTAGTGGAGCCGGTGGTCGACGGTGAAGTGAGAGGGGGGGCATACGCTACCGCCTGCCTTCAGGTGAAGGAAGGGCAGACCCTTGCCGTCGGTGCGGAAGAAAGAGTTCTGCACGCCGATGCCCTCTTCCTCGGTGGCTTCCATGAGCACCGCTCCGGCACCGTCGCCGAAGAGCACGCAGGTCTGGCGGTCGGTGTAGTCGATCACCGACGACATCTTGTCGGCTCCGATGACGATGATCTTCTTGTAGCGTCCGCTCTGGATCATCGAGGCCGCCATGTCCATCGTATAGAGGAAACCGCAGCACGCGGCCGAGAGGTCGAACGCGAAGGCGTTCTTCAGTCCCAGCTTGCCCAGCACGATGCTGGCCGTGGAGGGGAACTTATAGTCGGGCGTGGTGGTGGTGACGATGAGCGCGTCGATGGTGTCGGGGTCCACACCGGTCTTCTGCAAGAGCTGCTTGGCGGCCTTGCGGGCCATGTAGCTGGTGCCGAGACCTTCCTCGGTGAGGATGCGGCGCTCCTTGATGCCCACACGCGTCTGTATCCACTCGTCGCTGGTGTTTACCATGCGCGACAGCTCCTCATTGTTGAGCACATAGTCGGGCACGTAGCCGCCAACGCCGGTGATGATCGCGTTGACCTTGCCCATTATTCAGCTGCTTCCTTAACGATAGCGACCTTTCCACGATAGTAGCCGCAGGTGGGGCATACCGTGTGGTAAACGTAATAAGCGCCGCAGGTGGGGCAAACAGCCAATGTGGGAGCTACTGCTCCGTCGTGTGTTCTACGCTTGAGGGTACGAGTCTTTGACTGACGTCTTTTAGGATGTGCCATTTTGAATGATAGTTTTAATTTGTTATTTTTAAATCTTTAAGTGCCGCCCATCGGGAATCCACTGTTTCCTCCCCATCCTCGTCACCGCTTCGGGCGGCCGAATGTTCCTCAAGGATATTCATCATGGCAGGATTGCATTTTCCAGGTGCATGCACATGCCTGAGCGGGATGTTGAGGGCAATGGACTCGTAGACAAACCACGCCACGTCGAGTATTCCTTCTTCCTCGCTGACCGTGACGATGTCGTCTCCTTCCGAGTCGGTTTGGCCGAGATGCGCGGTGAGCCTGTCGCTGGCCTCTATGGGTTGGTCCATGTCGTCGAGACAGAGGTCGCAGGGCACCGTCACCATGCCGGCAGTGTGAAACAGCAGTTCAAAGAAGTCGTCGCGGCGGTGGATGGTCAGCGTGGTGTGCAGCTGTCCGCTCCGCACGTCGGTCGCGCCGATGGTCTCGAAGAAGTCATCGCCAAGGCTGCGTTCCATTACGGACTCGCCCTCGGGAAGGCTCTTCAAGTCGATCTTAAACGTCTCTAAACTTGGCATATCTACACTTTGGAGTGCAAAGTTACCACTTTTTCCCGATATAAAAACAATTTTGCATGAAAAGTTGGTTTCACAAATGCGAAAATCAGCACAATACAGGTATTTATTCCCGTTTCGGGCGTGTGTTCATGCAGCTTCTTGGCGTCGCCTTCGGGTGACTTGCAATTATCGGACATCCGAAAAAAGATGTGGGCAACGAAAGCCTTGGAAGGACGCAACGATTTCAACCCAGGCTTGTAAAAAACATACATGAAATTTGACAAACTACATACGAAAAAAGGCCGTCCTGACGAACGAAGAAATATTTTGGCGGAAATACGCGAAAATAGAGCGGTTTTCGCAATCGTCTGAAAACCAGCTGTTTGCGGGATTTTGGAACATATCGGCTTCTTGAAGCGTACTGTTTTCATGAAAGAAGGTATCCTATCGCGGTGCCATAGATGCCTTATCGTGGTGCGATAGATGCCTAATCACGGTGTCGTTAGGCATCTATCGCACCACGATAAGGCATCTATGGCACCGCGATAAGGCATCTATAGCGCGTGAGCCGAGCGCGGATGTCTGTCCGACAGGTCTCTTGAGCCTTTTTCGCGCTCTATTTCAACCGAAATCCATGACAAACTTTTGCACCAAAAATCAAGACAACCGCCCCAGCGGCGCATCCGGTAAAGGACCATCACGGAGACCGCAGAGACAAAAAAGAGAGGCGCCCGGCAAGGGTCAAAGCCGCGCGTGACATGCGCGTTGCCTTTGATCCTTGCCGGGCGTCCCGGCTATGTTGACGGTTGTCCTGTCGCTGTTCAGAAGTTCCACTTGGTGCCGAGGCTCAGCCGGGCCTCGCCTTCCAGCGGATGGTGCTTCATCGTGTTGAACTCGACCCCTTTGCCGTAGAAGACGGCAGCGGGTTCCACATACACCTCCACGCGCTTGCTCACAGCCACGCCAGCTTGCAGGGCGAGCTTTCCGCCCAGCGTCACCTTCATGTCTTTGCCCTTGAGGTTGCTGCCCACAAGCGAGAGGTCGGCGATGCCCGTGAGGTGGAACTTGTCGCCGTCGGTCTGCTCGCCAGTGACGGCCGACATGATGTTCATCATGTATCCTGCGCTGAGCGAGGTGATGTTCTGGTTGCCCCTGCCCCCGGCGCGCTGCACGGTGGTGTTGGAGATCGAAGCGTGCACACCGCTCACACCGTTGAGCCATTGGCCGTAGGCTACCTCGCCCACAAACGAGAAGCGGTTGCGCAGGGGATTCATCTCGCCATAGTTGCCCGTATAAAGACCCGTGCCGACGGAGACCGACACGAAGTGGGGCTTGGCAGGCTTGGCCACAGGCTGGCCCGCATGGCCACTGGGCTGCAGGCTATACTCCAGACCCACCGCCAGGGAAGGCGCGAAGCGGCCCACGTGCGACGGCTTCAGCCGTGCGCTGAGCTCATAGGCCACCTGCGGCTCGGCCACGATATGCAGGTTGTCGGCCACACGGACAGCCACCTGTCCGCCGGCATGCAGGTCGGGCGAGAAGTAGGTCGTGTGCTCGCCATGCTTGGCATAGTCGGCACCAAGGCTCACGCCGGCAATGGTCTTGAACGACAACGTGCGGGAGCGGTCGTAGCCGCAGTTCAGCGCCGTGAGGTCGGTCATCCAGTCGAGTCCGACCTGGGCCTGTACGTAGTTGTATCCGGTGACGCGCTTGCCGCGTATCAGTCCCTGTACATTGGCACGCCAGGCGAAGGCCGGGGCATACCAGCGGGTGAAGCTGAGGCGGCCTATCGGGGCGTACATCTTACCGTCGGACAGCGTGTTGAGACGGTTGGACACTCCTCCCACCACGGTGATGGTGCTGTGGTGGATGTCGTCGGCGTCCTCGACATGTGCCGCGCGGCGGTCGTTGTAGGTGTAGGTCAATCCTGCAAGGAACGAGGCTGTCACGTCGCTCTTGTTGAAAGAGAAGGCGTGCGGGGCGTAGTGCTGGCCATAGATGTCGACACGCGGCTCCAGCGACAGAGCCAGTCCGCGCGCCAGTCTGATGTTGGCCTGCAGGCCTCCGCCAATGCCCAGCGAGTTGTAGCCCACATGATCATTGTCGGCCGAGCGGTTGTAGCTCACGCCCGCCACAAGATCCATCCAGAACTTGCGGTTGGGGTTGAGCCCGCCGAAGAGGTTGTGGAGGTTGGCCATGTAGTCGAGCTGCAGGCCGACGGCCTTCATGTTGTTGGTCGACTCGTACTGGTGTATGCTGGTGGCGTTGGCCGTCAGACGGATGGCGTTGTAGGGGTCGAACCACTTGCCGAGGCTCACCGCCACGCGTCCGCCGAAACGGTCGTCCCACATCGAGGGATGGCTGTTGGCGAGGAAGGCCGGTCCGCCCATCACACTGAAGAACAGTCCGTTGGCAAAGCCGCGTCCGTCGTAGGTGTTCTGAAGCCGGCTCTCGGGCAGGCGATAGCCCAGGCCCAGCATGACGCTGCCGTAGGGGCGGTAGCCATGCCACGTGTTGACCTGCGACACCTGGTCCTCGATCAGTCCAATGCGCGGCTCGAGATAAGCGTAGGTGAAATGGGAAAGGGCCACCTGGCCACGCAGGCCGATGTGCAGGCCGAAGCCATTCTCCCAGTTGCCCTGGTAGCGCGACCATGCATAACTGGCGCCCGCCACGCCGATCAGTTCAAAGCGACGGGGCGTGTAGTAGGTGCCCGGCTGCGCCAGGGCGGTGATGTTGAGCAGGTAGTCGAGCGAGAGATCGGCAAACTTCACACGCTTGTCGAAGACACTCCAGAGGCCTCCGTCCACGTTCAGGCGCACGCCGTGCTCTGGCGTGATCCAGTCGCCCAGGCCAAAGGAGCCTTGCGCTCCCAGGCGCAGGCTGGAGGTTCCCATGCCGTTGATGCCCACTCCGGCATCCACAAACAGGTGGTCGAACGGCCGCTTGTGCTTGTAGACCTTGCTCACGCGGGGTCTTTGCAGCATGTGGTCGAGCGCGCTGCCCGGCACCTGGGCCATCATGGTGGACGACAGCAGGGCCGCGGCGGTCATGACGACCACTTTCTTGGCTATATGTGATTTCATGTAAGTCATGTCGTTTACAATACTTAATATAATATGGTGGCAATCCACAGAACCGCCCCTTTACTTGTTATCCTTTTCCTTGTCGAGCAAGAGGTTGTTCACATCACCGTCAACCGGAGCGATCTTCTTCAGCGACGGGTCAAGCTCGAAGGCCTTCTTCAGCTGGTCGTAGGCCTCCTCGGGGCTGTCGAGCCTGTTGAGGCAGATGGCCCGGAGATAGTGGGTGAGCGCCTCGCCCTCGGGCAACTGCTTGGCCAGCTTCAGGGCCTCTTCGTTGCGCTTCATGGCAAGGAGCAGGCAGCACTCGTTGCGCTGGCCTGTGGCGGCCACCGTCTGGTAGTCGTCGTAGCGGCCGTTGAGCACCGCATTGACCGCGAGCAGCAGACGGGTGTCGTCGGTCTGCTCGACAAAGGAGGCCACCGAGTCGGCCTTGGTGAAGTGGCCGGCATTGAGCAGGGCAATCACCTGGTTGCAGTTGACCTCCTGTGGGGCGTTCTTGCCGACGAACGGCTCAAGCAGGGTCTCGTCAGACTGGCCACGGCTGAGCAGCGACACCTCCAGGTCGTTGGCAGCTGCCATGAACGAGGGATAGGTCTTGAGGGCATTGCGCAGATACTCCTCGCGCAGCGTGTTGTCGTGCGTGCCTGTGTAGAGCTGGTAGAACTCGTAGCGCGAGAGCTGGCGGTAGTCTTTCTTATAGAGCTGCAGGATCTCGTCGTTGGTGAGGGTGCGCATGATGGAGTAAGCCAGCGTGTAGTTGACCTTACGCAGCTGCGGCAAGTATTTGGTCTGCAACAGCGAGCGGTAGAACGGCAGGCGACGCATGGCGGCACTCTGGCGGTCGATGTCGCGGGTCGCGGCCAGGATATCGTCCATCTGTCCAGCCTCGGCATCGAGACTGTCGTTCCGCAGGAGGAGCACCACGTCTTTCCAAGGGGCCACCTTGGCCGTGCTCTGGAACTTCACGCCCTGTGCCAGGTCAGCGGGGAGATGCGAGCGCATGTAAGCCGCCGCAAAGTCCATACGGCGCTGGGCCAGCCTGAGGTTGCTGGCATACTTGCCGTCGGGCGACGATGTGCCCTCGAGCGACAGCGACTGCAGGGAGGCGCCCTCCGAATGGGCGATGTCGGATATCTGCTGTTGCAGCTTGGCTATCTCGCTGTCGTTCTGCGGGTCGTCGGTGCTGAAGGTGGCCTTGCCTATGGGGAACCGCAGGTTGACCTCGCCACGGCTGTCACGCAGCTGCTTCTCGGGTTTGGGCAGGTAGCGGGGGTCGGTGATCTGCTTGGCGGCAAACGAGTAGTCGAGCCAGCGCAGGGGATTGACCGTGCCGCGGGCTATGATGGTGGTGTCGCGGTAGAGGATATGGGTGTAGTCCTCAATGGCCATGTACACGTCGCACGAGTATTCATCCTTCACGTTGTCGACATACACCGAGTCGTTGTAGCCGATGATGTCGTTGGTGCTGCCTTTCTCGCGCATGGCCGCCGTCTTGATGGTGACATACTTGGCCAGCGGGTCGCCGCTTGCCGAGTCGTTCATGTTGAAGTTGTAGAGACGGTCCTGCGTCTGGTTGTACTCCTTGGCGTCGTAGACCATGGGGCGCATGAGCGACAGCTTGCCGCGCGTCACATTGTTGAGCACGGGCTGCACGACGAGGCGCGTGTCGTGCCCGAACATCTCGCGCGGCACCCGGACACGTGTCGAGACGTGCAGGTAGTTGCCCTTGAGGATGATGTCGGTGGGCTCGGGCACAATCTTGTCGGTGACGCGCTTGGCCTGCACCAGCACCTCCTTAATGGTCACGTCCTTCTCTTCGAGCTTCACGCTGATGTAGCCTTGGCCGCTCTTCACCTTGACCGTCTTGGTCTCAAAGCCCACCATGCTGAACTTCAGGGTGGTGCCTTCGTGCACATTGAAGGCAAACTTGCCGTCGATGTCGGTGGCGGCCAGGCGCCGCTGACTGCGAGCATCGGAGATGTTCACGCCCGTAAGAGGCTGGCCGTCGGCCTTGGCCACCACCTCACCTGCCACGCGCACCACGCTCTGGGCATGGGCCTGAAAGGTTGTCAGGGCGAGCATCAGCAGGACGAACGCCACACAATAGTGCCGTGTGACATTGATTGCGTTGTGTGATTTCATAATCTATGGATCCTGTATTCCTTTGTAAACCTACTTGATGATGTACACAAAGCTCAAGCCTGCCTTGAGCGGGAAGAGCTGCCATTTCTTGTGGTTGGGCATGTCGGGCTCTTCCTCGGTTGCCTCCTTGTAGTTTTTCTCACGCCGATAAAGGGCACCGGCACCCACCGTAGCCTCAAGGCTCCATCGCCGGCCCAGCACGAAACTGTAGCCATAGGTCAGGCCGCCGCCAAAGGCATCGCCTTTATAGCGGTGGTCATTGAGCAGCAGGTTGTAGGTGGCACCCAGACCCATGAGGCCGAAGAAATGGCCGGCCTGCGGACGCGCGCTCAACCAATAGCGTGCCTCAGGGACAAACATCACGCCCCGCGTGTCGTACTTGCCGACCTTCAATCGGTTGAAGGTGCCTTCCATATTAAACGTGATGTGACGGTTCACTCTCAGTTCGAGCCCCAGGTTGGGACTCGCCGTGGCCCAGTAGAGGGCATTGGTCTTCAGTGCCACGCGTTGGGCCGTGACGCTAAGGCTGCTACACATAAGCATGGCAACAAGGGCACCATGCCTAAGACCTGCAGGCAACTGGCTAATAAAAGAATTCATAATCAATGTTTTTTCCCTCCGAACAATCTCTTACAAGACGTATTCGATACCTATTAATATCATCAGATGTGCAAAGGTAAACTATTTTCCTCAGACTTATACCCAAAAACACGGATTATTTGATATAGATTCCTGTTTTCTTCGGATAAATCAATGGAACAGGGACCCTGCGCCTGAAAAACGCCCGGCTACAGGAAGATAAGGCGGAAAGTGACACGTCCGTCGGCGTTCTCGGCCAATTCGAGCGTTCCGTTGCTGGTGCGCATAATCTGCCGGGAGATGGAAAGACCGATGCCGTTGCCGCCCGTCTTGGTGGTGAAGAAGGGCACAAAGATATGGGCTGCCACATCGGACGGGATGGCAGGTCCGTCGTTGGTCACGTCAATGGTCACGTTGTCGCGGTTGTCGGTACTGGCATGGAGGATGATGCGGCCCTGCGGTCCGGTAGCCTCGGCAGCATTCTTGAGAAGGTTGCTGACCACACGGCTCACCAGACCCTCATCGGCATAGACAAGAAGATCATCGGGCGTGACCGTCATGCTGATCTGCCGTCCGTGGCCGGCACCATGGGCCAGGAGCTGGGCCTGCCTCGCCAGGAAAGGCTTGACATAGAACAGCGACGGGGACGGGGCTGGCACACGGGTGAACTGCCGGTAGTTCTCAACAAACTGCACCAGCTCCGCGCTGGTCTTGTGGATGACCTGCAATCCCTCTCGCGTCTCGCCGTCGGCCGTGGGGAGCAAGGTCTCGGAGAGTGAGATGACGGGTGTCACGGTGTTCATGATTTCGTGGGTGAGCACACGGATGAGCTTCACCCAGGCGTCTATCTCCTGGTTGGCCAGCTCGTTATGGATGTCGCTGAAGGCCACCACCCGCATTTTCTTGCCTCGTAACAGGGCATGCGACTGGCGACACGAGAAGCGGCGAAGCATCTCATCCACCTGAGCGATATGGGTGATGGTGTCGCGGCGAAGCATCGTGCGGGCAGCCCTATTGGACTGGATGACAACACCACGGTCCTCCTCCACGACGAGGATACCCGTGTCGACCGAGTCGAGGATGAGCTCATAGAACTTCTCTTTCTCCATCTGCTCGTCGCGGGCGTGGCTGAGCACACTCTTCACACGGTTGAGCGCGTCGTTCACCACCTGCGCGTTGCCGCGTTTTCCAGCCACGGGAAAGCGGAAGCTGTAGTCGCCACTGTCGATGGCATCGAACAGGAACTTTACGCGACTGGTGATGCGGCGGTTCTGCAGCCACAGCAGGACGCTGGCCGTGAGCGAGGCGACCAATGCGAGAACGATGATGATCCATGCCATGGTCTACAGTCCGTATTTCTTGATTTTGTTGTAGAGTGTCTGTCGGGAGATACCCAGTTGGGCGGCCACCTGCGAGAGGTTGCCCTGACACTCGTCGATGGTCTTGACGATGAGCTGGCGCTCCATGCCGTCGAGCGTGGTGGGCTGTTCGGCGGGCAACGGATGGACGACAGAAGCCGACGGAAGGTCGCGTGGGGTGACGGCATTGTCCTCACAGAGGATGACAGCCCGCTCCATGGCGTGCTGCAATTCGCGTATGTTGCCCGGCCACGGCATCTGCTCGATGCGCTCTGCCGCCTCGGCGGAGAGGGTCAGGCCCGGCCGGCCGTAGAGGTCGGCATAGCGACGGAGAAAAAGGGTGGCCAACGGTGCGATATCGCCCTTTCGCTCGCGTAGCGGCGGCAGGTGCAGGTGGATGGTGTTGATGCGATAGAGCAGATCCTCGCGGAAGAGGCCCTCGCTGACCATCTGCTGCAAGTCCTTGTTGGTAGCGCAGAGGAGACGCACATCAATGGGGATGGACTGGGAGCCGCCCACACGGACGATGCTGCGGCGCTGCAAGGCCGTCAGCAGCTTGGCCTGGAGAGCATAGCTCAGATTGCCTATCTCGTCGAGGAAGAGGGTGCCGCCTTCGGCCAGCTCCAGCTTGCCAGTCTTGTCGGCCTTGGCATCGGTGAAGGCGCCCTTGACATGACCGAACAGCTCACTCTCGAAAAGGGTCTCCGAGATGGCGCCCATGTCAATGGGGAAAAACGACTCGCGCCGGCCTGAGCCTTGTGCGTTGGCACGCTTGGAGAGACGGTGTATCTCGGCGGCAAGCACTTCCTTGCCCGTCCCGTTCTCACCCGTGATGAGGATGTTGGCGTCGGTGGGCGCCACCTTCTCCACCATCATCCGCAGGTCGCTCATGACGGGCGACGTTCCCCAGAACATGGCGCCCTTGGCGGCCTGTCCGCCGGCGGGTGAGCCGCCGGTTGCCGCAGGCGCACCTTGGGACTGGCGCCCCTTGGGCAGGCACGCCAGAAGTGTGCTGACGAGCTTCTCGTTGTCGAAGGGCTTGACGATGAAGTCGTGGGCGCCCTCCTTCATGCCGCGCACCGCCAGCTCGATGTCGGCATAGGCGGTGAAGAGCACCACCTCCGTATGGGGACTGAGACGCTTGATCTCGTGCAGCCAGAAGATGCCCTCGTTGCCGGTGTTGATGCCACTCTTGAAGTTCATGTCGAGCAACACCACGTCGGGCTTGTCCTCGCGAAGCCGTGCGGGTATGCCGACGGGACTGGCCAGTGTCACCACATGCTCAAACACATTCGCCAGTAGCATGCGCACGGTGGTCAATATGTTTCGGTTGTCGTCTACGACAAGTAGGGTTGCGTGTTTCATGTGTTCATGTCTTTCCATCTGCAAAGATACGGATAATTCCTTTTTAACGGGTGCGATGGATGCCTAAACTTTTCATATTCCCCTTGAAAGCCCTTGCTCCCTTCTTGAAGATGTTGTAGGTGGCGCTGAACATCAGCATGCGGCCAAGCGCATAAAATAAAAAAGTCCGGAGACTCAACAAAGAATCTCCAGACTTCACTATGAAAGAAGGCGGCTTCCTACTCTCCCGCATTGCATTGCAGTACCATCGGCGCGA
>CAVIOP010000012.1:0-27596 GCA_963644485.1 bacterium | reverse complement strand
CTATTTCAACCGAAATCCATGACAAACTTTTTGACCAAAAAACACGACATTCCCATTTTCAGGTGCATTCCTCCGACCATCCTTGCCGACATGCACCTTTTCCACCTGTGCGCCGCCCGGCCTTTGGACGCTTGCCTAAGCATGAACCGGAGCGTGAGAACATCACATTAAAGAAGGGTTACACCATCCGCGATGAGGCGAAACTGAGTGGCAAGGGAGTGAGCACCGTGCCATATATCCAGACTCATTGTGTGCCATTGACTCGAGTTATTTGGTCTCCCAAACCTGCTATTTCTTCTTGGTAAAATTGAAGAATGCCAAAGAGAAATCCTGGAGTGAGATCAAGTCTCGGAATTTATATTGCCGTAAAATAGTCAGATGGAAAAATGGCAAGTTTAACAAAAACATAAGTTATTCACCTGCAGTTGATGAAAATGATGGCCTTTATTGATTTCCGGATTGCCAAGGCATGCTTGCGGTTGGCTCCTAATGCTCCGACGCTTCGATGCTCCTCACGTAGACACGATGGCGTCGGTGGTTTTCCGCTTCGAGATATTGCCATTGGCTGAGCACCCCCTTGTTGGTCTCCATCTGGGGCATGGCCTCGGCCCAGCGGAAGCCATACTGCCGGTAATGGGCGATGAGATCGTTGAAGATGAGGGCGTTGGCGCCTTTCGCCCGATATTCGGGCAGCACGCCGATGAGCAACAGGTCCACGGTGTCGGTCTTGTGCCATTTGAGCACGCGCAACAGGTGCCACCAGCCGAAGGGCAGCATCCGTCCGTCGCGAGTGCGTTGCATGGCGCGAGAGAATGACGGGAAGGAGATGCCGAAGCCCACCAGCTTGTTGTCCTGGTTGCCGTCGACGACTCCCGTGACGAGGTTGAGGTCGGCCTTGCGGATGTAGTCGTTTACCAACTTGTCGATCTGTTTGTCGCTCAGCTGGGCAAACCCGTAGAGGTCGTTGTAGGTGATGTTGAGGATGTCGAATACCTGCCGTCCCATGCCCTGCCGCAGCAGCTCGTCGCTGGTAAATTTGTGGGCATGCAGGTTGTAGCGCCGTTCGATCATCTCCGAGAGTTTGGCAAACTTGGGTGGTGTCACCTCCGGCACGCGGATGCGGTATTCCAGATAGTCGTTGTCCTTGCGGAAGCCTCCCAGAGCTTCCATGTGCTTGGGATAATAGGGATAGTTGTAGTTGATGTAAAGTGTGGACAAGCGGTCGAAGCCCTCCACCAACATCCCCTCGCGGTCCATGTCGTCGAAGCCAAACGGGCCGGCAATCTCTGTCATGCCCCGCTCGGCTCCCCATTGCTCCACGGTGGTGATGAGACGTGCCGAGACCTCCTGGTCATCGATAAAGTCGAACCATCCGAACCTCACCATGCGCCTGTTCCAGCGTGTGTTGGCCCGCGTATTGATGATGGCGGCTATGCGCCCCACAACCTTTCCATCCTTGTGTGCCAGGAAGTAGGCTGCATCGCAATATTCGAAGGCCGGGTTTTTCTTTCGGTCGAGTGTGCCCAACTCGTCGCCATAAAGGAAGGGCACGGCATAGGTGTTGCCCCTGTAGAGGTCGTAGTGAAACTGGATGAATGTCTTGAGGTCCTTATTGGTTTCCACTTGTCTGATGTCCACACTCATGACGGATGCCCTTTCTTATTCTTGTTCTTTTTGAGGCAGGAAGCCCTGGCGGCGCAACGCTTCGATCATGCCTGCTGACATGGCTTCGTTGTCCTTGCGTGTGTAGCGCAGGTCGGTGTAGACCTGTGCCAATGTCTCCTTGTGGTTGATCTCCACAAAATGCTGGTTGACCGGTAGTTGTTCCTTCTCCCGATAGAGCGTGTCGATGTCGTGCGGTGTATAGTCGTGGTAGGTCTCATCGTGGACGATGGCCTGCAGGGGCAGTCGGTCGCTCAGCTCCGGCTGTTCGTCGGGCCATCCCAGGGTGATGGTGGCCACGGGGAACACCAGCTGGGGCAGCTGGAGCGTGTCGATGATGAGTTGGGGTTGGTAGACCGTGGTGCCCAAGAAGCACAGGCCCAGTCCCTCTTCTTCGGCAAGGTTGCAGAAGGTCTGACAGTAAATAAGCGCATCGGTGGTGGCGTTGACGAAGCTCAGAAAATTGTCGTAGCCAGGTGTGGCCTTGCGGTTCTCTGCCCAACGGGTGGTGCGGCGGAAATCGGCGCAGAAGGTCAGCACCACTGGCGCACCACACACCATCGGCTGGTTGAAGTGGGCGGGAGCCAGTTTCTCTTTCATCTCCTTGCTGCGTGTCACGACAACGCTATAGAGCTGCAGGTTGCCCATGGTCTGCGTGCGTTCCGCTTCAGCCAATAGTCTGTGGAGCAATTCGTCTGAAACGGCCTTGTCGGCATATTTCCGGATGCTTCGGCGAGTATCTAAGTTTTTCATTTTGGTGTGTTTTGTATGGGGCAAAGATAGACAAAATTATTCGAAAAGGAAATGTTTTCCGCTAAATTCATCTGCCGTGTGGCACCTTTTTCGCAAATCTTTTGTAGTTTTGCAGAAGAAAGTTCCACCTAACAGAAAACTATTCATATCATGGAAAACCAACCGACCTATACCTACGAGGAGGCCTACGCCGCCTCGTTGGCCTATTTCGATGGCGACGAGCTGGCCGCCCGCGTGTGGGTGACCAAGTATGCCATGAAAGACAGCTTCGGTCATATCTACGAGAAAAGCCCGGTCGACATGCACTGGCGCATGGCCCATGAGATAGCCCGTGTCGAGTCAAAATATCCAAAGGGCCTCAGTGCCCAGCAGGTGTTCGACCTGCTCGACCATTTCAGATATCTTGTACCGGCAGGCAGCCCGATGACGGGCATCGGAAACAATCACCAAGTGGCGTCTCTGAGCAACTGCTTCGTGATCGGTGTCGAGGACGACGGCGACTCCTACGGAGCCGTCATGAAGCTCGACGAGGAACAGGTGCAGCTCATGAAGCGGCGGGGTGGCGTGGGCCATGACCTCGATGCCCTGCGTCCCAAAGGCTCGCCCGTCAACAACTCTGCGCTGACGAGTACCGGCCTCGTGCCCTTCATGGAACGATACAGCAACTCCACCCGTGAGGTGGCGCAAGACGGTCGTCGTGGCGCTCTGATGCTCTCGGTGAGCGTGAAGCACCCCGACGCTGAGGACTTCATCGATGCCAAGATGACCGAGGGCAAGATTACGGGCGCCAACGTCAGTGTAAAGATAGACGATGCGTTCATGCAGGCCGTTGTTGACGACAAGTCCTATGTGCAGCAGTTTCCCGTCGATGCCCAGCAGCCGAAGATGAGCCGTGAGATCTCAGCCCGCACGCTGTGGCGCAAGATTGTGCATAACGCCTGGCAGAGTGCCGAGCCTGGTGTGCTCTTCTGGGACACCATCCTCAGGGAGAGCATTCCCGACTGCTATGCCGACCTGGGTTTCCGCACCGTCTCCACCAACCCCTGCGGCGAGATACCCCTCTGTCCCTATGACAGTTGCCGGCTGCTCTGTCTCAACCTGTATAGTTATGTGGACAACCCCTTCACGCCTGCCGCACGCTTCGACTATGAGAAGTTTGCGTACCATGTGCAACTGGCCCAGCGCATCATGGATGACATTGTCGATCTGGAGATGGAGAAGATTGACCTCATCCTGGAGAAGATCCAGAGCGATCCGCAGAGCGATGACGTGAAGCACACGGAGCGCTGTCTGTGGGAGAAAATCAAGCATAAGAGCGGTCTTGGACGCCGCACAGGTCTGGGCATCACCGCCGAGGGCGACATGATAGCCGCCATGGGCTTGCGCTATGGCACCCAGGAGGCCACCGACTTTGCTGTTGGTGTGCAGAAGACCTTGGCCCTCAACGCCTACCGCTCGTCGGTGACGCTGGCCGAAGAGCGTGGTGCCTTTGCCATCTACGACGCCCAGCGCGAGGCGAACAATCCGTTCATCGGTCGTCTGCGCGAGGCCGACCCGAAACTCTACGATGACATGACGAAGCACGGCCGCCGTAACATTGCTTGTCTCACTATAGCCCCGACAGGAACCATATCGCTCATGACGCAGACCACGAGCGGTATCGAGCCCGTGTTCATGCCTGTCTACAAGCGCCGCCGCAAGGTCAATGCCAATGACAAGGACGTACATGTCGACTATGTCGATGAGGTGGGCGACTCGTTTGAGGAGTACATCGTCTATCACAAGAAGTTCCTGCAGTGGATGAAGGTTTGTGGCATCGATACCGACAAGAAATACTCGCAAGAGGAAATCGATGCTCTGGTAGCACGTTCCCCCTACTACAAGGCCACTGCCAACGACGTTGACTGGCTCATGAAAGTGCGCATGCAGGGGAGCATACAGAAGTGGGTGGACCATAGCATCTCGGTCACCGTGAACCTGCCCGGTAACGTCGACGAGGATCTCGTCGACCGTCTCTATGTGGAGGCGTGGCGCTCGGGATGCAAGGGATGTACCATCTATCGTGACGGAAGCAGGGCGGGAGTGATGGTCTCCGCTTCCAAGAAGGACAAGAAGAAACGACAGGAGTCTTGCGTAGCGGTCTCTGCACCTGTCATGCTGCGTCCTACTGTGCAGGAGGTCAGGCCGCGTGAACTGGACTGCGATGTGGTGCGCTTTCAGAACAACAGGGAGAAATGGGTGGCCTTTGTGGGCCTGCTCGACGGCTATCCGTATGAAATCTTCACCGGTCTGCAGGACGACGACGAGGGCATCGTGCTGCCCAAGACGGTCACCAAGGGCAAGATCATCAAGCAGACCAATGAGGACGGCTCCCACCGATACGACTTCCAGTTTGAGAACAAACGGGGCTACAAGACCACCGTCGAGGGATTGAGCGAGAAATTCAATCCGGAATACTGGAACTATGCCAAGCTCATCTCCGGTGTGCTCCGCTATCGCATGCCCATTGACCACGTCATCAAGCTTGTCGGTTCGTTGCAGCTCAATGACCAAAGCATCAATACATGGAAGAACGGTGTGGAACGTGCCTTGAAGAAATATGTTACCGATGGCACCAAGGCTGCGGGTCAGAAATGCCCCGTGTGCGGACAGGAGACGCTGGTCTACCAGGAAGGTTGTCTCATCTGTACCAACTGCGGAGCCAGCCGATGTGGATAACGTACGCAGCAGCTGTAGCTCTAACTCAAGTATGTGCTCATGAAACTGAAAGATAGTTATATTTGCCTTCGCGGCTTGCGCTTCCACGCTTATCATGGCGTGGCGGCGCAAGAGCGTCTGGTCGGCAACGACTATGAGGTCGATGTGCGCCTGCATGTGGATGTGGAGAAGGCTATGGTGAGCGATGATGTGGCCGACACGGTCAATTATGCGGAGGTCTTCCAGGTGGTGCGCAGTCAGATGGCACGCCCTGGCGCCCTTGTGGAGCATGTGGCTGGGCGTATCGCTCAGGCTTTGCTTGACCAGTGGCCGCAAGTGGACGACGTGACCGTTGTCCTCACCAAGCGCAACCCGCCTATGGGTGCTGACTGTCAGGGGGCAGGTGTCGAACTTCATGTGGGCCGATAGGGCCTGGCGGAGAAGAGAAACAAATGGAAAACGCCCAGACTCACGTCTGGGCGTTTCTTCTTCTAATCTGTTTACGTAGTTAGTTCGTATGTAGTTTTTTATCTTTGAAATCGGGTTCTTTCGTTAAATTCAGACAATTGTGGCAACAGGCGCTGCTGCGGACAGGTAACTTCAACCACCCATAACCTTTCTGTCACTTGTCTGTTGCAAAGGTAGCAATAATCCCGAGTTGTGGCTCATTTGTGAAATGCTTTTGCTTGAAAAAGTGCGTAAACGTTTACGTAAACGTTGCGTGGCAGAATGGCGCGGAGAAATCCTTTGGCGGCCGAAACAGAAAAAATAGTCACTGTAATACTCTTTCCCAATCTTTTTCCGTATCTTTGCACATATAAATAATGTATCAAGCATGAAGGAATTCGTTATATCCGAAGTCAAGGCCGAGACCGCCATTCTGGTGGGTCTCATCACGCCTCAGCAAGACGAGGCCAAGACCAAGGAATATCTGGATGAGCTGGAGTTTTTGGCAGATACGGCGGGAGCGGTCACCGTGAAGCGTTTCACGCAGCGTGTGGGCGGCCCCAGTAGTATCACGTATGTAGGAAAGGGAAAGCTTGAGGAAATCAAGCGCTATATCAAGGAAGAGGAAGACGAGGACCGCGAGATAGGCATGGTCATCTTTGACGATGAGCTCACGGCCAAGCAGATGCGCAATATCGAGCAGGAGCTGCAGGTGAAAATCCTCGACCGCACGTCGCTTATCCTCGATATCTTTGCAATGCGTGCTCAAACGGCCAATGCCAAGACGCAGGTGGAACTGGCCCAATACCGTTACATGTTGCCTCGCTTGCAGCGTCTTTGGACCCATCTGGAACGCCAGGGTGGCGGCTCGGGATCGGGTGGCGGCAAAGGCTCTGTGGGCTTGCGCGGCCCCGGCGAGACCCAGCTTGAGATGGACCGGCGTATCATTCTTAACCGCATGAGTCTCCTAAAGAAGCGGCTGGCGGAGATAGACCAGCAGAAGACCACCCAGCGCAAGAACCGAGGACGCCTCATTCGAGTGGCTCTTGTGGGATACACCAACGTGGGCAAGTCCACTATCATGAATCTTCTGGCCAAGAGTGAGGTCTTCGCCGAGAACAAATTGTTCGCTACGCTCGACACCACCGTCCGCAAGGTGGTCATAGAGAACTTGCCGTTCCTCCTGGCTGACACCGTAGGCTTCATCCGTAAGCTGCCCACCGATCTGGTAGATTCGTTCAAGTCGACGCTCGATGAGGTACGCGAGGCCGACCTGCTGTTGCACGTCGTGGACATCTCTCACCCTGATTTCGAGGAACAGATAGAGGTCGTCAACCAGACACTCAAGGAGTTGGGCTGCTCCGAACGCCCCACGATTATAGTGTTCAACAAGATCGACAATTACCACTGGACAGACAAAGAACCTGATGACCTGACGCCTCCCACACGCGAGAATGTCACGCTCGACGAGCTCAAGCGCACATGGATGGCGCGTCTCAACGACAACTGCCTCTTCATTTCCGCCCGCGAGAAAGAGAACGTGGATGAGTTCCGCGATATCCTTTACCGCAAGGTGCGCGAACTGCACGTGCAGAAATATCCCTACAACGACTTTCTCTATCCTGTGGAAGACTGATCTCGACAACTCAATAAAACGACAACGATATGGACTACAGAAAACTCACCGACGAGGAAATCAATGTGCTCGAAGACCATAACTGCTGGGCTGAAGACTGGAGCAGGGTCAGAGTCTCCGATGACTTCAAACCCACCTACATGCAGCGTGTGATGCTCTATGGAGACATCTGTATCGGAGCGTTTGAGAAGAACGTGGAGGTCTCCAAGGGATTTCTCAAACATTCGGGCATTGTCAATGCCACCTTGCGCAATGTGACCATAGGCGACAACTGTCTCATCGAGAACGTTGGCAACTTCATCAACAACTATGTCATCGGTGACGACTGCTACATCTCCAACGTGTCGACCATCGAGACGACCGAGGGAGCTACCTACGGAGAGGGTAATCTGATATCAGTGCTCAACGAGGTGGGTGACGGCAATCTCATCCTTTTTAAGCACCTCAACAGTCAGTTTGCCGCTTTCATGGTGAAGCACTTCCACGACAAGGAACTCAAAGACTGCATACGCCGCCTCATCCGTGAGGAGATTGAGGCCACGGCTCCCGACTGCGGCACGCTCGGGGCCGGGGTGAAGATTGTCAACACAAAGGAAATCACCAATACCAACATTTACGATGATTGCGAGGTCAACGGGGCGGCACGCCTCAGCGACTGTACGATTCTTAGCTCACCAGAGGCCAGTGTTTACATCGGAACGGGCGTCATCTGCGAGAACTCCATCATCAGCGATGGCACAAGCATCATCAATTCGGTGAAGATGCAGGACTGCTTTGTGGGTGAGGCGTGCCAGGTAAGCAATGGCTTCACGGCATCGGCCAGCGTGTTTTTTGCCAATAGCTATATGAGCAATGGTGAGGCGTGTGCGGCATTCTGCGGTCCATTCTCAGCCAGCCATCACAAGAGTTCGCTGCTCATCGGTGGAATGTTCAGTTTCTACAATGCCGGGTCGGCCACCAACTTTTCCAACCATGCCTACAAGATGGGACCTATGCACTGGGGAGTGCTTGAGCGTGGCGCGAAGACGGCCAGCGGAGCCTACCTCCTCATGCCGGCTACCATCGGCACGTTCAGTGTCTGCTTCGGCAAGCTGATGCACCATCCCGATACGCGCAACCTTCCGTTCTCTTATCTCATCGCCTATGGCGACACGATGTACCTGTCGCCAGGACGCAACATCACCACAGTGGGGCTCTACCGAGACATTCGTAAGTGGCCCAAACGCGACATGCGGCCGAAGGGCTCGCAGAAAAGCATCGTCAACTTCGACTGGCTCTCCCCCTTCAGTGTGGGTGAGATCATCAAGGGAAAGAAAATTCTGGAGGACCTCAGGGCGTCGTCGGGCGACGATGTCTCAAGCTACAATTTCCACGACTATGTCATCAATGGCCCGTCGCTCCACAAGGGCATCAAGTATTACGACATTGCCTTGCGCATCTACATGGGCGCCGTACTCAAGCGCGTGCTGAAGCGCGACCCGGAGCTCCAGCCTCCCACAACGGCTGTCGGCTTGGGTGACTGGAACGACTTGGCGGGCCTGTTGCTGCCTGCATCAGAGGAACAACGCCTGGTGGACGACATCAAGAACGGAACGCTCGACACCATCGACGCCGTGACTGGGCGCTTCGAGGAGATCAACGAGAACTATCGGCTCTACCAGTGGGCGTGGACCTACCGCGTGATTCTCGACTACTACCACCTGCAGGAGCTGACGCTCGACGATGCCGCACGCATCAAGCAAGACTACATTACTGCACGTCGTGCCTGGATTGCCGAGATCAGAAAGGACGCCGAGAAAGAGTTCCGCATGGGCGACGTGGAGAAGGAAGTTCTCGACAACTTCATCAATAACCTCGACCATGAGATTGACTTTGAGAATTAAGCTCGAGACAATCTATCACAAAGATTAATGTCATCCTTTGACCGTTTAAACAATATCCATAATATGAAATTCAGAAGTTTTCTTGCTGCAGTGGCTTTGCTGATCACCTCGTCGGCCCTGGCACAGCAGTACAAGTACACCACAGTGCCGGGCGATCCGATGCAAGCCCGCATCTACACGCTCGACAACGGCCTCAAGGTGTACCTCTCCGTCAACAAGGAGAAACCCCGTTTGCAAACTTACATCGCCGTCCGCACAGGCTCGCGCAACGACCCTGCGGAGACCACCGGACTGGCTCACTATCTGGAGCACCTGATGTTTAAGGGCACCACCCATTTTGGAAGCAGCGATGTGGCGGCTGAGGCTCCTTTGCTCGACTCTATCCAGAACCGCTTCGAGGCTTACCGCCGTCTCACTGACAAGGCCGCACGCAAGAAGGCCTACCATGAGATTGACTCCATCTCTCAGCTCGCGGCTAAGTACAACATCCCCAACGAATATGACAAGTTGATGTCTTCCATTGGATCGGAAGGTAGCAATGCCTACACTTCCAATGATGTCACCTGCTATGTGGAGGACATACCTTCCAACGAGATTGACACATGGGCCAAGATTCAGAGCGACCGCTTCAAAAACATGGTTGTCCGCGGATTCCATACCGAATTGGAGGCTGTCTACGAAGAATACAACATCGGACTGGCAAGCGACAACAGCAAGGTGTGGGATGCCCTGGGGGCCAAGCTCTTCCCCAACCACCCCTACGGCACGCAGACCACCATCGGCACGCAGAACCATCTTAAGAACCCCTCAATCGTCAACATCAAGAATTACTACAACCGTTACTATGTTCCCAACAACGTGGCTATCTGTATGGCGGGCGATTTCGACCCCGACAAGGTAGTGGCCATCATCGACAAGTATTTCGGCGACTGGAAGAAGAGCGACAATCTCAGCCGTCCCGAGTATGCGCCGGTGCGTGAGTTGACGGCTCCCGTGGATACCACGGTGGTTGGCCTTGAGGCCGAGGACCTGATGATGGGATGGAAGACGGAAGGTGCGGCCAGCTATCAGGCTGACACGCTCGATGTCATTTCCAACATGCTCTCAAACGGCAAGGCCGGCCTGTTCGACCTGGACCTCAACACGCCGATGAAGGTTCAGAGTGCCGCAGCGGGCAGTATGGGCATGACCGACTATGGACAGTTCATCCTCGTGGGCAGTCCGAAGCAGGGCCAGAGCCTCGAAGAGGTGCGCAAGCTGATGCTTGCCGAGATTGAGAAACTGAAGAAAGGACAGTTCTCAGACAATCTTCTGCCTGCCGTGGTCAACAACATGAAACTGAGCTATTACCGTTCGCTGCAGAGCAATCGTTCTCGCGCCGACAAGTTTGTGGATGCTTTCATCAATGGACAGAAGTGGAGCGACCAGGTCAACCGCCTCGACCGCATTTCCAAGATGACACGTCAGCAGATTGTTGACTTTGCCAACCGTTTCTTCCTTGACAACTATGTGACCGTCTTCAAGCGCCAGGGCAACGATACTACTATCCATAAGATAGAGAAGCCCAGCATCACTCCGATTCCTACCAACAATGATAAGCAGAGTGCGTTCCTCAAGGAAGTGGTCGACTCCAAGCCCGAACCCATCCAGCCCAGCTTTGTTGATTACAAGAAAGACCTCACGAAGACCGTCACGAAGAAGGGCGTTGACGTGCTCTACAAGCAGAACACGGAAGATGATCTTTTCACTCTGGCCTATCACTATCCGTTCGGCCAGCAGAGTGACAACCGCTATGACATAGCAGCAGGGTACCTCGATTATGTGGGTACTGCCAAGCTTACGAACCAGAAAATCAATCAGTTGTTCTACGATTTGGCTTGCAGCTACAGTGTGAATGTGGGCAGCGATGCCATCGACATTACACTCACGGGTCTCAACAGCTCCATGCCCAAGGCACTGCAGCTGCTCGAGGATGTGCTCAACAACGCCAAGGCAAGCAAGGCTACATGGAATCAATATGTCGATTTGCTCCTGAAGGCTCGTTCGGATGCCAAAGCCAATCAGCGTTCCAATTTCTCCGCCTTGCGCCTTTATGGCTTCTACGGCAAATACAATGCCGTTACCAACCAGATGAGCGAGAAGGAGCTGCGAGCTGCCAATCCGCAGACCTTACTCAATCTGCTGGCCAACCTGAAGACGAAGAAGCATACCTTGTTATATTATGGCCCAACGACGGAGGCCGATCTGGATGCCCTGGTAGGCAAAGTCCACCTCACGCCGAAGACCTTTGCTGCTGCTCCTCCTGCCAAGGAATATACTCAAGAGCGCACGCCTGCCAACGAGGTATGGCTTGCTCCCTACGATGCCAAGAACATCTACATGATGATGCTCCACAATGAAGGCAAGAAATGGAGTCCCGACAAAGCCGCCGTCGAAGCTCTCTTCAACGAGTATTTTGGTGGTGGCATGAACGCCATTGTCTTCCAGGAATTGCGTGAGGCCCGCGGCCTGGCCTACTCGGCATCGGCCAGTTACAGCCGGCCCGGACGTCTGAATGGCGATGAATCGTTCTACACCTACATCATCACGCAAAATGACAAGATGATGGACTGTATCAATGAGTTCCACAACCTGCTTAACAACACGCCGTCTCGCGAGGCAGGATTCAAGTTGGCCCAGCAGGGATTGCTCAAGAGTCTCGCCACCGAGCGTACCACCAAGTTTGGGGTGCTCACCAGTTATCTGCGTGCCCAGAAGCTCGGTCTCGACTACGACCTCAACCAGAAGGTATATGAGGCTCTGTCTAAGCTGCAACTGCAAGACGTGATGAACTTTGCCAAGGAGAACATAGCCAACAAGACCTATCGCTATATCATCCTCGGTGATGAGAAGAACCTCGACATGAAGTCGCTGGAAAAGATCGGAACCGTGAAGCGTCTCACCACCGAAGAAATTTTCGGAGAGTAGTCAACCGTGCGTGGGGAGTGCGGCGTATGTGCCGTCGCAATTCCGACAGGGCGTAACGCAGTCCCCACGATTACAAAAACATTATACACAACAACTATTTAAATCGACTATGGCTAAACCAGTAGATTTCAAGTATGCTCCTATGTTCCAGATGGGCAAGGACGACACTGAGTATCGCTTACTGACCAAGGAAGGTGTCAGTACGGCTGAGTTTGAGGGCAAGACCATTGTCAAGGTTTCCCGCGAGGCCTTGACCTTGTTGGCCCAGCAGGCGTTTCACGATTGCGAGTTCATGTTGCGCCGTAAGCACAACGAGCAAGTGGCCCAAATACTAAAGGACCCGGAGGCTTCCGAGAACGACAAGTATGTGGCTTTGCAGTTCCTCCGCAACGCCGAGACGGCTGTCAAGGGTGTGCTGCCTTTCTGCCAAGATACGGGCACGGCCATCATCCATGGTGAGAAGGGCCAGCGCGTGTGGACTGATTTCGATGATGCCGAGGCACTCTCGCTTGGCGTGTACAACACCTATACGCAGGAGAACCTGCGCTACTCACAGAACGCACCGCTCAACATGTACGATGAGGTGAACACCAAGTGCAACCTGCCGGCACAAATCGACATCGAGGCCGAGGAAGGTGACGAGTATCGTTTCATCATGGTGGCCAAGGGAGGCGGATCGGCCAACAAGACCTATTTCTATCCCATGACCAAGGCCACCATCCAGAACGAGGGTACGCTCCTGCCGTTCCTTGTGGAGAAAATCAAGAGCCTCGGAACGGCTGCCTGCCCGCCATACCATATCTGCTTCGTCATTGGTGGCACGTCGGCAGAGAAGAACCTGCTCACCGTGAAGCTCGGGTCCATCAAGTACTACGACAACCTGCCCACTACCGGCGACGAGACGGGACGCGCTTTCCGCGACATCGACCTCGAGAACAAACTGCTCGAGGAGGCCCACAAGATTGGCTTGGGTGCACAGTTTGGCGGCAAGTATCTGGCCCACGACATCCGCGTCATCCGTCTGCCCCGCCACGGCGCCAGTTGCCCCATTGGCCTTGGCGTGAGTTGCTCGGCCGACCGCAACATCAAAGGTGTCATCAACAAAGATGGTGTGTGGCTCGAGAAGATGGACGACAATCCCGGCGAGCTCATCCCCGAGGAGTACCGCAAGCCCGGTGAAGGGGGCGAGAACATCGTCATCGACCTCGATAAGGGCATTGATGCCGTGCGTGCCGAATTGGCCAAATATCCGGTTTCCACGCGTGTCATCCTCAACGGCACTATCATCGTGGCGCGCGACATTGCGCACGCAAAGCTGAAGGCTCGTCTTGATAAGGGTGAGGATTTGCCGCAGTATTTCAAGGACCATCCCATCCTCTACGCTGGTCCTGCGAAGACCCCGGAGGGCTATCCATGTGGTTCGATGGGGCCGACAACAGCCAATCGCATGGATCCCTATGTGGACGAGTTCCAGGATCACGGAGGTTCGCTTGTCATGATTGCCAAGGGCAATCGTACCCAAGTGGTGACTGATGCCTGTCAGAAGCATGGTGGTTTCTATCTTGGTACCATTGGCGGCATCGCTGCCGTGCTCTCCAAGGACTGCATCACGAGCATCGACTGCGTAGAATATCCTGAGCTCGGCATGGAAGCCATCTGGAAGATTACGGTCAAGAATTTCCCCGCCTTTATCCTGGTGGACGACAAGGGCCACGATTTCTTTAAGGAGTTGAAGCCTTGGGCTCCCTGCAAGAACTGCTGATGACACAGCAGTCTTGCCTCTGAGAGGCGTAGAAACACCCATAAGCCGCGGTTCGCTTGTCGTCAGACATCGAAGCCGCGGCTTTAGCTATTCCGCACGGTGGTTGGCTTTGTCTTTCATCCTGCAAATGTCTCGGACAAACATCACTTTTCCCGCAAGACATGATATTTTATCCAAAGAAAAGTGCTATTTTTGCAAAAAACTAACAACCGTTCAAAACCCTAACGTATTATGAGACTAATTATCGAACAGGACTATGACCGACTCTCCCTGTGGGCCGCCAATCATGTAGTGGAACGTATCAACCAGTTTAAGCCTACGGCCGACCGTCCCTTTGTGCTTGGTTTGCCTACTGGAAGTTCGCCCGAGGGCATGTATGCCGCACTGGTAAAGGCCAACAAGGAAGGCCGCGTCAGTTTCCGTCATGTCATCACATTCAATATGGACGAGTATGTGGGACTGCCTGAGAGCCATCCTGAGAGCTACCACAGCTTCATGGCACGCAACCTCTTTGACCATATCGATATCCCTCGTGAGAATGTGCATATTCTCAACGGTAATGCTGCCGACCTCGAGGCCGAGTGCGCCAGCTACGAGCAGAAAATCAAGGATGCCGGAGGCATTGACCTTTTTATAGGTGGCATAGGCCCCGACGGCCACATTGCCTTCAATGAGCCTTTCTCAAGCCTCGTGAGCCGCACCCGCGTGAAGACGCTGACCACCGATACCATCATCGCCAACTCGCGCTTCTTTGACAACGATGTCAATAAGGTGCCCAAGCACGCCTTGACCGTAGGTGTGGGAACGGTGATGGACGCCCGCGAGGTGATGATCCTTGTCAACGGCCATCACAAGGCACGCGCCCTGCAGGCAGCAGTAGAAGGCCCCGTTACCCAGGCATGGACCATTTCAGCCTTGCAGCAGCACGCCCACAGTATCATCGTAGCCGATGAGGCTGCAGCCGACGAGCTGAAGGTGGGTACTTACCGCTATTTCAAGGACATCGAGAAGGACAACCTATAAGCGTATCACATTCATATAACCTGCAATACTCCGTGACATCCATGAGACATATCTTGACACTATCCGCACTGTTCTTGCTCGCCTCTTTGCCTCTGGCGGCTGAGGAGAGCACTGTCAGTTCGCCCGATGGCAAACTTGTGGTGACCGTCAACGATGACGGCGGCCATGCCAACTACACCGTAATCTACGCCGGACAACCCATCCTGCACACCTCGCGGCTGGGTCTGAAGACCAATATTGGTGACTTCACCACAGGTCTGAAGCTCACTGCCGCCAAGACCGACAGGATTGACAAGCACTACACCATGACCCGCACCAAGGCCTCAGCGGTCCACTATGTGGCCAACCAGGCCGTACTGACCTTCACCAACGCAAAGCAACTGGAGATGGTGGTGACGCTCAATGTTTCGGATCACGACGTGGCCTACCGCTACACGCTACCACGGCCCAAGAGCGGCAATCCCAAGCAAGCTATGGTCTACGAGGAAGTTTCGTCGTTCAATTTCCCCGACCAGACCACTACGTTTATCTCGCCGCAGATACAGCCTATGCGCGGATGGGAGACTACCAAGCCCAGCTACGAGGAGGTCTTTACATCCGACGCCCCGATGACGCAGCCGTCGCGGTATGGCGTTGGCTATACCTTCCCCTGCCTCTTCCATATCGGCGGCGCTGACAAAGAGAAGCAGGCGGCTGGCAAGAAAGCTTGGGCTCTGGTGTCTGAGACGGGAGTGACGGGCGACTATTGCGGCGGACGCCTCTCCGAGTACAAGGCAGGTGAGGGCTACACCATCGCCTATCCGCAAAAAGGCGAGAACAACGGCTGGGGCTCTGCCTATCCGGGCATCAGTCTGCCGGGTTCCACCCCCTGGCGCACCATCACTGTCGGACAGACGCTGGCACCTATCGCCGAGACGACCATCCCTTACGACGTGGTTGATCCTCTCTATGAGCCATCGACCGATTACAAGCCCGGCCGCTACACCTGGAGTTGGCTCATCTGGCAGGATGGCAGCATCTGCTATGACGACCAGGTGAAGTTTATCGACCTCGCGGCCAAGATGGGCTACGAATACGTGCTGGTCGACAACTGGTGGGATACACAGATTGGCTACGAGCGTATGGAGCAACTCAGTCGCTACGCACAGAGCAAGGGCGTCAGTCTCATGCTGTGGTACAACTCCAACGGCTTTGAGAACAATGCCCCGCAAGGTCCCCGCAACGTCATGAACCGTCCTATCGCCCGCAAGAAGGCTATGGCATGGATGCAGAAGATCGGAGTCAAGGGTATCAAAGTCGACTTCTTTGCCGGTGACAAACAACACACCATGCAGCTCTATGAGGATATCCTCAGTGATGCCAACGACTACGGTCTGCAGGTAATATTCCACGGATGTACGCTTCCGCGCGGCTGGGAACGCCTCTATCCCAACTATGTGGGATCCGAGGCGGCACTGGCTTCCGAGAATGTATTTTTCACGGAGGAGGCCGCACGCCGCGAAGGTTACGACATGGCCATGCACCCCTTCGGCCGCAATGCCGTGGGCAGCTTCGACTGGGGTGGCGTCATGATGAACCGCATGATGAGCAAGGACAATAAGAGCCGTCACCAGCGTTTCACAAGCGATGTCTTCGAGATGGCCACCGCCATCACCAATCAGTGTTCGGTCAACTGCGTTGAGGTCACGCCCAACGTGATCGACGAGTTGCCCGACTTTGAGAAGGAATTCCTCAAGACCATACCCACGACATGGGACGAGACCCGTTTCATTGACGGCTATCCCACAAAATATGCTGTCTTGGCACGCAGACACGCTGACAAGTGGCTGGTGGGCGGCATCAACGGCACCGATGAGCCCATGACGTTGACACTCAACCTGCCGATGCTGGCAGGCAAGACCGTAGACTATTACGTCGACAGCAAACTGAAGAAAGGACAACGCTGGCCCGACGCTGAGCTGCGAACGCTCAAGGTGGGCAAGGACGGCAAGGCCAAGGTGACACTGCAACCCAAGGGCGGCATCATCCTTCAGGAGAAGTAACCGATAGTCGGAAAATTGACAGGCGGACAGCCGTGGCCTTGCCATGACCGTCCGCCTGTGTTCTTTTTTGGCTTTGCACAAAGATACAGAACTACCCATTCCCAACACATTCCATCATGAGCGACACAACAACCATACATTGGACACCCGACGACAGTCAACAGGCAATCATTAACCTGACAGGAGGACGCCACTTGGTGCTGGCTCCGCCAGGATGCGGCAAGACACAGATTCTGGCTGAACGCGTGAAGCGTGCACATGACTGTGGAGTGGACTACGGCGACATGCTCTGTCTTACCTTCACCAATCGGGCGGCACGCGGTATGCATGACCGCATCCTGCAGAATGGCAACAGCACGGCATCTGAGCGCATCTTCGTCGGTAATGTCCACCGTTTCTGCTCCCATTACCTCTTTGAGAACCATGTGGTGCCGGCAGAGACTGCCGTCATAGATGAGGACACCATGGTGAGTATCTTGTCCATGTACCTGCAGGAGGATGAGCAATATGTGCTCCGAAGCCATGACCGACGGCGCTGCTACAGCGAGATTATGTTCTTCTCCCACTTTATGGAGGAACTGGCCGCCGGCTTTCCACGCGAGTGGAGGCAGCACCCCGAATGCGTGACGCCCGACGACGTGAGAGTGCTCCGTGCCCTCTGTCAGGCCATTGGCGAGAAGTTCACAGCCGCCCGGATGATAGATATCTACGAGCACAACGACTACTATACCGACGTATCACGATTGCTCCGTTTCGATGCGGGGCTGCGCCAAGCGGCCACACGCACTTTGGCAAAGATGAAGTTTGCCCATGCCTACTGCGCTTATAAGGCACAGAACAACCTTGTCGACTTCGAGGACCTTCTCATCCGTACCTATGTGTCACTGCGCGATGACAAAGACCACAGACATTATCCGTGGATACAGGTGGACGAAGTGCAGGATCTCAACCGTTTGCAACTGGCCATCATCAATGAGCTTTGGGCAGGCGAAGCCGACTACACGAAAGCCGACAGCAACAACTGTCCCACTTTGCTCTATCTCGGCGACGAGCAACAAGCCATCTTCTCGTTCATGGGCGCCAAACTGGAGACATTGGGAGAAATCCGTCGGCAATGCCACGGGGCGGTACATCATCTGCACGTCAACCATCGTTCGCCGAAGTATCTTGTTGACATGCTCAACCGCTTTGCCGTGTCCCACCTTGGCGCCAATCCCGACCTGCTGCCCCGTCCTGACAATGACGAGAAGCCAAAGCCGGGCGACTTGCAGCTCCGCGACAGCAGCGACATTGACAGCGAGTACAGGGATGTGGCCAGCTTCGTGCAAGCCGCAGTCATGGAAGGACATCCCTTGGAGACCACGGCGGTCATTGTCAATTCCAACAACGATGCCGACAGGCTGAGCGCCACGCTGGCTCAATTGGGCGTTAGCCACTTCAAAGTATCGGGCACCGACATCTTCGCCACGCCACAAGTGAAGATGCTAATGGCCCATCTGAGCGTCTTGTCCAACGAGCATAACTTCATCGCTTGGTCGCGCCTCATGCACGGTCTGCACGTCTGTGAGACAGAGGCCTCGGCGCGCAGCTGGCTTCATCAGCTCCGTGTGCGCGCCATCAGTCCTACCGACCTGCTCCGACCTACCGACGACACCTATCTACAAGCCTTTATGCACACTTATGACGAGGAGGAGATTGTGGTCTTCGACACTGAGACCACGGGGCTTAACGTTTTTGAGGACGACATCATACAGATTGCTGCGGAGAAGATCCGGCAAGGCCATACCGTTGCCCGGTTCTCCGTGCACATCGAAACCGATCGTGCCATCCCCGATTTCCTGGGCGATATCGTTAATCCCATTATCGAGGAACGGCGTCATCAGACGATTCTCACCCACAGCGAGGCCCTCCGCCTGTTTCTTGACTTTGTGGGCGACCGCGCGTTGCTGGGCCACAATGCGGAATACGATTACCGCATCATGGACTATAACATGAGACGATATCTGCCCGAGGTCGACTGGAAACGGGAACATCCGCAATGCTTCGACTCGCTGAAACTCATGCGCCTGTTGCGTCCAGACCTAAAGGCTTACAAGTTGAAATTGCTACTGAACGACCTTCACCTGGAAGGTGAAAACTCTCATCTGGCCGATGATGATGTCAATGCCACGGTGTCGCTCGTGAACTATTGTCACACGTATGGGCTGCCCCTCTGCACCAGCCAGCGCGACTATCTGTCAACCCCATCCGTACAGCAACGCATTGACCGCTTTCGCCGCGCTTACCAGGTATTCCACGGCGAGGCTTTGGAACGACTGTACAGGCGCTGCGCTGACAATTCTGTTCCTGCTCTTGTGGATGAGATGCAGCGCATGAGCGGCCTGCTCAAGGAGAAGGGTTGGTGGCGTGAGGTACCTAAACTCGACTACGTCTATCGCTTCCTGGCGGGCGACATCGTCAATCCCCTCTGGGAACCGTCGCTCAAGGAGCAGCTCGACCATCATATCATGGAACTCAACACCTTTAAGGAAGCCGACCTGTGCAGCTCCATCACCATTCCAGACCGCGTCTTCGTCTCAACCATTCATAAAGCCAAGGGGCTCGAGTTTGACCGCGTCGTGGTCTTCGATGTTGTGGACGGACGCATCCCCAATTACTACAATGAAGGAAAGCCCGACCTCATGGCCGAGGATGCTCGCAAGCTCTATGTGGCCATGTCGAGAGCCAAGAGACAACTCGTCGTGTGGTGGAGTTGCGCCAAAATGTTGTCACACAGCAAACGTCCGCAATGTCTGTCAAGGTTTATGGACTGTGTGAAGGACCTTTTCTCGTGACCCGAAGGACGATGGCATCCCTACTCTCACAGACTGGCAAATGTTCGTTTGATGATGGTGGAAAAGCATGTTGGTGTGTTTTTCCATCGTTGTCAAAAAGAATGTGGGAATGAGATATCCGTAAAAAATCCAAATTAAGTAGGGCCAACCGAAAGAGTATGCCCCAAAATGATTAACTTTGCATATTCATTAACCCATCAAAATGGAACACATGAAAAAGCTATTTTGCATCATTTTTGCCGTAGTCATGCCGCTCATGACCCTGGCTGATACCTATCCGGCCTTATGGAAAAAAGTGACAGAAGCAAAAGCCAAGGATTTGCCGAAAAGCCAGATGGAGTGGCTCGATAAGATTGTTAACAAAGCACAGCGAGGGGGCGACTACGGGCAGTTGCTCAAAGCGCAACTGCTGAGGGCAGCAGTTCAGACGCAGATAGCACCCGACTCGGCCGTTGTGGAGCTTAGCAGGTTGGAGAGCAAGGCGTCGGAGGCCAAGAATCCCGTCATGAAGGCTGTGTATGCCACCGTGCTGGGCAAACTCTATGACCAACGCCAAGGTATCGATGACGCCAAGGCAAAAAGCAAGCACTGGTTCGCGGTGGCCATGGAACAACCGGCACTGCTGGCCCAGAACAAGTGTGCGGAGTATGAGCCCGCCATAGCTGAAGGTGTAGACAGCAAGATTTTCAACGATGACCTGTTGCATGTGGTGGGCATGGAGGCCAAGGCCTACAAGACTCTTCAAGACTACTATACAAGCACGGGAAATCGTCAGGCGGCTTGCATCTGCGCCTGCCTCGGCTTTCGCCAGGGACGGACGGTTGATACCTACGAGGTGCGCAAGTCAAAGTATCTGCAAGCACTCGACTCACTCATCCATGAGTATGGAGACCTGCGCGAGGCCGGTGAATTAGCCATCGTGCGCAGCCAGTTCCTTTCGAACGCACCGGATATGACTGCGGAGGATAATGTCAATTACATCAACTATGCGCTGAACAAGTGGGGTGACTGGCCCAGGATGAACCAACTGCGCAACGACTTGAGCAACCTACAGCAACCGCGGTTCAACATCAATGTCGGAGACCGCATGTTGTTGCCGCAGACTGAGCGTTTGGTACGCATTAACTCCATACGCAACATCAGCACGCTCACGCTCAACATCTACCGCCTGAACGTGGAAGGAGACTGTCAGCTGAATCCCGATGAACCCGATGACTGGGCCTTGCTGCAAAAGAAAATGGTGCCCGGCGCTGTGCAGACCCTCGTCAAGCGCTATATCGGACAGCCAGCCTGGAAGGAAAACTCTGACTCTATGGTCATCAAGGGACTGCCCATTGGAGTCTATCTTGTGGAGGCCACCACCGACAATGGCAAGATACAGACACAACGGGCACTGCTCAACGTGAGCGACCTCTATCTCATGGCGCAGGCCTTGCCCGACAAGGAAATGCGTTATGTGGTGGTCAGTGCCACCACGGGCGAAGCGGTGCAGGGAGCCCGTCTGCGCATCACGCTACCTGCCACCTATGACAACGAAAAGGATCAAACCATAGGTCTCAGCACGGACAAGAACGGGGAGGCTTACTACAAATACGGCAAGCGGGCACCCGGCAAGGTTTTTGTCTACACCGACAACGACAAGGCTTTCCGCGAGACGAACATCTATGCCTATTACAATTATAGGTCAAACAATAGTAATGCAAAAGGTACACGGCTCTTCACAGACCGCTCTATCTACAGGCCTGGCCAGCAGGTTCATGTAGCCCTTGTCGCCTATGAGCAGAACAGGACCATCCTGACGACAACACCCCAAGTAGACAAACAGGTGAAGTTGACACTCTACGATGCCAACGGCAAGGAAGTGTCCTCTCAAAACGTCACGACAGACAAGTTCGGGACGGCCTCAGCCGACTTCGTGCTGCCCAAGACCGGACTGACTGGAAGATTCTTCGTCAAGTCGGCCGACAATGCCTATGTACGATTTTTGGTGGAGGAATACAAGCGCCCCACATTTAATGTCACCTTTGATGCCTGTAAGGAAGGCTACCAACCAGGTGACACCATGAAGGTGCGCGGATGGGCCAAGACCTATTCGGGCGTGCCCGTGCAGGGCGCAAAGGTGAGCTACGAGGTGGATAGAAAACCGTCCCTGTGGTGGAGCTGGCGCGATGCTGGCAGCTCCAAGCAGTTGCTCGCTGACTCCACGGTCACTGCCGATGACGGATCGTTCGTGGTCAAGCTTCCCATGATTTACCCCGATGACATCAACCTTGACCATGCGGCCTACTTCAACATTGTGGCCAACGCCAAGGTGACGGACGGCACGGGCGAGACCCACGAGGCAACGACATCATTGGTGCTGAGCAACCGCCAGGCCGTGCTCACGGTGGACCTGCCTGAGAAATCGCTGCGCGATAGTCTGAGACAGTTCACCGTCAAGCGCACCAACTTGACCGGAGAGTTGATCGACGGCACTGTAAGCTATCGCTGGGATAGCCATGTGTGGAAGACAGCGCAGGCTAACAAGCCTATTTCCTTGGACGGGACGTTGGTTTCTGGCAAACATGAACTCGAAGTAATCTGTGGTCAGGATACCGTGAAGACATCGGTCATCGTCTTCTCCTACAACGACAAGAAGCCTGTCGTCACGACCCATGACTGGTTCTACGTGTCAGCCAGCCAGTTTCCCAGTGACGGCAGTCCTGTCTATGTCCAGGTGGGAACATCCGACACGAATACGTCTGTTTACTATTCCTTGTTCTCCGCCGACAAGGTTCTTGATAAGGGAGTAAGCAAACTGAGCGACGAGGTCGTTACGTACAAGCTCCACTACAAGGAAGAGTATGGTAACGGCATCACCCTCAGCCTGGCATGGGTGAAGAATGGAAAGATGTACACCCATCAGGTTAGCATCACCCGTCCTGTGCCCGACAACAAGCTGAGTCTGTCATGGAAGACCTTCCGCGACAAGTTGACCCCAGGGCAAAAGGAACAGTGGATTCTGCACATAGAGACACCGCAGGGCCGTCCGGCCACAGCGCAGCTATTGGCCTCAATGTACGACAAGAGCCTGGACGCCATCTCCCAGCATCATTGGGATTTCGACATCCGATACGTCTTCTCCACTCCCAGAACATCATGGACCAGAGGCGCCCAGCCCGCAGTGGGGTTCTACGGTTTTGAGAGCTTCAACGCTCTCAACGTACGCAGTCTCGATTTCGCCCACTTTGACCCTGAGATGTTCGATTTCGCCAATCCTTATTACTTCCGCCACAATGGCCCGATGATGCTGATGGCTCGTGAGGAGCGTTCACTGGCGGTAGGCGAAGCCGTAACTTCCAGTCTGAAAGAGGCGCCGGCGAAAAGGGTGAACGCCATGGCCATGACTGACGGCGAGGATGCCTTGCTCCAGGGAAGAATAGCTGGACTGGAAATCGCCAAGAACCAAGAAACGGAAAATGGTAAGGTGACCACAGCGATGCAAGTACGCGAGAACCTCGCGGAGACTGCCTTCTTCTATCCCGCTCTGACCACCGATGACAAGGGCAATGTGGACATCTCGTTCACCTTGCCCGAGAGTGTCACGACATGGAAGTTCATGGGCTTGGCTCATGATGTCAACTTCTGTTACGGACTCATCAACGCCGAGGCAGTCGCCAAGAAGGCGGTCATGGTGCAGCCCCACTTGCCACGCTTCGTCAGACAGGGCGACCAGGCAGTGGTGGCGTGCCGTATCGCCAACACGTCAGAGAAGGACGTGAAAGGAAGAGCGCGCCTGCAACTGCTCACTCCCGAAGACAATAAGGTGGCGGAAGAATGGACTTCACCTTTCAATGTGAAGGCCGGACAGACCACCACGGTCACCTTCACCATCGATGGCAACGGTTTGGCAGATCGGGGAAACGGCGCATCGCTCTTCATAGCACGCGTCACGGCTGAAGGTCAGGGCTTCAGTGACGGCGAGCAACAATACTTGCCGCTGTTGCCAAACGTCGAATATGTGACCACGACACGGCCCTTCACCCAGAACGGCCCGGGCGTGAAGACGATCGATCTGAGCAAACTCTTCCCCTCATCAGACAAGCGCAACCGCTTGACAGTGGAGTACACCAACAATCCTGCGTGGCTAATGATACAGGCGTTGCCCACCGTGGCCAACCCGACGGAGCACGACGCCATATCACTGGCGGCAGCTCTATACGCCAACTCGATAGCCCGGCACCTGCTGACCAGCGCCCCGGCCATCGCGCAAACTGTCAAGTTGTGGCAGACGGAACAAGGCAACGAGACCTCGCTGACCAGCAGTCTTCAGAAAAACAGTGAACTGAAGACGATGGTTCTCTCTGAAACACCATGGGTGGCAGACGCCAATCGTGAGACGGAACAGAAGCAACGATTGGCCAACTTCTTGGATGCATCGGCTGCCGACTACCGGACAAAGACCTTCGCCGAAAAGCTTTCGGCCTTGCAGAACCCCGACGGCAGTTTCAGTTGGTGGCCCAATATGCCTGGAAACAAATGGATGACCATGGAAGTCGTGGGCATCTTGACACGCCTCAACAGCCTCACAGCGACACAAGGCAACACCGATCTCTTGAAACAAGCGTTCGCTTATCTGGACAAGCGGATTGCCGAAGAGGTGAAAGATCTGAAAAAAGAAACGCAGAAGAGGGGACGGCAAGCGCTGGATCCGTCAGAGTTCGCATGCGATTATCTGTACGCCAGTGCATTAGCTGGTCGCACGCAGACGTCCGATATGCGCTATCTGATTGGATTGTTGGAGAAGCAAACCGCCAAATTGACCATCTACGGCAAGGCCCGTACAGCGGTCATCCTCGCCCAATATGGTCATGTGGCACGGGCAAAAGAATACCTTCAAAGCCTCAACGAGTATACCGTCTACAAAGAAGAGACGGGCCGCTACTATGACACGCGGCGGGCCCTCTATACCTGGAAGGACTACCGCATACCCACCCAGGTGGCTGCTATCGAGGCGATGCAGCTCCTTTCGCCTGACGACACGAAGACACTTGAGGAAATGCGGCGCTGGCTCGTGCAGGAAAAACACACCCAGTCGTGGGACACGCCACTCAATACCGTTGATGCGGTCTACGCCTTCCTGGCAGACCACAAGGGGCAACCCGATGTAAGCAAGTTGTCAGTTGTACAAACTGCCACGCTGAAGGTCGACGGCCATCAGCTCGACTTGCCCAAAGCAACAGCAGGTCTGGGATATGTGAAGACCGTCGTTGATACGCCCGCTCCTTCAACTTTCACCGTCGAGAAGACCACTGACGGCACTTCATGGGGAGCTCTCTACGCACAATACTGGCAGCAAGCCAGCGACGTTGCCACGCAGTCGTCGGGTCTGAAGGTCAAGCGCGAGGTGCTGCTGGACGGCAAGGTCATCGACGACAAGACAGACAAAATCAAAGTGGGCGACAAGATTAAGGTACGCATCACCATCACGGCCGACCGCGACTACGACTTCGTGCAGGTGCAGGATAAGCGTGCCGCCTGTCTGGAGCCCGTCGGACAAACAAGCGGTTACCGCTGGGGCTACTACTGTTCCCCGAAAGATAATGTGACCAATTACTATTTTGACCTCATGGCTAAGGGACAACACGTCGTGGAGACCGACTATTATGTGGATCGCCAGGGCGAATACATTTCCGGCATCTGTACGGCTCAGTGTGCCTATAGTCCCGAGTTTTCAGGCCGTGAAGGTGTTAAACATTTCACCATAACACGCTGACAAGAACCAGAATGAATAAGCATTATGTTATCTCAGGTCTCCTTGCGCTGGCGGTCATGAACGCCAGCGCACAGGAGATAGCCATCCAAAACAAAAACATCGACTGTGGACAAGTAATCTACATGCATCCTGTAACCGCCCAGTTCGTCATGAAGAATAGCGGCGCATCGCCTCTGACCATTCGTGACGTGCGCACCAGTTGCGGCTGCACCACGGTCAGTTACCCGCAGACACCCGTGGCACCCGGGCAGTCGTTCACCGTCAGTGCTGTCTACGATGCCAAGACCATGGGTCATTTCAACAAGCAAATCGGTGTCTATAGCGATGCTTCATCCACCCCGCTGATGCTCTCCGTCAAGGGGGTCGTGGTGGACAGCGAGGCTCAGCCCGATGTGACTTACCCCTACAAGCTGGGCGACCTTGAGGCCGACCGGTGTGATGTGGAGTTTGACGACGTGAACCGTGGCGATGAGCCTGTACAGGTCATCAACATCAAGAACAACACGGACGAGACGCTGGAGCCTGTACTCATGCACCTGCCCGACTATCTCCGCGCAGAGGTAAGACCCGCCAGGCTTGCACCAGGACGTACCGGTAAGGTGCTGATTCAGCTCGACTCGCACTCGTTGCGCGACCTGGGACTTTCGCAGACTTCCGTCTACCTCGGCATGTTTGCAGGCGACAAGGTGGCGCAGGAGAAGGAAATCACGGTCTCGGCCATCCTGCTTCCAGACTTCAGCAGCATGACGCCGCAGCAGGAAGCTGCTGCTCCCAAACTGCGCCTGTCATCGGGTACCGTGGAGCTGGGCAGTTTTGCAGGGAAGAAGCAGAAGAAGGGGAAGGTGACCCTCATCAACCAAGGCAAGAGCCCTCTGGAGATACGGTCATTGCAGATGTTCAATGCCGGCCTCGAACTGTCACTGGCCAACAAGACCATCGCTCCCGGACAGAGAGTGGACCTGAAGGTGACTGCCATAGCCGAGATACTGAAAAAGAGCAAGACCAAGCCCCGCATCTTGCTCATCACCAATGACCCCGAGAACACGAAAGTCATCATCAACGTCAACGTGAAACCTTGAGTTATGGATAACAAGCGTGCAAACGGGGCAAGTGCCACAAGTAAGGAAACGGACGTGAAGGGACCGACGATAGAAATCGATCAGGGAAGCGGTTTCTGCTTTGGCGTCACCACCGCTATCCGCAAGGCGGAAGAGGAGCTTTCCATGGGCAAGACGCTTTACTGCCTGGGCGACATTGTTCACAACAGCATGGAGGTGTCGCGTCTCCATGCCTGTGGCCTCGTGACCATCGACCACGCCCAAATGGCCAATCTGCAGGGCGTGAAGGTGTTGCTCCGGGCGCATGGCGAGCCGCCTGAAACCTACGAGTTGGCTCGCCGAAACCACATCGAAATCATCGATGCTACCTGTCCTGTCGTGCTGGCCCTGCAGCGCCGCATCAAAAGGCAGTTTGACAGCAGTCCGCAGGCACAAACCGTCATTTTTGGAAAGAACGGCCATGCCGAGGTGCTGGGACTTGTGGGACAGACACATTCGCAAGCCATCGTGGTGGAATGTCTGGAGGATGTGAAGCACCTCGACTTCGAACGCGATATCTACCTCTACTCGCAGACGACCAAGAGTCTCGATGAATTTCACCGCATCATCGACTATATCCAGTGTCACATCTCGCCGCAGGCTACGTTCCAGAGCTTTGATACGATTTGCAGACAGGTGGCCAACCGTATGCCCAACATAGCCGACTTCGCCTCAAGGCACGACCTCATCCTCTTTGTTTGTGGCCGCAAGAGCAGCAATGGCAAGGTGCTCTATAACGAATGTCGCAGTGTCAACGCCAACAGCCATCAAATAGAGCGCGCCGAGGAGATCGACATGGATTGGGTGAAAGGTGTCAAGACCATCGGCATCTGTGGCGCCACGAGCACCCCGAAATGGCTCATGGAAGACTGCCGCGACCACATCCTCAGCCAACTGGACTGAGAAACGACGGAAATAAAAAGAGCAGATGATGTTGTCATTCTCTCTTGGGAAGCGGGCAACGAGGCCGATGGTCTTAGGCTATCAAGAAAGCGGACAATCTATATGCTGAAAATTGGCTTGAAAGTCAGCAACCGG
>CAVIOP010000011.1:0-27922 GCA_963644485.1 bacterium | reverse complement strand
CTATACTTTTGCCCTTACAGGGCGCGCCCATCGCTCGCATGCCAAACCCAGGGCGGTGCCCTGGGCTATGGAATTGCTGGGCTTTCAGCCCGCTGCTCACGCAGACATGGTTCAGCCAGCCCGCTGCTCACGCAGACATGGTTCAGCCAGCATCGATTCATGTAAGTTTTTGCGGATGCTGCCCGCAAGGATGTACCTACAGCAGTTTGGGCAGTTCGAACAGCCTTATGCCGTTGCTGCCCTTCACCAGGATGCAGCGGCCGATTGGCTTGTCGGCCGCAATGGCCTCCTTCACCTCTTCCACGTTGTTGAACTTGCTGAAGGCGCAGACGGTCTTGGCAAACTCGGAGCCTACGAGCCACACGTCGGTTAATGACATCTTCTTGAGCATGTCCACCACACGCTGATGCTCCTCGCCACTGGCCTCGCCCAGTTCGCGCATGTCGCCCAAGATAGCCATTTTCGGCTCCGCCACACTGATGCGGCTGAAGTTGTCGAGAGCCGCCGCCATGCTCGACGGGTTGGCGTTGTAGGCATCCACCACCAGCAGGTTGTCGGCCGTCCGCTCCAGTTCCGATCGGTTGTTGGTGGGGCGGTAGTCGGCCAGTGCCTCGTCGATAAGTGCGGCATCCACGCCGTTGTGCAAGCCCACGGCGATGGCCGCCAGCAGGTTGTCGGCGTTGTAGGTACCCACCAGTTGGGTCTGCACCTCGTGCACCTCGAGCGCCGGGCTACCCTCGGGCCGATATTCCCATTGCAGGCGCACATAAGGGTTGCAGGCCACCACGCGACCCGTCACCCCATAGCGTCCCGGCACGTCGCTCTGCCCGTAGGACAGCGAGCAGTCCATGTCCCGCTCCTCGAGCATGGCCGTCAGGTGCGGGTTGGCCATGTTGGCATAGGCCGGAGCCTGATGCGCCTTCAACCAGTCGTAGAGCTCGCCCTTGGTGCGCATCACCCCCTCGAAAGAGCCGAAGCCCAGCAGGTGGGCGCGTCCCACATTGGTGATGAGGCCCTCTGTAGGCTCCACATATTCCACCAGTCGGCGGATGTCATCGGGGTGCGACGCCCCCATCTCCACCACTGCAATCTCATCGTCGGCCGTGAGGCGCAGCAAAGTTTTGGGCACCCCCACGTCGTTGTTGAAGTTGCCTTCGGTGTGCATCACGCGGTAGCGCTTGGCCAGCACGGCCGACACCAGTTCCTTGGTTGTCGTCTTGCCGTTGGTGCCTGTGATGCCCACCACGGGGATGTGGAAGTGGCGGCGGTGCTCACGGGCCAACTCCTTCAGCGCCACCAGGGCGTCGTCGACCAGGATGTAGCGGTCGTCGCCCTTCACCATGTATTCCTTCTCGTCGATGACTGCATGGCTGCAACCACGCTCCAATGCCATTGCCGCAAACTTGTTGCCGTCGAACGAAGCGCCCTTCAGGGCTACGAAAATTCCACAGTCACTCCCGTCTGTCGGTGCCGTGGCAGGAAGGCTGCGGCTGTCTGTCGTCACCTGCGGATGCTGCAGGTAGATGTTGTATAAATCTGATGCATTCATTGTTCTAATCAAGATGGATTCTACAGTGATCGTCCGGCGGGCTTGCCAACGGGTGCGTCCATACGGGCGAAATGCGAGACAAAAGTAAACATAAAATGTGAGAACGCCCGCCTTTCCCCTTGGATTTCTTTGTCACATGGGACTTTTTGCTGCTTTGTGCGTGGTGTACGGACCGGACGGGAGAGTGTATCCGCGTCCGGTCCGATGGACTGGCGATCAGAGACTTATCTTAAGCGCTTGCTTGTTGCCGTCCTGCGTTGTCACGTTGATGATGACCACCTCGCCTGCACCTTTGCCAACCATGAGGGTGGGACGCTCCGAGCTGCCGACCAAGCGTCCTTGCAGGTCGAAGGCTTGCAAGTTCTTTACCTTGCAGCCGCTCACGGTGACGGTGCGGCCGTTGACGGTGTAGGCCAGTGTCCCTTCCTTTACCGGCTCGATGCCGGTAGGGTCATAGCTGCCGTCGAAGTCGAACACGGTGACGCTGCCCTTGTCCGGCGACACGAACACCGTGTTGCTTTCATAGGGGTCGCCCTCTTGTGGCTGGCCGTCAATGAACATGAGTGCCTGCGAGAGACTGGGATACTTGACGGCACCCACCTGTCCGCTGTTGTTCACCACGGTGATGCGAGTGGCTTTGCCGTCCTTCCAGCTGATGTCTACGGTGAAGTTGCCCACGGCTTTCAGGCCTGTGACGTGTCCCGTCTTCCAGGCGGCGGGCAAAGCGGGCAACACCTGGAGAGTGTCGGTGTGGCTCTGCAGCAACATCTCGGCGATGCCGGAGCAGGCGCCGAAATTGCCGTCGATCTGGAACGGAGCATGCGAGTCGTAGAGATTGTAGTAGATGCCGCCGCGACTTTGGTCGGTGCCGTATGATGTGCTGTGGCGTAGGGCCTTGGTCAGGATGCCGTAGGCCTTGGTGCTGTTCTGCAGGCGCGCCCAGAGATTGATTTTCCATCCCATAGACCATCCGGTCGACTCGTCACCGCGGAGGTTCATGGAATTGACGGCGGCTTGGTAGTAGGGGCTGCCCGGTGTCACTTGGTTGAAAGGATAGACGCACATGAGGTGTGACATGTGCCGGTGTCCGTTCTCACCCGCGGTGTAGGCACTGGTCTTCCATTCGCGCAGCAACACGTCGCCTGTCTTTACGCTGTTCTTTGGGTTGCCCCATTGGCCGGTGTAAGTCTCTGTTGCCAGACCGCGGTCGAGTTTCGCCAGGCGGTCCTCAAGCAGCGTGCGGTCCGCCTCGGAAATGTCGGCATCGCTGCCAAGCACATCGATGGCACTCTTCGTGTTGGAGAGAAGGTCGAACACCAGCTGCTGGGCGTGGGCCACGCCGTCTTCCTGCGACGGTCCCTGTTCGGGCGAGTATTCGTTCGGGCATACATAGGTGCTGTCGGTGGTGTCGAGCACCAGACGGTCGAGCCAGAACTGTGCTGCACTGAGCATTGCGGGGAAGGCACGTTTCAGGAAGTCGCGGTCGAGGGTGTAGCGGTAGTGTTGCCAGAGATGTGTGCAGTACCACGCGTTGGCGATGACATAGTTGTGGGCGAACGAGCCGACGCCTCCGAAGATGTTGTTCTCGGTGTAGCATGTCCATCCGCGACTTTGTCCGGCGGCTTTCGCATAGCCGGCCCATTCCTTATGGTCACCGGCCGCCATATTGATGATGTAGTTGAGGAAAGGCATGTGTGTCTCGCTCAGGTTGGTGGGTTCAGCGGGCCAGTAGTTCATCTGCACGTTGATATTGGAGTGGATGTCGGCATGCCAGGGGGCCTCGCTCACGTTGTTCCAGATGCCCTGCAGGTTAGACGGCAGGTCCACTCCACGCGAGCTGCTGATCTCCAGGTAGCGTCCATAGGCGAAGTAGAGCATCTCCAGCATGTGGGCATGGGTGCCGTTGCCTTGGTTGTAAGCGTCGACCAGCTCATTGGTGGGCATGTTGTTGACGGTTCCGTCAAGGTCGAAGTCTACACGTGCGAACAGACTCTGGTAGTCGGCCACGTGCTCCTGTCTCAGCGTCTCGAAACCGCTGGCGGCCGCCCCGTCGATGCGAGCCTGCACGGTGGAGGCCAGTTGCGATGTGTTGCTGACGAAGCTCTTGACCGACGGGTCATAGTCGGTGGCGCCCGAGAGCACGACAAGCACCTCGTCGGCATTCCTCACGGCGATGCCTTCGTCTGTTGTGGTCATCTCGCCCCCCATCGGGACCACTTTGAGACGGGCGTTGTAGCTCACCGTCTCGAGCTTGCCCGAGAAGGTGGCCTCACCGTTGGCGTATGCCGTAGAAGCTTTTAAGCCGGGCTTGCCGGCATCGAGGGTGAAGCGCAGACTCACCTGCCCACTCTTGTCAGCGGTGTAGCGGGCCACGATGGCACCGGCCGGGTTGGAGGCAAAATACTCGCGTGTGAAGGTCACCGACTTGTCGGGGCTCTTGAAGGTCACCTTGCCCGTGGCCGTGGTGAGGTCGAGCAAGCGGCAATAGTCTTGTGCGGCCCCGGCCGAACTGTAGTCGAACGTTCCGCTGATGTCCTCGGCTATCACCGACCCGAAGTTCTCGTAGTAGCCATAGTCGGTGCCGTTGTCGGTGCTGCGTCCGCTCCATAGCGTCTTCTCGTTGAATTGGATCTCGTCCTTGTTGACACCTCCGAACAGGCTTGCGCCGAGCTGTCCGTTGCCGACGGGCAAACTGTATTCCATCCAGACGTTGCCGACGCCTGTCAGTGTGGCGGGCTTGTCGTACCAAAGTGTAAGCTTGTTCTCAGGCGTGAAGTTCTGGATGCCCACAACCTTGTAGTCGGGATATGCCATCTCATCGGGTGAGACGAAATCCAGGGGGTTGTTGGGATCGCCGACGGTCCACACGCCGATGCTGCGGCCCAGCTCCGCACCTCCCCATTGGTTGAGGGCCTTTCCAGTCTGTCCGTTAGGCTGTATCTCCCAGGCGGGCATGTAGGTGGCGTTTTCTGTCTCGACAAGTTTGAAGCCATTCTTCTGTGGGGTGGTGTAGGCACGCAATGGTGCGTTGTTGGCAGGCGACTCCGATGAGGCGCCAGTGCTGCTGACTACGGCATAGCGGCCCGCTTTGTTGACAAGCTGGAAACAGGCGGTGTCGCCGACAAGTTTCCACAGCTGTTCGTCGATGGGGTCGGCGGTGGCCAGCCGTATGCACTGTGCTTGTCCCTTGTCCTGCAGGGTGTATCCGCCGTTCCGGAACTGGATGAAGTACCATGCCTCATTATTGTCGTCGCTAAATGTGGGCAACTTGGTTGACGTGGCTATGAAGGTGAGTGGGTTGTTGGTGTCGCCCTGTGTCCATTCGCCAAGGTCCTTGCCGCTGCCGGCACCGCCCCACTGGTTCATCGACTGGCTGCCCGAGGCTCGTTGTATCTCCCAGCAGTCGGTGGCCGAGGCGTTGGTGCTCTGCACGAGTTTGAGGGCTACGCCTGCCGACGAACTGGCGGTGAAATAACTGCCGCTCCAACTGACGTAACGCCCGCTCTTGCTCTTCATCTTGAAATTGCTCTTCGTTCCGATGAGTTGCCATTTCTGGGCGTCGGCCGAACTGCCGTCTGCTGTCTTGAGGTTGGCCCCGTTGCCTTGGTCGGTCAAGAAAGCGCTTCCCGTCTTGAATTGCACGCGATACCAAACGGGGTTGGCCTCCGTGGAAAACTCAGGCAACACCCCCTGTGCCACAGCGGTGGCACAGAAGAAGAGAAGTAACATTAATGCGTAGGTTTTCTTCATGTGATGGTGAAAGGATAGTGAGGTTGGTGATGTAAAGTTTAGGTTTTGCAAACAAGGCCATGTTGTCTGCCAATGCATAGATTGTGAGGACGAAGCCAAGAGAGGAGTCCCGCCAGGATGACCCGCTATGAACACTTGATGCAAAGATAATGGAAAAATACATAAAATGAATTTGATTTTTCAATTAATATTATTATTTTTGCCACGAAATATGGATTACACATTGAATATCCGTGGACGCTTGGTGGCGCTGGATACACCTTTGGTGATGGGAATCATGAATGTGACTCCCGACTCGTTTTATGCGGGCAGTCGGGCCATGAGTGATGAAGACATCGCCCGACGGGCCAGGACACTTGTCGGCGAGGGCGCCGCCATCATCGACATAGGTGGCTGCTCGACAAGGCCTGGTGGTGCCATAGCCACCGAGGCCGAGGAGGCTGACCGTGTCAGGCGGGGCCTGGAGATAGTGAAGGCCACTGTCCCCGATGCCATCATCTCCATCGACACCTTCCGGGCCTCGGTGGCCCGCATGGCTATCAAGGAGTTTGGTGCCGACATCATCAATGATGTCTCGAGCGGCGATGACCCTCAGATGTTCCCGCTCACAGCCTCTACGGGAACCCCCTATATTCTCATGTCGCAGCAAGCCACGCTGCACGACATGCTCCTGGAGTTTGCTGGTCGCGTGGAGCAACTGCGCGCCTTGCACCAAAAGGACATCATCCTCGACCCAGGCTTCGGCTTCGGGAAGACGCGCGCCGACAACTTCCGTCTCCTCAACGAGATGGACAAGTTGCAGGTGCTGGAACTGCCGGTGCTGGCCGCCATGTCGCGAAAGCGCATGATATTCGAGACCTTGGGCAGCACACCCGCTGAGGCGCTCAACGGCACGACAGTGGTCAACACCATGGCCCTGATGCGCGGAGCGTCAATCATCCGTGTGCACGACGTGAAGCCCGCAGTAGAAGCCGTGAAACTATACAACGCACTATGTTCTTCGAATTTGGCATAAAAGACATCATCGACATCTTTCTTGTCGCCCTGATGCTCTACTACATCTATCGTCTGATGAAGGAGAGCCGCTCGCTCAATGTCTTCATCGGCATCATGGTGTTTGTGCTGGTGTGGCTCTTCGTGTCGCAGGTGCTCGAGATGCGTCTGCTCGGAAGCATCATGGACAAGCTCGTCAGCGTAGGTGTCATCGGTCTCATCGTCCTTTTCAAGGAGGAAATCCGCAAGTTCCTCTACCAGTTGGGTGCCCATCAGCGCGTGAAGAACGTACTGCAGTTCTTCTCCTCCAAGAAGAGCAAGAGTCCCGAAGAGGACAAAGCCACCATCATGCCCATCGTGTGGGCGTGCATGGACATGGCGCGCGGAAAGGTAGGGGCGCTCATCGTCATTGAGCGTGCCACACCTCTCGATGACATCGTGCAGACGGGAGAACTCATCGGAGCCAACGTGAACAAGTTGCTCATCGAGAATATCTTCTTCAAGAACTCGCCCCTCCACGATGGCGCCATGGTCATCTCGCAGAAGCGCATCAAGGCCGCGGGTTGCATCTTGCCCGTGAGCCACGCAATGGACATTCCTAAGGAACTGGGCTTGCGGCACCGTGCTGCGCTGGGCATCTCGCAAGACAGCGACGCCATAGCCATCATCGTCTCGGAGGAGACCGGCCGCATCAGTGTGGCCATCAAGGGACAGTTCCGGCTGCGCCTGTCGGCAGAGGAGCTTGAGGCCATCCTTGCAAGAGAGATGACAGAATGAGCCCCTCCAAGGAAAGGCACCGGTCCCTCGGTTATGACAGGAAAACCCTGCAGGATATTAGAATTTAATCGATTAAAAACATACACTTATGAGTTTATTAGAGAAAATTGTCGAGCGCGCCAAAGCCGACAAGCAACGCATTGTTCTTCCCGAGGCAGAGGAAGAACGCACACTGAAAGCTGCCGACAAGGTGCTGGCCGCTGACCTCGCCGACCTGATCCTCATCGGCAACCCCGAGAACATCAAGAAGGAAGCTGAGCAATGGGGCCTCGACAACATCGGGAAGGCCACCATCATTGACCCGCTCCACTGCGAGAAGACGGAGGAATATGCTGCCCTGCTCGCCGAGCTCCGCAAGAAGAAGGGCATGACCGTCGACCAGGCCCGTGAGCTCCTGACCAAGAACAACCTTTATCTCGGTTGCATGATCATCAAGACCGGCGATGCCGACGGACAGATTTCCGGTGCCCTCTCCACTACAGGCGACACATTGCGCCCCGCCCTGCAGATCATCAAGTGCGCTCCCGGCATCACCTGTGTCTCCGGTGCCATGCTGCTCATCACTGACCAGCATCAGTTCGGAGAGGACGGTGTGGTTGTCATGGGCGATGTGGCTGTCACGCCGAACCCCACAGCAGACCAGCTGGCACAGATAGCCTTCACCACCGCACAGACCGCCAAGAGCGTGGCAGGCTTTGCCGAGCCCCGTGTGGCCATGCTGAGTTTTTCCACCAAGGGCTCTGCCAAGGATGCCAAGGACAAGGAGACCGGCAAGAGTGTCTATATCATCGACAAGGTGGTCGACGCTACTAAGATCGCCAAGGAAAAGTATCCTGAGCTGAAGGTTGACGGCGAGATGCAGGCCGACGCAGCCCTTGTGCCTGCTGTGGCCGCCAAGAAGGCTCCCGGGTCCGACATCGCCGGACAGGCCAATGTGCTCATCGCTCCGAACCTGGAAGTGGGCAACATCGGCTATAAGCTGGTGCAACGCCTGGGCGGTGCTACGGCTATCGGCCCGGTGCTGCAGGGTATCGCACGTCCGGTCAACGACCTCAGCCGTGGCTGTTCGGTTGACGACATCTTCTACATGGTGGCTATCACAAGCTGCCAGGCACAGGACGCCAAGAAGTGTTGAATGTGGAGTGTGGAATGACGAGTGGATTGCTTCGCAATGCTTAATTATATTATAATGTAGAATGTACGATGAGTGATTTCGCCAAACTGCTCCAAGACAAGTGCATGAATTTTTCTGTGAGAATAGTCAATCTTGCACGATTCTTGAGGACTGAAAGGCAAGAATTTAATATTGCCAATCAGATTTTTAGGAGTGGAACAAGTATTGGGGCAAACGTGGCGGAAGCTCAGAGTGCAATCAGCAAGAAAGATTTTCTGGCCAAAATCTATATCGCTTTAAAAGTGTAATGAGACTTTGTATTGGCTGGAATTACTTTATCGAACGCGAACCATCGTCAAGAAGCAATACGATTCGATGTACGAGGATGCCAATGAGCTACGAAGAATATTAGGAACGATTACCAAAACGACCTCCGAACGTCTTTCGACTTGAACATCTCGCACCCTTGTGGCATTATCCATTTGACATTATCCATTTGACATTATTTCATTATCCATTTTCAACATTCAACATTTAACAATTAACATTCAACATTATAAAAAATGAAGATATTGGTTTTAAACTGCGGTAGCAGCAGTATCAAATACAAACTCTACGACATGGACGGCGAGAAGGTCCTCGCACAGGGCGGCGTGGAGCGCATCGGCCTCGACGAGGCTTTCATCAAGGTGAAAATGGCCGACGGCTCCAAGAAGCAGATCATGGCCGATCTGCCTACTCACAAGGAGGGCGTGCAGCTAGTGTTCAAGTGCCTGCTCGACCCTGAGGTGGGGGCCATCAAGAGCCTCGACGAGATTGGAGCCGTAGGCCATCGTGTGGTGCAGGGCGGCGACCTCTTCGAGAAGAGTTGCATCGTTACACCCGAAGTGGAGAATGGCATCGAGAGTCTTATCGACCTGGCCCCCGTGCACAACAAGGGACATCTGGCCGGCCTGAAGGCCGTTGACGAGCTTATGCCCGACGTGCCCCAGGTGGCCGTTTTCGACAACGCTTTCCACAGCACCATGCCCGACTACGCATACCTCTACGCCATTCCTTACGAGTGGTACACCAAGTACCATGTGCGCCGCTACGGTTTCCATGGCACCAGCCACCGCTACGTGTCGAAGCGCGTGTGCGAGTATCTCGGCGTGGACATCAAGACCCAGAAGATCATCACCTGCCACATCGGCAACGGTGCCTCTGTCGCCGCCGTGAAGTATGGCAAGGTCATTGATACCTCCATGGGACTCACACCGCTCGCTGGCCTGATGATGGGCTCGCGGTCGGGCGACATCGACCCCTCTGCTGTGACCTACATGATGCAGAAGAGCGGCATGTCAGCACAGGAAATGTCGGAGTATCTCAACAAGAAGAGTGGTGTGCTCGGCGTGGCAGGCATCTCCAGCGACATGCGCGACAATGAGAACGCTGACAACGAGGGCAACAAGCTGGCACACCTGGCCTTGGAGATGTACAACTACCGCATCAAGAAATATATCGGCGCTTATGCTGCAGCCATGAACGGTGTCGACATCATCGTCTGGACGGCTGGTGTCGGCGAGAACCAGGAGGGTGTACGCTGGGACAGCTGCAGCGGCCTGGAGTATCTCGGCGTGAAGATGGACCGCGAGCGCAACCACTGCCGCGGCGTGGAGCAGGTGCTCTCTGCCGACGACTCGAAGGTGAAGGTTGTGATGATTCCCACCGATGAGGAAATCGTCATCGCACGTGACACGCTGGCACTTGTCAGCGGCAAGAGCCTCGACTAAGCGCGTCCCCGTGACGACAATATGCGGAAATGTCCCGCCCCATAAAAAAAGCCATCCCAAGTCATGGGGTGGCTTTTTTATGGCCTTGCCCTTTGCATTCTCATGCGAAAGGCGTAATTTTGCAGTCAGTATCGGCGGCATCGCCTTCTCTTAAGGGGACGCATGGCTGTCATAAAGGGGAAGGGTTCGCCCTTCGACAATGGTGTCTGCACCCTTCGGCAAGGCACTACAAAACCAACTGTTGCATCATGAAAATTGTTACATTCGGTGAAATCATGCTGCGCCTCTCCAAGCATGCCGGCCAGCGCCTGTTTCAAAACGGACCGCTCGATGCCGCCTATGGCGGGTCGGAGGCCAACGTGGCCGTGTCGCTGGCCCAGCTCGGCGATGACGTGGAGTATGTCACGCGTGTGCCCGACAATGCCATCGGCGACGCCGCTCTCATGCACCTGCGTGAGTTGGGACTCGATGTCCGCCATGCGGTGAGGGGCGGCAAGCGTCTGGGAACCTATTACTTTGAGCCCTCGGTGGCCATGCGCGGCTCGCGCGTGGTCTACGACCGCGACGACTCGTCGTTCAATACGCTGGCCTATGGCGACATCGACTGGGAGCCTATCTTTCGCGAGGCTGGCCTCTTCCATTGTTCAGGCATCACCTGCGCCACCTCGCGTGATGCCCTCGACACGACAATGGAAGCCGTCAGAATGGCCGACGGGCGGGGTGTGGAGCTTACCTGCGATATCAACTACCGGGCAAATCTGTGGAAATATCCCGGGGCTGACGCCCGGCAGTCGTTGTGCGAACTGATGAGCCACAGTTCGTTTATCTTCGGCGACCAGAATGAGTGGAAGGTGGCCAGCGGCATGGAGCCCATCCCCTTCACCGCTCTCGGAGAAGACTATGACTTTGACCGGAACGCTTATCGCCGCTATTTCGACCGCCTGCACGAGATGTTCCCCCGTTGTCACCGCATGCTCATGGCTCACCGAAACATCCTGTCCTCCCAGCACCATGTCAATTGTGGCGTGCTCTGGGTGGATGGCGAGATCTATTATTCGCGTATCTATGACATCAACGATATAGTCGACCAGATGGGGGTCGGCGACGCTTGGGTGGCCGCCTACATACATGCCCGCCTCAAGTGGCCTGATGATGAGCAACGTTGCCTCGACTTCTCGGTATCGGCCTCGGCACTGAAGAACACCATCCCCGGTGACCAGAACCTCGTCAGCGAACAGGAGATTCTGGCCAACATGACCTCGCGGGGCGGGCGCATTGACCGCTGACCGGCCTCGGTCTGTTCCGTTTCGTGGAAAAGATTGCGGGGGCGACACAATCCTATGTGTGTCGCCCCCGCAGTGGGTTATGGCCGGCTCTCGCCTTCTATATATTCCTCGAGGAAGAGGTGCTCTCCGTCGAAGACTGCATAGGTGAACTGTGTAATCCAGTCGCCCAGGATCAGCATGCGGGCCGTGTGTCCGTTTTCGCGCGGCATACTGAGGTCAAGCTCGATGTGGCGATGGCCGTAGAGAAAATAGTCGATGTCGGGATGGGTCTTCGTATACTCCTTTGTCCAGAGCACCAGGTGCTCCCTGTCTTCGCCCATGTAGGGCGGCTCCTTGCCGTCGACCCGTTTGAGCCTGGAGCGCTTGGCCCAGTTGAGGCCGAGCTGCATGCCCCACCAGGGATGCATGGCGTTGAGCAACCGTTGGCACATCCGATTGTGGAATATCCAGCGGAGGAGCTTGAATTTCTTGTCAGGATCGCCCAGCCCGTCGCCGTGGGCCATGTAGAACACCTTGCCGTAGATGTCGGCGGTGAGCGCCTGACGGTGCACAATGAGGCCGCACTCCTCTTCCAGATAGCCGTAGGTCCAAATGTCGTGGTTGCCCGTGAAGAAATGCACCTCGACCCCGCTGTCGGTCAGCTCCGACAACTTGCCGAGGAAACGGGTGTAGCCTTTGGGGACGACAAAGCGGTACTCGTCCCAGAAATCGAACATATCCCCTAGGAGATAGACGGCCGATGCCTTCTCCTTGATGCTGTCGAGAAAACGCACCAGGCGGCGCTCCTGCATCCGGCGGTGTGGGATGGCCAGCGAGCCCAGGTGTGCGTCGCTCAGAAAATACACGTTCTTTGCCATATGCGTAGTGATGTTGTTGTGTATGTGTCGGTGTGGGCGCATCCGGTGTGGGCGCATCCGGTGTGGCTCCCACTATTCAAATCCCAGTTCCACTCTTGCCTCCTCGCTCATCATGCTTTGGTCCCAAACGGGGTCGAAGACCAGGTTGACATTGGTGGCTTTTACGCCCTCTACGCTGTCGACCTTGGTACGCACGTCTTCCAGAATGAAGTCGGCTGCGGGGCACGACGGTGCGGTGAATGTCATGTCGATGTTGACGCTGGCATCGTCTTTCACGTCGATTTTGTAGATCATGCCGAGGTCCCAGATGTTGACGGGGATTTCGGGATCGTAGACGGTCTTCAGCACATCGACGATGCGCTCCTCTATTTTAGTCTTTTCTTCTATTGTCATAAGCTATGTTGTTTTGGTGTGAAGCGTTCCTGCAGAAGGCGCGGAGGGCGTGGCGCGTAGTCCCTCCCTCTTGTCTTGCCGGCAATCTATCTGATGCAAAGATAGGAAAAGAAATCGAAAAAGAAACCAAAGACAAAAAGAAATCCGCACCTGACGTACAGTTTGTCAGGCTTGCCATACGCACACATTGCGCACATCTCCAGCTGTTTGTTGTTTCAAAAACATTATTTTTCGCTTCTTTGGAAAAAAATGACTTGATGAAACTGTGTTTATAATATTTTTATTATATATTTGCATCATAAAAAGCAATTCCAATGAAACGTAGTCTAACTACATACCTATTATTATTTGTCGTTCTGACCGCATCGGCCCAACCTCATGTATATGATGTCACGGCCTATGGTGCCAAGGGCGATGGCAAGGCCAATGACGCTGCAGCCATCCAGCGCGCCATCGACCGTTGCTCTGCAGAAGGCGGCGGACAGGTCTTTTTCCCCCGTAGCCACACCTTTCTGGCTGGTCCTGTCCAACTGAAATCTCATGTGGAGCTCCATCTTGAAGCCACGGCCACGCTCAAGGCCCATCCCGACGAGAGCCTTTACCGCCTCAGTGCCTTTGGAAAGAACGAGGGCGAGGGCATGTTGTGGCTATGGGCCAAGGATTGCGACAACGTGTCCTTCTCGGGCCGCGGCACCATCGACGGAAATGGGGTGGCGTTCATGGGGAGCGAGCTCGACGACTCCTATGAGCTGAAGCCCGTCACCACCTTCGACCCCCGTCCCCATGTGCTCACCCTGTATGGCTGTACCAAGGTCAGCCTGCGCGACCTCACCATCCGCGAGGGAGCTTATTGGACCGTCCACCTTGTGGGCTGCGATGACGTGGTCATTGATGGCATTGACCTGCTCAACAACCTTAAGATACGCAATGGCGACGGCATCGACATCGACCACTCGCGCAACGTGCGCATTGCCAACTGCCACATCACGTCGGGCGACGACTGCATCTGTCTCAAGAACCGCCGCGAGTTTGCCGAGTATGGCGCCTGTCATGACATCACCGTCAACAACTGCACCATGACTTCACGCTCGTGCGCCGTGAAAATCGGATCTGAAAACATGGACTCCATCTACAACGTGACCATCGCCGACTGCATCATCACGGCCAGCAACCGCGGCCTCGGCATACAGAATCGCGACGAAGGCACAGTGACCGACGTCTCGTTTTCCAACATTATCATGGATTGTCGCCTGTGGTCAGACGTGTGGTGGGGCAAGGCCGAGCCTATCTATGTCACCTCCTATCCGCGTGCAGACGGCAATCACAAGGATGCCAACTGGCGCTTCCCCGAGGGCCAGACCGAGGGCCGTTCGGGTGAAGTGAACCGTATCTATTTCACCAATATCTTCGCCACCTCGGAGAACGGATGCTTCATCGGAGGCGACACCGACACGAAGGTGCGCAACATCACGCTCAGCAATGTGCATCTCAACCTTCGCCGCCAGACCGCCTACCAGGGCGGCATCTACGACAAGCGGCCCTGCAAGGGTGAGGGCTTTGTCAGCGGCAAGGTCTATGGTCTCTACGTCGGCAAGGCATCGGCCGTCAATGCCGACCTGCATGTCGAGGCCGCCCAGGATATCGATTATGGAGGTGTGCGCAATACGGGCCACGCTGCCCAGTGACAATGTATCATAACCAATCATCATTATAAACCAATCAAATGAACGCTTATGAAAAAAAGTAAGAGTCAAGTGAAGGCAGGACTGCGGCGCCCGCTGCTGTCTGCCGCTTTGTTGCTTTGCGGCGCCACGGCCATGGCACAGGGTCTCAGGACTGGTGTCATCACCGATGCCAATGGTGAACCGCTCGTCGGCGTGAGTGTCCTCGAACAGGGCACGCAGAACGGAACGACGACCGATGCCAACGGACGCTATCGTCTTACCACAACTAAGGCCAATGCCAAGTTGCGCGTGACCTACACAGGTTACGAGCCGCAGATCATCACGCCCGGACAAAACGTCAAAATGAAAGAGACGGACCAGATGCTCAATGAGGTCGTGGTCGTGGGCTATGGTACGATGCGCCGCAAGGATGTTACCTCTTCCATCACAACGGTGAAGGCAGAAGACTTGAATAAGGGTGTGTTCACCGACCCCGCACAGATGTTGCAGGGCAAGGTGCCCGGACTGGTCGTTTCTTCTACTGCAGACCCTAACGGCTCTCCTTCTATTACACTTCGTGGTGCTTCTACACTCCGTACCGGTGCCATGTCTCCTTACTATGTCGTAGATGGAATTCCTGGTGTTGATATTTCTATCGTTTCTCCAGAAGACATCGAGTCTATCGACGTACTTCGTGATGCAACAGCTACGGCCATCTATGGTTCCAAGGCAGCCAATGGTGTTATCATCATTACAACCAAGAAAGGCGCAGAGGAGAGAACCAATGTGTCATATAATGGTTATGTAGCGTTTGACAATATTCTCAAGACACATGATATGTGTACTGCCGATGAATTGCGTCAGTATGCTAAAGATAACAATGTCACTCTCAAGGATGGAGGTGCCAATGTGGATTGGCAGAAAGAGGTACTTCGTACAGGTATCAGCCACAACCACAATGTAAACATCAGCGGTGGCAGTGGTTCTACAAATTACATGATCAGTGCCGACCTCAGAAAGCGTCAGGGTGTTGTCAAGATGACGGGTATGGATCGCTTCAATGTGCGCTCTCTCGTGTCAACCAAGACTCTCAAAGACCATCTTACACTTTCTTTGGGTGCCAATATGATGTATGGCAAGCATTTCGGTGTGCCTACAAGCAATGAGGGTGCTTCTGTACTTGATGCAATGAACTACTATTCTCCAACCAATGCAGTGAAGAATGAAGACGGTTCTTGGACATTGGGTTCTGGTTCCAAGAACTATAATCCGTTGGCATTGATGGAAGAGAATAGATCAGAGACTGTATGGAAGCGTAACCAGTTTGTTGGCAAGGCTGCCCTTGAACTTTGGAAAGGATTCTTCTGGAATGTAAACTACTCTTGGAGCAACTATCAGAGTACATACAGTTCATATAATACACACAATTCTCAGCTTGAGGGTGTTGGTAACAAGAACGGTCAGGCTAGCCGTAATACTTACTTTGGTCGTGAGCAGACTTTTGAGACATATCTCAACTATGACTTCACGGTAGGCAAGAGCAAGTGGGGCTTGATGGCTGGTTATTCTTGGGAAGAGCAGAAGTATAACGATGGTTTCGGTGTTACCGTAGAGGGCTATTACAATGATGACCTCTCTTGGTACAACTTGTCATACGCACAGACAATACTGGGTGTACAGAATTCCGTTGCCAGCGGTTATGTCGAGAATGTTCGCAACATCTCTTTCTACGGACGTGCTAACTATTCGTTCGATAGCCGTTATATGTTGCAGGCAACCATTCGCCGTGACGGTTCTTCCGTATTTGGAAAGAACAACCGTTGGGGTACCTTCCCGTCTGTATCTGCAGCTTGGAATATCACTGAGGAGAGCTTCATGAAGAACCAGAATGTATTCGATAACTTGAAACTCCGTGTCGGTTACGGTGTCTCTGGTAATGCAATGGGCTTCGATGTTTATTCTTCTTATTATACATATGGTGCATCCGGTACATTCACGTATGATGGCAAAACCTATCGTACATACGGAGCTACCAAGAATGCAAACCCAGACTTGAAGTGGGAGTCAACAGGTATGTTGAACATCGGTCTTGACTTCGCTTTCCTCAGGGGACGCATTAACGGTACAGTCGAGGTTTATCACAAGAAGACCAAGGATTTGATTTGGAGTTATCCTGTATCTACCACACAGTATGTGTATGGTTATATGGATGCCAATGTAGGCGAGATGACCAATAAGGGTATAGAATTTACCTTGAATGCAGTTCCTGTACAGACTAAGAACTTCACATGGAGTACAACCCTCAATCTGTCACACAACAAGAATACGGTTGACAAGATGCAGAATGATATCTTCCGTACTACCAACCTGACACAAGGTGATCCGATGGTAGCTGGTGTGTCTTCGGATGGTTGGACACAGAAGATTATGGAAGGTCAGCCTATCGGTACATTCTATACCTATCAGTATGCAGGAATCGTAAACGGCCGTTCAGAATATTATGTTCTTGACGAGAACGGAAAACGTACAGGTGAGACTACCAACAATCCTAGTTTGAAGGATCGTTCTATCACAGGTTGTGCACAACCTAAGTTGAATGCAGGTTGGAACAATACACTTACCTACAAGAACTGGAACTTGAATGCTTTCATTACCGGAGTATTCGGCAATGATGTCTATAACAGTGCACGTGCTCACTATACAAGTGCTCAGTTGTTCTCGGATGGCAAGAATGTGATGAAGGAGTTCCTCTCTAACCCTGCTGGTGATGCTTCAGGTTCATTGCCATCCGACCGTTATATCGAAAAGGGAACTTATATTCGTCTTTCTTCCCTCTCTTTGAGCTATACATTCCGTAACTGCTTCAATGACTGGATACAGGACTTGACTCTTTATGGAACAGCCAACAACTTGTTTACCATTACAAACTATAAGGGACTTGACCCAGAGGTGAACCTTGGTGGTATCGACCCGGGTGTTGACTACCGTTGGAGCCGTTATCCTCATACACGTACCTTCATGGTAGGTGTGAAGATCAACTTTGGTGGCAGCAAGAAGAAAAAGGCAGCAGCTACACAGTATGTTGACCGTGAGGTAATCAAGGAAGTGCCAGTAATCAAGGAAGTTGTCAAGGAAGTACCTGGCAAGGACAAGGAGGTCTTTGTACAGAGCACATACGTGGTAACCTTCCCTGCAAACTCAGCAGAGATTGGCAACACAGCAGAACTTGATGGCATCAAGAGTGGTTCAAACGTAGAGGTTGTTGCTTACTCTTCACCAGAAGGAAACTCTTCTGCTAACCAGCAACTTTCACAGAAACGTGCTGATGCAGTAGCTAAGTACTTGCAGAATAAGGGCGTGAACGTGACTCGCGTTGTTGCAAAGGGTGCTGACACCAACCACGCCAACCGTATTGCTATCGTAACTGTCAAGTAATAACATTAAACAGATTACAAGAATATGAAACTAAATAGATTATTTCTTTCAGCTGGGTTGGTCGCTATGACACTGACCAGTTGTACGGATTTGAATGTGGGACCGAATTCGCAATATACCGAAGACCCAAGTAAAAATTCTGGTGTCGATCCGATGATTGTCGTTGAGGCAAAGATGGCAGATGTGTATTATCATCTTGCAGGTACACTGGGACGCCGTTACATGGAGGCTCAAGCCTTGTCTTCCGATGAGTTTACGGGACTTGCTTTCGATGGTGGCTATTATGATGAAGGTACTTATGCTCACCAGGCGCTCCATTGCAGTTCTGCGACAGATGCTTCTACTGGCTGGTATGATGATGTGACCTCTGGTATTACCAAGGCCAATACCATATTGGAGGAATTGGGTAGCAGTGCTTCTGACCAGATGAAAGCTCCAGCCCGTGCCATGCGAGCTTATTTTACATGGATCTTGATGGATAGCTACGGCGATGCACCTATCTTGGAAAGTGTTCCTGCTGAAGGAACTATTGTTCCGCGTTCTCCACGCAAGGAAGTAGCTGAATGGATAGAGAGTGAGCTGAATGACATCATTCCCGCATTGACGGAAGATGTGACAGAGAATACCTATGGCAAACCAACCAAGTGGATGGCTGAGGCTCTTCTTGCCAAGCTCTACATCAACTGGCCGGTTTATACTGCAGAGTCGGTTGACCAGTATGATGCAGCTACAGCAACCAACACCAAACTCGATGCTTGTATTGCTGCTTGCGATGAAATCATCAATAGTGGTAAGTTCAACTTGGGTTCTGTAGATTATCTCCATAAGTTCTCTTACGACAACAGCTGGAAGGTAGAGGATTTCATCTATGCAATGCCATACGATGCCATAGACCGTCAAGGTATGCAGTATGCTCGTCCTCGTTCGTTTAAGCAATTGAAGAATATGTTGCCTAATTACTACGGATCAACAGAAAAGTTCACGCAGTCATTTGGTGGTAATATCGTAGTGACTCCTGAGTTTGCCAAGTTGTTCTGCTTGGATGGTGATATTCGTAATTATTGCATCCTTCGTGGTGATGTTTATAACCGTGATGCCAAGACTTTGCTTCCAACAACAGAGCCTTTCATGTACAATGGAACGCAAGTACACTTCACTGAAGATATAACATTGAAGAAGACTGACAATACCATTGACGTGGGCAATGATGCAACAGCATATCAGCAAGGTTGCCATTCCATCAAGTGGTTTACAAAGCCTGATGACTATAATAATGGTCGTAACCAGTCTAACGACTTGCCTATCTTCCGCTATGCCGACATCCTGATGATGAAGGCTGAGGCACTGACTCGCCTGGGCTCTACAGGAGCCAAGGACCTCTTCAACCAGATTCGTTCATACGCAGGTGCTCCAACCATCGCATCAGAACCTACATTGGATGAGATTTATGACGAGCGTGGCCGTGAATTCTTCGATGAGAACTGGCGTCGCAACGATATGATTCGTTTCGGTCACTATGAGGATGAGTTCTTCCCTCATTACAAGAATTTCCCGGATGCAAACTTTGACAAGCGTCATCGTATCTTCCCGATTCCTCAATCTACAATTGATTTGAATACAGGTTGGGAACAGAATCCTGGTTACTAATAAGCAAGGATATGCTTAATTAACATAAAGGGGACAGCACTTTTCGTGCTGTCCCCTTTTATATTGCTGAAACTGCGCCAAAAGCCATCGCTTTTTCATGTTTTGGCGCATTATAGACCTTATAATGCGCCAAAATATGATAAAAGGGCACATTTTGGCGCAGTTTCGGCAAGGTAAGCCAATCTTTTTTTTGTATATTTGCACCATTGATAAGATGTTATAAACGCTTATGGTACAATTAATAGGAAGGGAGAAAGAGCAGGAATTGCTCAGAAAATACATAGACAGTGCTCGACCCGAGTTCATCGCTATCTATGGTAGGCGGCGTGTGGGCAAGACTTTTCTGGTTACGGAAACCTTTAAGGAGGCTTTGGCTTTTGATATGACAGGTGTCATAGACGGAGATAGGGAAGACCAGTTGGTGGCTTTCAATGTTGCCCTCAAGGAAAGTGGCTATGAGGGCAAGAGGGTTACGGATTGGTATGGGGCTTTTGAGGCTTTGAAGGAAGTAGTGAAGAAAGTTCCGCAGGATAAGCCCGCCATTGTTTTCATAGACGAACTGCCTTGTCTCGATACTCCGCGGTCTGGAATGGTGAAAGCACTGGACTTGTTTTGGAATGGTTGGGCCAATCGGCAAAGCAACGTCAAACTGATAGTCTGTGGTTCTGCTACTACATGGATTGTTGACAATATCATCGACAATCATGGTGGCTTGCACAACCGTATCACACACGAGATGCATATCCATCCTTTTAACCTGCATGACACGGAAGAGTATCTGACAACCAATGGATTTAAGTGGAATCGGTTGGCGATGGCCCAGACATATATGGTGATGGGAGGCATCCCTTATTATCTGAGCTTGCTGGATAATACGCTGAGCCTTCCTGCCAACATCGACCAGTTGTTCTTTTCCAAAGATGCTGAATTGAAGAAGGAGTTCAACCGGTTGTTCAAGTCCCTTTTCAAGAGTCCGCAGTTGTATGTGGACATTATCCAACTGTTGGCCAACAACAAGAAAGGACTGACTCGCAAGGAAATCAGCGAAAAGTTGAAGAAGGAGACAGGTGGGCATCTCTCCAAACTTTTAGTCAACTTGGAGAATTGTGACTTTATCCGTAAGTATAATGTAAGGGAGCGCAAGATAAACAGCAACAACGGCATCTATCAGCTTACGGACTTCTACATCCAGTTCTATCATGACTTTTGCAGCAAACATACGACGGATGAGCATTTCTGGGAAAACTCCATCAACTCGCCCAAGCAGAACACTTGGTACGGGTTGGCTTACGAACGGCTGTGCATGGCGCATATCCCACAAATCAAGGAGGCACTGGGCGTCCAACGCATTCGGACGGAATATTACTCTTGGAGAAGTAAGGAGAGTGTGCCCGCTGCCCAGGTGGATTTAATCATAGAACGTGCCGACCAGATTGTCAGCCTATGTGAGATAAAGTACAGCAAAGGCATCTATTCGCTGGATGCAAAGGAAGAAGAGCGTTTGCGAAACCGGATGACAGACTTTGCCGATGAGACTAAAGTAAAAGAGGCGGTGCAACTCGTATTGATAACGACCTATGGATTGAGAGATAACGCCCATTCTACGGAGGTCAATGATAGAGTCGTGCTCGATGATTTGTTTAAACCCTAAAAACAGAAGATAAATGATGAAACGAATCTTTGTTTTTGCATTGTGCAGTGTTTTATGCCTGTCTATGTTGAGGGCAAAGGATTACACTCAGTACGTTGACCCACGCATAGGCAGCGAGGGACTGGGCCGCACGTTCATTGGACCTTCGGCCCCCTTCGGCATGGTCAAGCCTGGCCCCGACTGCCTGTCGATGCCCAATGCGGGATGGGCCCCCATGCCCGACCTTGTCAAGGGTTTCTCGCAGACCCACGTCAGCGGCACCGGCGGCGGCCAGAAGTATGGCAACATCCTCATTCAACCCATTCGCCGCACCGACACACCCACCGGGCACCCCTTGCTGATGCCCGATGCCAGCGTGCGCCATCTGCCCGTCTATGCCCAGCGGCGCACAGCCGAAGACCTGTCGCTGGGCTATTATCGCTGCACGTATGCCAACGGCATAATCACGGAGATAACCACCGCAGACCGTTGCGCCCTCTACCGCATCAGCCATGCCGACGGCTTGTTTCTCGATGCGGCCTCGTTTCTTGGCATGGACTCCATCCCCGACAAGCGCGAGACACAGCAGTATGTCGGCTCATCGGTGCGGCTCGCCGGTGCCCGCGAGGTGACGGGCCATACCACCGTTCGCGGCGGCTGGAACAACGGTGGTCCCTACACCGTCTATTTCTGTCTGCAGTCATCCGCCCCCTTTGCTTCGGCCGAGATAACCGACAGTCTGTCGGCTCGTCTCTTCTTTCAGACTCCCACAGCCACGACCGTCACCCTGAAGATTGGCATCTCCTATGTGTCTGAAGATCAGGCGCGCCGCAACCTCTGCCCTTACGACTTCGATGCACAGACCGACAGCCTGCGCGCCGCATGGTCGGCCTTGCTGGCGCGTGTGCCTTTTGAGGGAACCACAAAGGAACTGCGTATGTTCTACACCGCCCTCTACCACACGCTCATCATGCCCGTCGACAAGACGGGCGAAGAGCCGGCCGCTTACCGTTCGGCCGGAACGCCGACGACGGGTCGCCTGCCTTATTACGACGATTATTATGCCTTGTGGGACACCTATCGCACGTCGTTCCCCCTGCTCATGGAGTATTACCCCGAGCGGGCCGTCGGTATGGTCAACTCGCTGCTCAACATCTATCTTCATGACGGCTACATGCCCGATGCGCGCAGTGGCGACTGCAACGGACGCACGCAGGGCGGCTCACACGCTGAGGTAGTCATCGCCGAGGCCTACGCACGCGGTCTGCAGGGCATCGACTACGACCTGGCCCTGCAAGCCATGCTCAAGGATGCCGAGGTGCCGCCTGCCGACCATGAGAAGGAGGGGCGTGGCGGTCTCGACGAGTATAAGCGGTTGGGCTATGTGCCTTATGGCATTCCGCGTGCCGGCACCCGCACCGTGGAGTATAGTTACGACGACTGGTGCATCGCCCAGGTGGCGCGTGGCTTGGGGCACGAAGACCTTTACCACAAGTATATGGAGCGCTCGCACAACTGGCGCAACCTCTGGCGTGCCGACTATGAGTGGCAGGGCATGCGCGGCTTCATCATGCCGCGTGCCGCCGACGGCCAGTGGCTCGACTCCGTGGTGTGGGGCCACTCTGCCGTCTGCCATCCCAAGATAGCCTACCGTCCCGACACCAAGGTGGCGCCGTGGTACATTGCCTGGTGGGACACGTTCTTCTACGAGGCGCTGTCGGCCGAATATTCGCTCAGCGTTCCACACGACGTGGCGGGACTCGTCGGACTGTGTGGCGGCGACTCGGCGTTCCGTCGCCGGCTCGACACCTTCTTCGACTATGGCCATTACAACGTGGCCAACGAACCGTCGTTTCTCACGCCTTACCTCTACCATTACATCGGCCGTCCCGACCTCAGCGCTGCGCGTGTGAGCAGTATTGTCCGTGCCAACTTCTCCGACACCCCCGCCGGACTCCCTGGCAACGACGACAGTGGAGCCATGTCGTCGTGGCTCATCTGGGCCATGCTGGGCCGCTATCCTGTGGCCGGACAGGCCACGTGGCTCCACATACCGCCGGTGCGCATACCCGATGACCCCACACTCTCTGATGCTGCAGACGAAGTGGCGGCCAGCCAAGAAGTTGCAGTGGCCCAGATAGCCCTGCCGGGCGGCAAGCCCATGGCCACCGTCCGTTTTGTTCTCAACCGCCAGTACCGCAACTGGCCGTTGGCATGGACCTTCGAGGGTGACACGCTCCGAATGGTCTGTCATGGCAACGAATACCGCATCCCGCAATCGGTGGTCGACCGCGCTGACGCATTCTGCTGGGATAGTCCGCAGTGGACGGGCCGCAGCTACACATGCCGGGGCACCTTCCTCTTCATCTCACGGCGGGCTCTCCGCCAGCTGGTGCGCCGTCATCGCTTCTCCTATGACGGGCTGACATGGCGTGAGGTGGCGCGACAGGGCGCTACCATACACGTGCGGGCCGATGACGACGGCACGGAGATGTGGATAGTCACCGACAGGCAACTGCCTTTTGTGGTCAAGATGACAAATAACAAATTAGGAATAGACTGGACTCTGGAATGAAAAGAACACTGTTGACATGGGCGCTTCTCCTGGTGGCGCTCTTCACAAACGCACAACCCACGTGGGAACAACTGGGCGGTGTCTACCACGCTTACCCTGAACGGTCGGGCTCCGACTTCCGCGCGCCAGAGGGCTTCGTGCCCTTCTACATCAGCCACTACGGCCGCCACGGGTCGCGCTGGCTGACAAACGACAGCCGCTACGAATGGGTGATTGGCCACTTTGCCGACAAGCAGAATCTCACGCCCTTGGGACGCAGCGTAGCCCGACGGCTTGCAAAGGTGTGGCGCAACGCCAAGGGCAACGGCGGCAAGTTGACACCGCTTGGCGCACGTCAGCACAAGGCCATCGCCAGGCGCATGCTGACGGCTTATCCTGAGGTGTTTTCCGGAACGCCTTTCATCAGGTCGAGGAGCAGTGTGGCGGACCGCTGCCGCAAGAGTATGGCGGCTTTCCTGCAAGCGTTTGAGACGCTTCCCGAGGGCTTCATGGACGACTGCAAGACCGAGGAGGCTGACATGGCATGGATTGCCTACGACTCGCCAGAGGAGAAACGGCTCACAAGCGAGACAACGGTGAAGGCAGAGGTGACGCCTGCGAGGTTTCTGCAGGCATTGTTCAAAGACCCGGGCAAGGTGGACGACGGACTCAAGTTGATGGGCGAACTTTTCACCATTGCCACCGATATGCAGGACGTGGAGCTGCACATCGACTTTCAGGATGTCTTTACGCGCGCCGAGGCTGAAGCCTTCTATTGGCAGAACAACCGCCGCATGTGGATATGCAACGGCTCCTGTGCCGGCAACAACGGCATACCGGCACGCAGTGCCGCCAGCCTGTGGCAGCGCATAGAGGCCGATGCCGACCAGGTCGTTCGTTTGGGCGTTCATGGTGCTGACCTGCGCTTTGGCCACGACACCAACCTCTATCGACTGCTTACTCTGTTGCGCTTGAGTAGCGAGCGCAGCCGTCCGGCCGATGAGGTGGACCGCATGGACAGCGTGGTGCCGATGGCGGCTAACTTGCAGATGATATTCATGCGGCGTCAGGGGACGGAAGGTGTCTATGTGGCTTTCCTCCATAACGAGCGACCGGTCTATGCGCTGGGATGTCAGTCGGTGGATGCCAGTCCTTATGTCTATGCCTGGGATTCGGTGAAGGCCTTCGTCCAACGCCGTATGGCGTCGCTGCACCGTCTGTGTGCCTTGGCGGAGATCAACACCCTGGTGGGCACCGACCAGGCAACAACACGCTCCAAGGGCATCTACGGCAAAGGGTCGGAGGAGCATGGACAGACGCTTCCGGCGGTGCTCGTGCCTCACGGACAGAACTTCTGGACACCGCAGACACGTGCCACGGAACAGAAATGCATCGCCCCATACTATTACCCGGACAGTCTCTTGCAGGGCATCCGCTGCAGCCATTGGCTTGTGGGGGGCTGTACGCAGGACTATGGCTCGTTCACTATCACGGCTCAGGGTGCCGGACCGCTGCGCCTCGGGGTGGCGGAGGGAAGCACGCCCTTTTCCCACGACGAGGAGCAGGCCCATCCCCATTATTATGCGGTGCGCCTGCCCCATGAACATCTGCGCCTGGAAGTCACGGCTTTGTCGCATGCGGCTATGGTGCGCATCACGCCAGAGACTGACGGTGACGTGCATATCGTGGTGCGTCCCAACAGCGACGAACGCGAAGGAACCGTGATGCTCGACACGCTGCAACGACGGGTCTTTGCTTCCAATCCCGTGCACCGCATCTATCAGGGATGGGGCGAGCGGGCGGGCTTTGCCGGCCACTTGGCCTTGGCCTACACCGACAACCCTGTGGCATCGGGAGCCAACGATTCGCTGGTCTGGATCACCTTCCGTGGCCGGGCCGGACAACCCATTGTGCTCTCGGCGGCCACCTCGTTCACCAGCCAGGGCGAGGCCGAGCGCAACAGGACCGTCGAGGCGGGCGGTCTCGACTTCGGCGGCATGGTGAAGGCCAATGCCGCCCAGTGGGACGAACGGTTGGCCAAGATCGAAGTGGAGAGTGGCGACAGTGCCAGGGTGCGCCAGTTCTATGGCGCGCTCTACCGTTCGAGCTTCCTTCCGCATGAGTTCAGCGACGTGGCTGACGTTCGTGGCCTGCGTGCCTGTCCGCGCTTTGCCGATGGACGGCCGGAAACCGGTGAACAGCAGCCCATGTATATGGATTTCAGCATGTGGGACATATACCGGGCAGAGATGCCGCTCCTACAGCTCCTCGACACCGCGCTGACGGCCAACATGATGCAGAGCCTCTGCCGCATGTACCGTGCCGGAGGGTGGATGCCCGTCTTTCCCTGTTGGAACTCGTACACGGCGGCCATGATCGGCGACCACGCAGCGGCGGTGCTGGCCGATGCAGCGGTGAAGGGCGTGCGGGGGTTCGACTTGCGGACAGCCTACGAGGGCGTGCGCAAGAATGCCTTTGAGACTCCTGCCGACCTCAAGACCTATCGCGATGGCATGGGTCGTCGCGCTCTGACGAGTTATCTGCGCTATGGCTATGTGCCTCTTGAGGACAGTGTGCCCGATGCCTTCCATACTCGGGAACAGGCGAGTCGCACATTGGAGTATGCCTATGATGATTTTTGCGCAGCCCAGCTGGCCGGTGTCTTGGGACGTGAGGCCGACCGACAACAACTGATGACGCGCTCGCGCAACTGGCGCAATGTCTTCAATCCCAAGACACGATGGGCAGACGGTCGCCATGCGCCTCGCGTCGGACAACAGACTGGCGGAGCGTTTCTCGGCAATGAGGATCTGCTTGGCAGGGTGCCGTTTGTCACAGAGGGTGCGGTGGCCCACTACTCGTTTTATGTGCCCCACGATGTGTACGGATTGATGGAGGCAATGGGCGGACGCGACAGTCTCTCGCTGAGGCTCGACCGTCTGTTTGCGCTTCGCGCTTCCGATAACGACTCCTTGTCGACCGGCCGCATGGCCTACTGGCATGGCAATGAGCCTTGTCACCACATCGCTTACCTCTACGCATGGACGGGCGAACCGTGGAAGACTCAGTTTCTCGTGCATGAGATCTTGCAGACCGAGTATCTCGATGAGCCGGGTGGTCTGTCGGGCAACGACGATGCCGGACAGATGAGTGCCTGGCAGGCGTTTGGCATGATGGGGTTCTATCCCGTCTGTCCGGGTACGCCGATTTACATCCTCGGCACGCCTGCTTTCGACCGAATCCGTCTGGGACGCTTCGAGATGGAGGCGGCGGGTGCCAGCGATGAAAACATCTACATCCAGTCGGCCACATGGAACGGCCAACCATACAACTGCGCCTATATCACCCACGACATGATTTCCGGCGGCGGACACCTGGTGCTCACCATGGGGCCACGGCCCAACAAGCAATGGGGCTGCGGCCCGTCGGCCCTGCCGCCAGCGGTGCACTGACCCCTTTTGGCAGTAAGTAGTCGACAAAACCAAAATGCCAGACTGTCAACTTGTCCGTTGACCGTCTGGCATTTTCAGTTTTGTCCTAAGTCTTCAACCTTCCTAACGCTCTTTCCCGAAGATGCGCAGCAGGTAGAGGAAGAGGTTGATGAAGTCGAGGTAGAGCGTCAGGGCACCCATGAGCGCCACCTTCTGCGAATCCTCGCTCATGTCGGGTTGCATGGCCAGCATCTCGCGAATCTTCTGCGAGTCCCAGGCGGTGAGGCCTACAAAGATGACTACGCCCACATAGCTCAGCACCAGCGTTAGCATGCTGTTGTGCAGGAACATGTTGACCACAGTGGCCAGGATGAGGCCGATGAGCGCCATGAAGAGAATGCTGCCTATCTTCGACAGGTCGCGCTTCGTGGTGTAGCCGTAGAGGGCGGTAGCAGCAAAGGTGCCGGCACTGATGAAGAACACGCTGGCGACCGATGTCAAGGTGTAGGCCAGGAAGATGGCAGACAGCGTGACACCATTGAGCGCCGAGTAGATGGCAAACAGTGTGGTGGCGGTGCTCAAAGACAGGTGGTTGATGCGGGCTGTCGTGTAGAACACCAAGCCCAGTTCGGCGATGAGCAGCACCCAGATGGCGCCGCGGCTCGTGTAGATGAGTTGCATCAGTGACGGACTCGTGGCCACTCCATAGGCACAGATGCCCGTAATGGCCAAAGCCAGCGTCATCCACAAATATACTTTGCGCATCAGGGCAGGGAAGGTACTACTCAGTGCGCCCCCGCGTTGACGAACGATTTGTTCCAGTTCTTGTATTTCCATAATGTTCTTGATTTGTGTTATAAATGATGTTGGATGCAAATTTATGGCATTATCTTCTTAAATACAAGAACTGTGCCATTTTTTAATGATTTTTGTGTTCTGCTGCCGGAAGTCCTGTTATATATATTATAAGGTGATTCGAGTTTCGGATTTGTTTGTTATGCCCCATAAAATTAGAGAAAAGGAGGCAGTTATGGAATACTACATGAACCGATGCTGGCTGAACAATGTCT
>CAVIOP010000010.1:0-28221 GCA_963644485.1 bacterium | reverse complement strand
GAAAAGACATGTGTGGTGCCTTCGGCACCTTTTCGTTCTCTATGAATTATTCAGGATAGGTGTGTTGATATCGGAAAGTGTGTTTTGGAGGATGTTGTCTCCATGATTGTGGAGACTGTTTGGTGACAAGGAAAAATGAAGAATGGGGAAAAAGTCGGGTGGTTTGCGGTCAGTCCGTAAAAATCTTTGTATCTTTGCATCTAACTATTTATCCACGTTGCTATGGCACTGAACACGGACAAGAACACGAAGCTATACTACTCTATCAAGGAAGTTGCGCAACTCATTGGCGTGAGCGAAAGCACGTTGCGTTATTGGGAGACTGAATTTCCCAGTATCCGTCCTCGCACGGTGAGCTCTACCAAGGTGCGTCAGTATACGGAAAAGGATGTGGAACAGCTTCGGGTGATCTACAGCCTGCTGAAGGTGAGAGGTTTCAAGATAGCGGCGGCGCGCAAGTATATGCGCGAGAACCGCCAGTCGGTGGACAAGTCGTCGGTGGTGCTGGAGACGCTGGCCGGTGTGCGAGCTGAGTTGAAGGCACTGCGTGATCAGCTCGACGGACTGGTCTGAGGCCCTTTGTTAGGGAGCCGCCTTGTGGCATCATGTATCAGTGAAGAGCCGCCCCATACTCCAGGAGGAGTGTTGGGGCGGCTCTTCGCTTTATGGCTTGCAGCCTTTATGAGTTCTGGGTTCACATGATTTGCTGGGTTTCCTGCATGTCGTCAATCTGCTTCAGTGTCTCGAGGATGACCCTCACTTCTTCGCGGTCGTGGACACGTACCTCTATTTGGCCTTCGAAAATGCCTTGGTCAGCGGTGAATTTCACCTTGTGGATGTTGATGTCCATCTTTTGCGAGATGACCTCTGCCACGTCGTGAAGCATGCCTTTGCGGTCGATACCGTGCACTTCGATGGTGGCGTCGAAGAAGAGTTGCTTGTGCATCTTCCATTTGGCGTCGAGAATGCGCGGTCCGAAGCTGGTCTTGAGCTTGCTGGCAACGGGACACGATCGCTTGTGAATCTCCACGTGATGGTGGCTGTCGATGAAGCCGAGGATGTCGTCGCCCGGGATGGGGTGGCAGCAGGAAGGGAAGACGTACATGCCGATGGTGTCTTCCCTGATGACGCAGGGCTGCTTCTTGTCGAAGCCCTTGCCCACCACGAGCAGCCCCTTTCCGGGCGGCATGGTGGCGGGTGTGTCTTTTTCCTTTTTCCCCTTGCCGAGGAAAGGCACGAACTTGCGCCAGCCTCTACCGCTGTTGCCCTTGCTGCTTTTTCCCTGCAGGGCGTTGAGATCCTTGTCGTCGAGGGTGACGGTCTTGTCGCCCAGTGCCTGGAAGAAGTCTTCGTGCTTGGCGAAGTTATGGTAGCTGCAGATTTTGTCGATGTTGCTCACAGATGGCTCCACGTCGTTGGTTTTCAGCCATTTGTTGAGGATATCCTCTCCGTTTTTCTGTGCTTCGCGGTTCTCGCGGCGCAGGATGGCCTGTATCTTTCCTTTGGCCTTGGCTGTGGAGACGAAATTGATCCAGTCGGGCTTGACGTGTTGTGAGTTGGAGGTGAGCACTTCCACCTGGTCGCCGCTCTTGAGCTTGTGGCTCATGGGTACCAGCTTGTGGTTGACCTTAGCGCCTATGCAGTGGCTTCCGAGAAAGGTGTGGATCTGGAAAGCGAAGTCGAGCACGGTGCAGTCGGCCGGCATGGTCTTCACCTCTCCCTTGGGTGTGAAGACGAATATCTCCGAGGAGAAGAGGTTCATCTTGATGGAGTCGAGGAAGTCCATGGCGTCGGGCTGGGGGTCGTCGAGTATTTCCTTGATGGTCCCGAGCCATTTGTTGAGCTCGTCGTCATCCTCCTTGAAGTCGCCTTCCTTGTATTTCCAGTGTGCGGCGAAGCCCTGCTCGGCGAGTTCGTCCATGCGTTCGGAGCGTATCTGCACTTCTATCCATTGTCCCTGGTTACTCATCATGGTTGCGTGCAGTGCCTGGTAGCCGTTGGCTTTGGGGTGGTTCACCCAGTCGCGCAGGCGGTCGGGGTGACTCTTGTAGATCTGGTTGAGAGCCACGTAGATGCGGAAGCACTCGTTGATTTCGTCCTTTCTGTCTTCGGGCTTGAAGATGATTCTCACGGCGAGGATGTCGTAGATTTCGTCGAAGGTGACGTGCTTGTTCTGCATCTTGCACCAGATGGAGTAGGGATTCTTGATGCGCGCCTTGATGTGGTAGGCTATGCCCATCTCATCGAGCTTCTTGCGGATGGGTGCGGTGAAGTCGTCGAAGAGTTTGTTGCGCTGGTCCTTGGTGAACGAGAGCTTGTCCTGTATGTCGGCGTACTTCTGCGGGTGCTCATAGCGGAAGCTCAGGTCTTCCAGTTCCGTTTTGATTTTGTTGAGCCCCAGACGGTTTGCCAACGGTGCATAGATGTAAAGGGTCTCTCCGGCAATCTTGTACTGCTTGTTGGGCGGTTGCGAGGCCAGTGTGCGCATGTTGTGCAGTCGGTCGCAGATCTTGATGAGGATGACGCGTATGTCGTCGCTCATGGTGAGCAGGAGCTTCTTGAAGTTCTCTGCCTGAGCAGAGGCGTGGTCACCGAAGATACCTCCGCTGATTTTGGTCAGCCCGTCCACAATCAGGGCAATTTTGGGCCCGAAGATGTTCTGCAGATCTTCGACCGTGTAGTCGGTGTCTTCTACCACATCGTGGAGCAGTGCCGCACAGATGCTTGTTGAGCCCAGCCCCATCTCCTCGCAAGCTATCTGTGCCACGGCGATAGGGTGCATGATGTAGGGCTCTCCCGACAGGCGGCGCACGCCTTTGTGGGCCTGCCGGGCGAAGTTGAATGCCTTGGTAATGATATCTACCTTCTTGCGGTGTCGCGAATGAAGGTAGGTGTCCAGCAGATGGTGGAACGCATCGGTGATTATCTTGTCGTCAGCGGCCTCGCGCTCTTTGTTTTTCAGCTCTTGATCATCCATGGCTGTAAGTTTAGAAAGGTAAGAAATGACGAATGGGTAAAACGCTTGATGCGGTAGGGATGACGGGGCGTCAGCAAGGTTCCCGGTGCTTATTTCACTTTGATCTTTTTGCCGGCCCGTATGTTGTTGCCCTTGATACCGTTGAGCTTGCGCAGCTTGGCGACGGAGGTGTGGTTGCGCTCGGCAATCTCGCTCAGGGTGTCTCCGTTCTTGATGGTGACGCTCTTCGACTTGGCCGTGCGTTTCCTGCTCTTGCTGTTTCTCTTCTTGGTGCTGCTTCTGCTGGAGCTGCTTTTGCGGGCGACGGTGGCAGGTGCCTGCTCTTGGACCGTCGTGTCGGTGCTGTCGGCCGCCGCATTGTCAGCCGTGGTGCTGTCGTTGCCGTTGTTCCTGGTGTTGGCCGTAGCGTTGTTGCGGTTCTCGATGCGTGTCACCTGATTGTTGCGTACCACGTAGGTGGCGTTGTCGGAGGGACCCACCTCCTTGCGCTTGGTGAGATAGTTCTTGGTGTTGAAGGCGTAGACGGAATCCTCGTTGTCGATGAAGGTGTTGACCATGTCGGCCGGCAGACGTAGGGGTGATGGCTTGCTGTTGCCGTTGACGATGTTGCGGCGGTACTGTGGGTTGAGGTCCTCGAGCTGGGCGATGTCGATGCCTATGACATGGGCTATCTGTTCGAAGTGAACGTCGCGGTCAAGCATCACGGTGTCGGTCTTCGCCGGTAGGCTTGCGGTGAGCGGGCAGATGTTGTGCTCACAGTAGTAGTTCATGATGTAGTTGGCGGCTATGAAGGCCGGCACGTAGCCGCGCGTCTCTTTCGGGAGCAGCGAGTATATCTTCCAGTAGTCTTTCTCGCCTTTGAGGCGGTGGATGGACTTGTTGATCTTTTCGGGACCGCAGTTGTAGGCGGCGATGACCAGGTTCCAGTCGCCGAAGATTTTGTAGAGGTCGCTCAGGTAGTGGGCTGCTGCGTATGATGCCTTGATGAGGTCGCACCGTTCATCGACGAGCGAGTTGATGGTCAGTCCGTAGCGCTTGGCGGTGGGCAGCATGAACTGCCACAAGCCCATGGCCTTGGCGCGTGACTTGGCTTTGGGGTTCAGACCTGATTCGATGATGGGGAGATACTTGAGCTCCAGTGGCAGCTCGTAGGCTTCGAGAGCTTCCTCGAAGACCGGCATGTAGAAGTTTTGTGCGCCCAGCATGTAGGCCACCTTGCGCCGCAGATCGCTGCTGTAGCGGTCGATGAACTTTCTCACGATGTCGTTGTAGGGCATCTCGATGACGGTGGGCAGCTGGGCCAACCTGTCCTTGTAGGTCTGCTCATCGTAGACGGGGTTGATGTCGGGCAGGTTGCAGTCCTCGTCTGCCTTGAGATACGTCTTGGTGTTGTAGAGGTTCATGAGGCTGTCGAGCTCCTGTGTCATGGAGGCAGGCAACTCGATGCTTTCCTTCTTTCCCTGGTAATTGGTGACGGTCACCGTCTCCTCCTCATTGGTCTGTGCGAGGGCGGGTGTGGCGCAGCCCATCATCATCAGGGCAATCCATAAAGATATCTTTCTCACTATGTTTTCTTTTTATGCATCCCGTTCATGTGGGACGGATGTTGTCTTTTGTTGTTCTTTTCTTTGGTGTCGTCCTGTTGCGTTCGCTCGGGGGACATGCGTGCGTCTTTCGGCGGCGGTTCAGAAGTTGAGGCTGCACTGCAGGCCTATGGCTTGGCTGCCGAACGGGCCCTGTGTGGGATTGGCGCAGAATATGGCCGGTGCGATGTTGAGGCTGAGGTCGGGTGATATGTCGAACTCTGACAGCGAGGCGTCGACGTAAGCGTCGACGACCGAAAGGGCATAGACGCCCACCATGACGAAGAAACTCATGTCGCGCCAGCGGCGGTATCGGTCCTTGCGCTTACGGAAAATCTCTTGCCATCGTGACTTGTTGGCATCGGTGATCTGGCTTCCGAGATGCAGGAACTGGTTGAAGCTGTTGGTTGTCGGGTCATCGTCCATAATGTCGAGATAGGCCTGGCTGTAGTCGCGGTACATCATGTTGTTCCAGCGCATGGCGTAAGCGCAACCCACAAATCCTCCGTAGATGATGGGCAGTTTCCAGTATTTGCGATTGTAAATCTGCCCGGCGCCCGGAAGGACGAGGGCCAGCCACAATACCCGCTTGGGCGAGGGGCGCCATGTGTTCCAGTCGCGCTTGTGGTGGTGTGGCAGGCTATCGGCCACGATGAGCGTCATGCTGTCTGCCGCCAGTAGGCTGTCGCCGTAGAGACGAGTCGTGTCTGCCGCCGAGATGCCTGTCTGGGCGTGAGCGGACTGCATGCCCAGAATCAAGGCGGTGGCCACTGAGGCCAGCGCGGTTATGGTCTTGAGACGTTTCACCTATTGCTGCTTGAGTTGGTCGAAGATCATCATGATGCGCTCCAGCTCATCGGCATTGTTGAAGGGGATGCTGATTTTCCCCTTTCCCTTGCTGGAACAGGTCATCTGCACTTTGGTCTGGAGGAAGGTTGAGAGCCGGTCTTTCAGCTGGTTGAACTCCTCGGGAAGTTGTGGTTTGGCTACGATTTTCTTCTTGCCGTCCTCTATGTCTTCGCCGTTTTTCAGGTGCTGTGCGATTTCCTCCACCTTTCGCACGGACCATCCGTTCTTCAGGGTCTCCTTGAAGACCTTGAGCTGCAGCGACGGGCTGTCGAGGGCGAGGAGGGCGCGGGCGTGGCCCATGTCGATTTCCTTTTTCTGCAAGGCCATCTGCACTTGTGCCGGAAGCTTCAGCAGGCGGAGGTAGTTGGCGATGGCCGTGCGGCTTTTCCCCACGCGCTCCGACACCTTCTCCTGTGTCATGCCTGTCTGTTCGAGCAGGTGCTCATAGGCCAGGGCGATTTCGATGGCGTTGAGATCCTCGCGCTGGATGTTCTCCACAAGAGCCATCTCCATGACGTTCTCGTCGTTGATGGTGCGGATGTAGGCCGGTATGGTCTTCAGTCCGGCCATCTGCGAAGCCCTCCAACGGCGCTCTCCGGCGATGATCTGAAAGCGGTTCTCGGCTGTCTGGCGCAGTGTGATGGGCTGTATGATGCCGATCTCGTGGATGCTGTGTGCCAGTTCCTTGAGTGCGTCCTCGTCGAAGAGACTGCGGGGCTGGTCGGCGTTGGGCTCAATCTGGTCGAGCGGTATCTCGTTGATGGTGGACGAGCCCGCTGTGCGCAGCGATTCGGTGGAAAGCAGGGCGTCGAGGCCACGGCCCAGCGTGTTGTATTTCTTTCGTACTGTCATGTGGGGGATTTCTTATTTTTCGTGGCTGATGATTTCCTTGGCCAGTGCCAGATGGTTCTTGGCTCCTGTGGAGTCGGCGTCATAGAGGATGACGGGTAGGCCGTGACTGGGGCTTTCGGAGAGCTTCACATTGCGCTGGATGACGGTCTTGAAGACGAGTTCCTGGAAATGGCGCTTCACCTCGTCGTAGATTTGGTTGGCTAGCCTGAGGCGGCTGTCGTACATGGTCAGCAGGAACCCTTCGATCTCCAGTTTCGGGTTGAGCTTGCTCTTGATGATCTTGATGGTGTTGAGCAGTTTGCTGATACCTTCGAGGGCAAAATACTCGCATTGCACGGGGATGATGACCGAGTCGGCGGCTGTCAGGGAGTTGACGGTGATGAGACCCAGCGACGGCGAGCAGTCGATGAGGATGTAGTCGTATTCCGTTTTCAGCGGTTCCAAGATTTTCTTGATGACCTTCTCGCGGTTGTCGAGGTTGAGCATCTCTATCTCTGCGCCCACCAGGTCGATGTGGCTCGGTATGATGTCCAGGCCGTCGATGTCGGTGGTGTAGATGGCATCGCGTACGTCGGCGTGGTCGATGATGCACTCGTATAGCGAGCAGTCCACCTCGCTGATGTCCACACCCAGTCCGCTGGAGGCGTTGGCCTGCGGGTCTGCATCCACGACGAGCACCTTCTTCTCCAGTGTGGCCAATGATGCGGCCAGGTTGATGGTGGTGGTCGTTTTGCCCACACCGCCTTTTTGGTTAGCTAAAGCAATAATTTTTGCCATTTCCGAATATGTTTGTCTTTTTACGGGGGAAACCCTGTTGCCACAAGGTTTTGAATGCAAAGATACATATTTTCAAAGAAAAAGAAGATAATTAAAGGTTTTTTCGTACTTTTGCAATGCAAAACATTTTGAAAAATGGAAAAGGAAAGACCTCTGATACTGATATCAAACGATGATGGATATCACTCTCCCGGCATACGTAAATTGGTGGACTTTGTTAGTGACTTGGCCGATGTGCTGGTGTGCGCGCCCGAGAGTGCTCGCTCCGGTTATTCCTGTGCCTTCTCCGCCGAGAATTATCTGAGACTGAAGCCGCGCCACAACATGGGTCAGACGACGGTGTATTCCTGCACGGGGACGCCTGTCGACTGCTTGAAGATAGCCCTTGACCAGCTGTGCGGTGAGCGTCGGCCCACGTTGATACTCAGCGGTATCAACCACGGAGACAATTCGTCTGTGAATAATCATTACAGCGGTACGATGGGTGTGGCCAAGGAAGGCTGCATGAAATACATCCCGTCAGTGGCGTTCTCCAGCTGCTACTATGACGAGCAGGCCAATCTGGAGCCTCTGCGCCCGTATGTCCGCCGCATCGTCATGGATGTGCTGCGTGACGGCCTTCCCCATGGCATCTGTCTCAACGTAAACTTTCCGGCGGCGCAGACCTTCGAGGGCGTGCAGGTGTGCCGGATGACCCAAGGCAGCTGGATAAACGAGATTGCCAAGGAGCATCATCCCCGTGGCTACGACTATTATTGGGTCGTGGGCAAATACCGAAACGATGAGCCGGGGGCGGAAGGCACCGACCAGTGGGCGCTGGAGCATGGCTATGTGGCCATCACGCCCACTAAGATCGATGTGACGGCCTATGAGTTCATGGACGAACTCAAGAAGAACTACGAATGAAATTATTTTGATTTTTCTTGAAAAACAATAGGTCATGAGATACTATCTGATCGCTGGCGAAGCCTCGGGCGACCTTCATGCCTCGCGGCTCATGCGCTCGCTGAAACGCGAAGACAGTCGGGCTGAATTCCGCTTCTTCGGCGGCGACCTGATGGCGGCCGAGGGAGGGCAGCGCGTGCGGCATTACCGCGAGCTGGCCTATATGGGCTTCGTGCCGGTGTTGCTCCATCTGCGCACCATCTTTGCCAACATGGCCATGTGCAAGCGCGACATTGCTGAATGGCATCCTGATGTGGTGATTCTGGTGGATTATCCGGGCTTCAACCTCGATATTGCCAAGTTTGTGCATGCCAAGACGCACATTCCTGTCTACTATTATATCTCGCCCAAGATTTGGGCGTGGAAGGAATGGCGCATCAGGCGCATCAGGCGCGATGTGGACGAGCTCTTCTCCATCTTGCCGTTCGAGGTGCCTTTCTTCGAGGGAAAGCACCGTTATCCGATACATTACGTCGGAAACCCGACAGTGGAGGAGGTCGACGGATTCCGGGCCTCCTACAGGGAGACCCGCGAGGCATTCTGCAGGCGTCATGGGTTAGACCCGTCGCGTCGTATCATAGCCTTGCTGGCAGGCAGCAGAAAACAGGAGATAAAAGACAATCTGCCGTCGATGATAGAGGCGGCAACACCCTTTGCCGGCGATGCGGCCGGCGATGGGCCTTATCAACTGGTGGTGGCGGGTGCGCCGGGCATCGACCACGACTATTATGCTCCGTTTGTGGCAGGGCACCCCGTGCGTATGGTGACGGGCGAGACCTATGCTCTGCTGACCCATTCGGCTGCAGCCCTGGTCACCAGTGGCACGGCCACGCTGGAGACAGCCCTCTTTGGTGTGCCGCAGGCCGTGTGCTACAAGACACCGCTTCCGCTGCTCATGCGCTTTGCCTTCAACCACATCATACAATGCCGCTATATCTCGCTTGTAAACCTCATTGCCGACCGTGAGGTGGTGCCGGAACTCTTTGCCGACCGCTTCCGTGTGGACGTAATGCACCTCGAACTCGCCCGCTTGTTGCCAGGCGGGGCAGGACGTGAGCCCATGTTGCGCGATTATGCCGCCGTGCGCAAGGCATTGGGACAAGAAGTGGCTCCCGACAATGCTGCCCGGCAGATGGTGGAGATGCTCAAAAAGTAGCGGCCGGTGTTTAGTGCTATGCTTGGAAGTGTGACTTTTAATCCCGTGTGTCCCGATTCCAATTATTGATGACCGTAATAAACTCTTTAATGTTGAATACTGTTACCTTGGGAAAAGGGGTGGAAAGCAACTCTCTGAAATGTGCATCGTTGCTGACGATGCATAAGGCTCCAGCAACAATGGCGCAATCTACAAATTTGTTGTCATCATTATCCGAGTGGATTAGACCAAACCGATAGGTGGGATTAATAAACTCTACATTAGGCCGGTTTAGGATTAGTTCCACAACGTTGTTGGCCAACCTTCCGCTTATCTTGGATGACAATATCTCAAGGTATTCTTCTATTATCTCATTTGAGACACACAACACAAATTCTCCTTTGAGAAAAGAATCCCAAAGCAATCTGTATGGACTTACCTTTGGCAGGCTTATCAACAGGCAATTTGTGTCGACAACAATCTTCCTCATTTATATGCCGTTCGCATATGCTCATGCTCCCATGCTTCAATGGTTTCTGAGGTAATGACTCCCTGCTGGCAGAGCATGTCTGTTTCTGAGTCTATCTTTTTGGCTAAATAGTCCGACAGTACGTTTTTCAATTCACATAGTTCTTCATCTGTCTTGATATAAGACATCATGTGGAGTAGATGCAATTGTGCATTGTTAAATACTGTTGCTTCCATAATCATGTGGTTTTATTGCAAGAATCGGAGAAAAGTGAAACCTTAATAAGGCTACAGCAGTGCCACGGTGTAGAGATACACCACGGCAGCAGGGATGGCCATGAGACTCGAGTCGAAGCGGTCCATCATGCCGCCGTGTCCGGGCAGTATGTTGCCGCTGTCTTTCACGCCCAGCGTGCGCTTGAAGAGACTCTCTACCAGGTCGCCCCAGGTGCCGAAAATCACTACCACGAGGCCCAGTCCTATCCAACCGGCCATGCTCAGAAGGTGCTCGTCGGCACCGCTGCTGGCCCAATGGCCGATGGCGGCAGCCACGATAAGCACCAGCACGCCTCCGCCGATGCTGCCTTCCCAGGTCTTGCCCGGGGATATGCGCGGGAAGAGCTTGTGTTTGCCCAGCAGGGAGCCTGCGCAATAGGCACCCGAGTCGTTGACCCACAGGAAGATGAAGATGCTCAAGGGCAGCAGTTGGTCGTAGTGTACGCCACTGCCGTCGGGTGTCATCTGAAACGCCAGGAGGTTGATGAGCGAGAAGCCCATGGCAATGTAGACTTGTCCGAACATGGTGTAGGCCCAGTCGTTGATGGCGTTCTTGCTGTTGGTGTAGAGTTCGCTGATGAGCAGATAGACGACGGTGAGCACATAGGGCACCAGGGCGATGAAGCCTGGGACGTAGCCGATCTGCCATGCGGCCGTGGCGACGAAGAGGTAGACGGCGGCCACAGTGGAGATGAAGCGGTTCACCTGCACGCCGTCGGCATGGTCGTTCACCAGTCCCGTGTACTCCCACATGGTGAGGCCTGTGATGAGGGCGAAAAGCAGAATCATGGCCCTCGGGTGGAGTAGGCCCGCCACCATCACGGCGACAAATAGTACGCCGGTGATGGATCTCACTATCAAGTTCTTTTGTTTTTCAGTCATAGCATTCTGTTTTTTTAGTCCAAGGACAGGCCATTCCCGGTGAAGGGTGCTGGCCGTAGTCAGTCTTGCTGTTCACCTTGAGAGTCTTGGCCGCTGTTGTGCTTGGCTTGTGCTGCATCGTGTTCGGCCTGTGCCTGCTTCACGATGTCGGGCATGTCTTCCAGCTTAGGACCGTTCTCCTCTTCCTTCTTCTTCTCGTTGGCGAGCTGCTCGTTCTCCTGGATGATTTCCTCCGAACGGCTGACCCATGGACGCTTTCCGAAGATCTTCTCCACATCGTCGGCGTAGATAACCTCGTTTTTGTAGAGAAGCTCTGCCAGCTGGTGGTGGCCTTCCTGGTGTTGTGTCAGGATATCCTTGGCGCGGGCGTACTCCTCATTGATGGTCTTGAGCACCTCGTCGTCCATGATTTTGGCTGTGGTCTCGCTGTAGGGCTTTTGGAACTGATAGTCCTGGTTGTTGTAATAGCAGATGTTGGGCAGCTTGTCGCTCATGCCCGCATAGGCCACCATGCCATAGGCACTCTTGGTAGCGCGCTCCAGGTCGTTCATGGCACCTGTGGAAATCCGTCCCACGAAGAGGTCCTCGGCAGCGCGTCCGCCCAGCAGGGCGCACATCTCGTCGAGCATCTCCTCCTTGGTCGTGATGACACGCTCCTCGGGCAGATACCAGGCAGCGCCCAGAGCCTGTCCTCGCGGCACGATGGTCACTTTGACCAGCGGGTTGGCGTGCTTGCAGAACCAGCTGATGGTGGCGTGGCCTGCCTCATGGATGGCGATGGCATGCTTTTCCTCGGCCGTCATCACCTTGGTCTTCTTCTCCAGTCCGCCGATAATGCGGTCGACGGCATCGAGGAAATCTTGTTTGGAGACGGTCTGCTTGTTGTGGCGCGCCGCAATCAGTGCGGCCTCGTTGCAGACGTTGGCAATGTCGGCGCCCGAGAAGCCCGGTGTCTGGCGGGCCAAGAAGTCTATGTCGAGCGAGTTGTCGGTCTTCAGCGGCTTCAGGTGCACCAGGAAGATGGCTTTGCGCTCGGCCAGATCGGGCAGGTCCACGTGGATCTGTCTGTCGAAGCGTCCGGCACGCAGCAGTGCCTTGTCGAGCATGTCGACGCGGTTGGTGGCGGCCAGCACGATAACACCCGAGTTGGTGCCAAATCCGTCCATCTCTGTGAGCAGGGCGTTGAGCGTGTTCTCGCGCTCGTCATTGCCGCCCATCGACGGGTTCTTGGAGCGTGCTCGTCCCACGGCGTCGATCTCGTCGATGAAGATGATGCAGGGGGCCTTCTGCTTGGCTTGTGCGAAGACGTCTCTGACGCGTGAGGCGCCCACGCCGACGAACATTTCCACGAAGTCGGAGCCTGACATCGAGAAGAATGGTACGCCTGCCTCGCCGGCCACAGCCTTGGCCAGCAGCGTCTTGCCAGTGCCCGGAGGACCTATGAGCAGTGCTCCCTTGGGAATCTTTCCGCCCAGTTCGGTGTATTTCTGCGGATTCTTTAGGAAGTCGACAATCTCCTGCACCTCTTGCTTGGCGCCCTCTTGCCCGGCCACATCCTTGAATGTGATACCCATCTCGCCTGCCTTGTCGTAGAGCTTGGCCTTGCTCTTTCCCACGTTGAAGATGCCTCCTCCGGTTCCGGCGCCGCGCATGCCGCGCGTCATGAACCAGAAGAAGAATATCAGGGGCAGCAGCCACAGGAGATTGATGAGGAGATTGAGCGTGTCGCCACTCTTCTCGTTGTTGTAGCTGTAGCTGGCAATCTTGCCACTCTTCTGTTGCGTGTCGAGATATCTTTCCAGTTCGTCGACTGAGCCAAACTCCACCTTCACATATGGATTGGAGCCGACCTGCTGTGCCGACATGCGAAACACGTTGCGAATGTATTTTGCCTTGACGTACATGCGCAGGGTGTTTTCCTCCTTATTAATAATGACGTTGTTGGCGTAGCCCTTCTCCACATACGTCTTGAAGTCGGTGTAGGATGCCTCCTGGCTTGTTCCGGCCGACTTGGCCAGACTTTCGCCGCCGCCCGTGAAGAAGAGGAAAGCCAGGGCAAGGCCGAGGATGACGTAGATCCAGGTCGTGTTGAACCGGGGCATCTTCGGCTGGTTGTCTTTGTTTTGGAAGGGATGGTTGTTCTTTTCCATAATTACTTATTGGTATGTGTGCTTGCTCGGCACATTTGCTGTTGCTGTGCCAACAGTCAGTCGATGTTGGGCAGACGGGTGAGCTTGGAGTCTTCCCAAAGGTGTTCCAGATCGTAGAATGCCCTCAGCTCGGGCACAAAGATGTGCACCAACACATCGACAAAGTCGATGGCAACCCACTGGTTGCTGCCCAGTCCGTTCACTCCTACGGGCTTTTCCTTCAGCTCCTTGCGGCATCCTTCTGCCACCGACTCGGCAATGGCTTCCACCTGCGAGGGGGAGTTGCCCTGGCATATCACAAAACTTTGGGCAATGGCACCGTCGATGTGGCTCAGGTCGGCAATGACGATGTCCTGCCCTTTCTTCTCTTGAATGCCTTTGACAATGGTGTTTACAAGATTTGTTGTCTCTGTCATTAAAATGTTCTTAATAAAACGAATGTCTTGATAATTATCTTGGATCGATAGCGCAAAGGTACATCAATTCCAGCGAAAATCCTTGGAAAACCATACATATTTGATGTTTTTTATGAACTAAGTGCAATCGTTAAGGTTTAATTCTTTTCATCGGATAGAGTGGTATGCGGCATGAACGGCCCTCGTGATGATGCTGTGAGATGGGCTCCTGCCGGTGTGGCGCATGGCATGGGAAAGAAGGGTGAATGTGTCGTGCATGGCTGTCGGAGGCCGCGCGTGATGTTCAAAAGCCTCCGAATCTGTGTAAAAAGAAGAAAAAACAAGGGACTGAAGGAAAAAAGTCGGCAAAATGTTTGGCTGTTATCTCGAAAGTCACTACCTTTGCAATCGCAATTCAGAAATGAATAAGCGATAACATTTTGGGGCATGGTGTAATGGTAACACTACAGATTCTGGTCCTGTCATTCATGGTTCGAGTCCGTGTGCCCCAACAAGAAACCAAGCTGCTTTTGCGAGTAGTTTGGTTTTTTTGTTGTACCAACAATAATGTTCGAAATGAAATTCACCCGTAGATTGCAGATGCTTTTGTTGCCGTCGTTGGCATTGTTGCTGTTGCCTGCCTTATCCCAGTCTTCTCCATGGTCCTATGTCCGATTTTCCGCCGGCCCTGCAAAGACTGTCGTTTGGCAAGCGGGGACGGTCGTCAGCACACAAGAAGTGGCCAAGATGGGACTGTCCGCGTGTTTCCGCATAGAGTCGATATCCGACGAAGTGTTTGCCCGTATGCGGGGCAAGTCATATCCTGACGGATGTCGCGTCAGCCGGTCGAGCCTACGTTATGTAAGGCTGCTCCACCACGACTTGGATGGTAAGGTACGCATGGGTGAACTCGTTTGCAACAAGCAGATAGCCTCCGATGTGCTTAGTGTCTTTCGGACGTTGTATGACGAGGGCTATGCCATCCATAGTGTCCGGCTGATAGATGACTACGGGGCCGACGATGAGCGCTCCATGCGTGCAAACAATACCAGTTGTTTCTGTTATCGCGAGGTGAAAGGCTCCCGCAAGTTGTCTGCACATGCCCTGGGCATGGCCGTGGATCTCAATCCGCTTTACAACCCCTGTTGCCGCAAGCTGCGCAATGGCAAGCTGTCGGTTCAGCCTTCCGGCGGCGAGAAGTATTGCGACCGTGAGGGACATTATCCTTATAAGATAACACGTGAGGACCTGGCTTACCGTCTCTTCGTAGGGCGCGGCTTCCGATGGGGAGGCGCTTGGCGGACGGTGAAAGACTATCAGCACTTCGAGAAGTGACCGCATGCTGTGACCTATTTGGAGAGACCCGCATGAAACGCAACAACCCTCCCCGTGTGGCATTTGCCGTATGGGGAGGGTTGTCGTTATGTGCCGGGATGGTGCGCTGCGCCGTGTTCGGCCTGCGCTTTCATCCGTCTTTAGTCATTGTTTTCGGAGGCTTTGCTGGCCGCTTCCTCCTGCTTGTTCTGTGTGTCGATGGCCTTAATCTTCTGGCGAGTCAGTTCCACCTCGTCCTTGAGCTTCTGCACCTTGCGGTTCATCTCATCAACGAGAGAGTTGCCTCGCTTGCTCGCTATGTTGAGGAATCCGAGGTTGTTCTCATAGGTGGCCACCTCCTGCTTGAGCTGTTCGTAGCGGCGCATGAGCCGTGAGCGCTCGTTGTCGACGGCATCCTCGCCGCGCTTGGCCACACTCTTGAGGTTGTTCTTGAAGTTGTCGAGACGACGGCGCTGGGTGGAGATGTGCAGCTCCTGGTAAATCTTGTCGAGCACATCATGGAACTCCTTGTACACTTTGTCTTTCTCCTTGTAGGGCACGTGGCCGACGCTGTTGTACTCTTCAATGAGTTTCTGCACCTTCTCCTGCGCGTTGTCGGCAGCCTCCTCGGCAATGGCTTTCAGCTGTTCGATGACGTTGCGCTTCTTCTCCAGATTGGCGCTTTCCTCGCTGCGCGTGCCGGCATGGGCGGCTTTGCGGGCCTCGAAGAAATGGTTGCAGGCCGTGAGGAATTCTTCCCACAGCTTGTCGCCCAGCTTCTTGGGCACTGTGCCGATGGTCTTCCACTCCTTCTGTAGGGCAATTAGCTTGTCGCTGGTGGCCTTCCAGTCGGTGGAGTCGGCCAGCTCCTGTGCTTGCGCCACGAGGGTGCGCTTCTTCTCGGCGTTCTCGGCGAAGCGTTGCTTCATCTCCTTGAAATGGGCAGCCTTCTTGGTGAAGAAGTCATCGCAGGCAGCGCGGAAGCGCTCGAAGATTTTGACGTTCATCTTCTGCGGTGCGAAACCGATGCCTTTCCATTGTTGCTGGATTTCTATGATCTGCTTGCTGTGGTTCTCCCAGTCGTTGGCATTCTTGTTCTCCTCCTTGGCGATGGCCTCCACCTGCTCGCAGAGGGCGGTCTTCTTCTGGAGGTTTTCTTCCTCCTGGGCTCTCAGTTGCTCAAAGTGCTGTTGGTGCTTCTTGTTGACAACCGTGCTGGCGGCCTTGAAACGGCTCCAGATTTCTTCGCGCAACTCCTTGGCCACGGGGCCAATCTCGCGATACTGGTTGTGAAGCTCCTGCAACTGGTGGAATGCGCTCACCACGTCGTTCTCGTCGGCCAGTCGCTCAGCCTCTTCGCAGAGCTTGGTCTTCAGTTCCAGGTTCTTCTTGAAGTCATACTCACGTGCCTCGCGGTTGAGGTTGAGCAGGTCGTAGAACTGCTCGACGTAGAGCTGATAGTTGCGCCACACCTCGTTGGCTTTCTCGGCCGGCACGGCCTTGATCTCCTTCCATTCCTGCTGGAGGGCCTTGAACTCATTGTATGACTTGTTGGCCTCCTCGGGCGAGGTGGCCATGGCCTTGATCTTCTCGATGATCTCCAGTTTGCGCTTGAGGTTGCTCTCCTTCTCGGCCTCTTGTTGCTGGAAAATCTTGGCGCGCTTCTCGCGGATGACCTGCATCTGCGCCTTGAAGTCCTCTTCGGCCTCGTCGGGGGTGACGACATACTTCTCAGGGTCGCCGCCAGCCTCCAAGTAATCCTTCTGCTGTTGCTCGCGCTCGGCGATGTGGAACCTGTAGAACGCCGACTTCAAGTGCTCCACCTCGTCTTTGTTGGGGTTGTCTTCGCTGGCGGCAATCTCCTTGGCTCTTGCCAGCACCTCTTGCTTGTTGGCGTAGATTTTCTTGAATGTCTCCTCGGCCTTGGGCTCTTCGGCTTTGTCGGCAGGGGCTGGAGCCTCGTTGCCTTCGCCTGCTTCTGCCTGGGCGGCGGGTGCCTTCGTCTCCTCGGCTGTGACCTCGAGGGCGGGCTGTGCGGCCTTGTCGGGCTGTGCCGACTCGGTGTTCACATTCTCTACTTCAGAAGTGGCTTGCGCTGTCTTCTGCTCGTTTTCAATCTTGTCCTGTTGCAGGACATTCTCTTGAGAGTCCATCATTTCACTGTTTTAAGTTTATGACTCAAGTTCCATGGCCATGCCGTGGCGCGCGTGTCGCCACAGAAGGGCAAGGCCTCCAATGAATTAAATAATTTTTTGCAAACTTAAACAAAAAAAACGGATATGACAACAAAACGATGATTTTTTTCGTTGCGTGGCGCTTTTTATGGCCCTTTATAGTCCTTCCCTTTCCATCACTGGGCGAAAGTTGGGGCGGCTATGTGTTTCGTTTCCCCGTTTCCTTATCCGATGACGGTGTTTTTGCAATATTCCTTTTTGAACCACAGCTGGTACATTGGGTCGACAAAGACAAACCGTTGCCCCTGCTTCTCAATAATGTCCTTGTTTTGCAGCGTCTGTTTGTTCTTGACGATTGTGTTAGGGTTTCCAAGTCGATACACCAGTTTGGCTGTTTGCGAGGAGAAATGCGTCTCACCTTCGACAATGGCTTTGAGCATCTCAATCTGTGTGGCACTGAGGTTTTCTGTGTCATTTTGAAACATCGGGGTATTGATGTTGAGCACCTGTTTCAGTCCAAGACGAAAAACATCTTCTGTCACCTCTGTGGCCGTGAAGCTCCACACGAAATAACAAAGTTGCTGAAGATACCAAGAGTGGCACGCCACGATGTCGCAAATTCTGTCTGCATATTCTTGGGATATGGACTTGCCAGTCTTCTCAAACGAATGTTGAATGAAGGGTATCCAGTGCTTCTTGTCGATTTTGCCCATAAAGATGACTTGTCCAAAACGATAGAACGGACTGCTTGATTGGGTAAAGATGCGTTGCATCATGTTTCGCTTGCTGCCATAAAGACAGTAGGAGGTGAGTTGTTGCTGTTGCCAGACAGAACGCATCTTACCCTCCATGTCCTTGTATTCGGGGAGATTGGCCAATTGCTGAAATTCGTCAATGCATACGATCACCTTAACACCTTTCTCCTTGGCCAACATCTCAGGTAACTGAAGGATGGTCAGCTTGTCGCGTTCTTGCGGTACGAATTTCAAGTCGAAGGCCAAAAAGTCGGTTACCTGGTCGTTGACCACGATTTGGGGGATCACACCGCTGAGAAATTTTTTGGCGTCGTCTATCCAACGTTCCACTTTGGAAGAAGCGCACGCTATGACACGACTGGCAAAGAGCCGATAGAACTCTGCCTCGGACCCGATGCTGAAGGCGTCGATGTAACAGACCCGCACCCTCTTGTCCTCCTCCATCAACTCGTCCATGGCTTTCTTGACAAGCGACGACTTGCCCCATCTGCGTGGGGAAATAAGCGTCACATTGATGTGTGACGTCAGCAGTTGCTTAAGCAAGGCCCGGTCTTCCTGCCGGTCGATAAAGTTCTCGTCAGTGGCCAATGTGCCAAACTGGAAAGGGGAAGGGTGTGTGGTCATCGTCTATTCGTCTTCTGTTATGCTGTGCAAAAATACAAAATATTACCCAAAGGTAAGTTACCCAAAGGTAACATTTGTATCTTTTTAAGGATAGCTGGAGCTGTCGCAAGATTGTTGCGGCGGCCATTTGGCGACTACTCGACGGTTTCCTTCAGATCGACGGTTTCGCCGAAGGATAGCTTGAGGATATCAGCGCAATCCATGCCTCTGAATATCTTGACCTCTTGCTCTTGTTGCTGGGTCTTGGCGTGGGTGAGCGCCTCGTCGAGCGCCAGGTAATAGGCCATCTTGCCATCCTTAAGCAGGATGAGGGTGGCACGGTAGACACGGGCATCAAAAATGTGCTTGGTGCTGATGAGATAATCATATTTCTCGATGGCCTTGGCGAAGGCTTGGTTTGCCCGAGCGCGGTCGCCTTGATAGTAGCGTGCCATGCCCTCAGTTTCGTAGAACTGGGGATCGTGCGGAAACACCTTTTGCAGGGAGTCGAGGTATGGGTATAGGTGTCGGAAGTCGTAGCTGCGCATCAACGAGGCAACGCGTATGCCCGCTTCGGAGCGTTCTCTCGTGATTTCCTGTTGCCTGTCGGTTCTCACCTTGCACAGCAGCAAGGTGAGCAACAGTGCGCACACCATGAAAAAGATGGTCTTGATAGTTTTTGTTACCATAGGTTCAGTGTTTTAGTTGTATGAAGGATGTTGTCGTTTTCTCCACAGAGTCTTTCTTGTGCCGCTTATTGCGCAAAATGCAATTGCGACTTTTTTGTGTCATAATCTACTTTTCTCCAAAATTGTTCCACCTCCATTGAGTCCTTGTGGTTGTGTCTGATAGCCAATATCTCGTCAAGCGCTTGGTTATAGGCTTTTTTCCCATGGAGTGCTTGTATGATGAAAGCACGATTGACTAAGTTGAACATGTTGGGATCTTTTTTAACGATCGAATTGTAAATGCGTAACGCTCGGCCATATGCTGCGCGAGCCTTCAGTGTGTCATGTTGCATGTCGTGTGTCCACCCCTCTGCAAAATGAAGAAGCGGGTCCTTGGGGCTCTTGACATACATGGTGTCCATGTAGGCAAGGGCTGCCTTGAAATCCCTTTCGTTCAACAAGCCTCCCAGGTGTGACCAATCCTTGCGGAGCTCTTGTTTGTTTGCTAATTGCAAGCCTTTGGTTTGTTTACAAGAGAATAAGCTAATGGCAAGAAAGCTTATCAAAAGCATGGGGTTTAGTTTGCTCCTTTTAAATAAACGTGTCATTTCCTATGTGTTTGTTTAGTTGTATATAGGTTCCCTCTTGTTTCTTGCTGTTGTGCAAGAAACAGAGGGAACGTGATTTCGATTATTTATGCAAATTATTAAAATGGATAAATTGTGCGTTTAACTGAATAGTTCGCATGACCAGCCCCAGAATCATGGTCGTATGCAATATACAAAACTATAGTAACAGCCCCAGATTTGGGTAAGTTGATATCTATGCATCCAATAGGTGACCATCCGCTACTAACAGCATATCCGTTAGGATCGAGTGTCAACTGTTTGAATTCTCCACCATTAATTCTGATGGCTGCGCTGAAATGACGATCATCAAAATTAATAGGATTAACAGAAACGCTTACAAACATTTTGTATCCCGTAATTTTTACGGTGTACTGATAGTTAAATGATCCTCTTATGCCCACACCTTCAACAGGCAGAATCGTCAATTCACTGTCTGTCCATGTTACGATTTTTTGTGGGTATGGATTATATGAGCTTCCTGCGTGACTTCCGCTTCCACTTCCATTGCTGTGGCTGCCACTATTGTTGTTTCCTGTTCCACTCCAGGTTCCGTTTCCATTTCCATTTCCTGTTTCAGATGGATATAATGAACTTAGATAGTCTGTCGGATCGGAATCCCACGGATAAGAAGAATCCATAGAAGACCAATAGTCGAACATTGAACCTGAGCCCCAGGACCCGGATCCCGAACCAGAACTGGATGGAGTGACAGTAACACCTTTTAGACAATAGCCCAATCCTTCAACATATCCACCAGGCCATGTGTCGTTGTCAAGCATTGCCTCATACTCTTTCTGTGTGTAGGGGTTACTTGCAGACCCCTTGGCTGCTGTGCCATTGCCGCTTTGCGTGCTGACACTGTACAATTTAAGTTTTTTCATAATTGATTTTTATTAAAAATATGATTGATGAATTATGTTTGTTCGTGCCTTATTGGCACACAACAATCTTGTCTGTTCACTCATGTCTCACCATTGTTTTCTGTTTTCTTTCTCATAAGAACACTTGTTTGATCTTTTCTTGAGGGCGTCAAGGGATATCCGCTTGAAGGAATGGTCCTCATAATAGTCATATTTCGATTTGTGCTTGTGGATGACGACACCCTCCTTGGAGAAAGATGCTTGATAGGCGACGCTGTCTTGGAAAAACTTCGCGTCTTGCATCCATAAGTGGGCACCCTGCTTGAGAGCATCGGCTGTGGAGCGGAATGTCACTTTGACGGGACCGCTCAAGAATTGCGTCTTGCGCGAATTCAGTACAAATGAGAATCCGTCCCCATGATGTTGGATGTTCTCCATTGGAAGGACGAAAAATCCGGGGTAGTAGCCTTCACGGGTCCCAGTAAACTCGTCGCTGGTTCCCCAAAAGTAACCCGTCGTGACTTGTCCATCCTTATAGGATAATTCCAAGACGCTGGTCGAACACTCATCATATTTTTCCTGATAAATGTAATACGTCACAGAGTCGAGTTTGGAAGCTCTTTCGCCACATTCAGACATCTGCACTGTGGAGCATGAATAAGTTCCCCAAACAAACAACGCTGACGCGAATGCTTTCATCATGGTTACGGACTTTCTCATTTGCATATGTGGATTGCGGAATTAATAAATTTACTGGGGAATCTCTATGTGTACGCACCCGTTTTGGGGTTCGTCGATATAGTCTATTCCCACAGCTTTAAGAGCTTTAATTAACAACAGTACGTTTGATAAGTCTCTTCTGCTAACATCAAATACATTCAGTACGGAAAAATCTGCACAGTGTTTTGATACTTTAGTAGGCCCTTCTTCTAAAATCTTTGCGATCATATTGCGAAGATTTGCTTCGTCGCTTAAATTTTTATTATAAGTTAATATCACTTTTTGGCCGGGTAGGCGATAAATTTTTAATTGTGATTGGACCCCGTTCTTTTTTATGTTGTTCAACATGGCTTTTGCTTGTTCTTCTGGAGTTCTTGCAACAGAGGTTATATGAATATTGCCAGAGTAATATGGAAGAGTTTTAAGCAGGTTATATGAATAAGCCGATATTCCAAAAACTTTTCCTGTAACATATATTTCCTTTTCTCTTGAAGAAGATTTGCCACTTGAGCCTGGTACGTTTGAAGAAGTCTCTCTGTTATTAGTTGAACTTCCGTTATTTCCATTATTTTCATGATCTTTTGGTTTCTCTTCATCATTTTCTTCTCCATAATTAGAATTGTTTGGCCAACTTGAATCCCATGGCCAGGAAGACCCCTCGGAATCCCAAGAATCAAACATTGAACCTGAGCCCCAGGACCCGGATCCCGAACCGGAACTGGATGGAGTGACAGTAACCCCTTTTAGGCAATAGCCCAATCCTTTAACATATCCACCAGGCCATGTGTCGTTGTCAAGCATTGTTTCATACTCTTTTTGCGTGTAGGGGTTACTTGCAGACCCTTTGGCTGCTGTGTCATTACCGCTTTGCGTGCTGACACTGTAAACTTTAAGTTTTTTCATTTTAAAAACCTTTATTATAAATTATTATTAATGAATTATATTTGCTCGTGCCTTATCAGCACGCAGCAATCTTTTCTGTTCATGATGACGCGTAGGTTGGCCGTCATATACTTTTCCTGCACGAAATGTTCCTTTGCCAGTATGTCAAGTATGTCCTTTTCCACTACTTGCCTGTGTGGCAACATTGACAGTTCTTCGGGAACATTCCAACTTAGTATGATGAATTGAGCTGACAGCTTCGCCAAATTACGCAGAGCGACAGGCTCCAAATTTTGTGGTATGTAGGGTAGAACATCCTTGCACACCACCATGTCAAACATGCCGTCCACTTCCAGGTCTTCCGTCAAGTCGGCTACGCCGCAAGGCGTGTCTCCTTCAGGTAGCAGCATGGCGGACAAGGTTTCAGTGCTCGGATTGGCGTCATATCCTGCAAATGACAGGCCTCGGCTTCTCCATTGTGACACATAAAGGCCATCGCCGCATCCCATGTCCAATCCTGTCCTTGCGTCCACTTCGCACCACATCCTTGCCACATAGTCCGCAAATTTCGAGTCGTATCCGTATTTTAGGAAGCCGTCGTAAATCCAACTGCCTGTTTCTCCTATTTTTATAGGATAATCTTGGAGTAGGTATTGGTCTATCCTGTCCAGTAATGGGGCGCTAACAGGTAGTTCCACCTTTCGGGCAAAAAGACATTCGCTTTCCAGCAGATAGTGGAAATGCTCGCATCCCAGATTGGCAGGACGGTTCCCGTTCTCATATTTCCAACGGATAAACCGATGGTTCCATTGCTCGATGTTCTCTTTTCCCATCAGGTTCACCAATACGGTTGCCACATAGCACTCTTCGGGCGCGAACGTCATCCACATTTGTCCGTAAAGCTTCGGCTGTTGGTCAGTGTAGTCTAACAGAGCTTCTGCAGCTTTGCGTGTGATCGAAAACCATTGTGAGCTTCCATATAGATGGTCAAAGGCATCGGGTATGGGGCGTTTGGCACCCTTGTCTCGTTGTTCCTTCACTTGTTCCCAAACCCATTTGCGTGGATTGTCATGACTGGCAGCGTAGTCGAACGGGTAAAAGTATTGCAACCTCCTAAAAGTGTTGTTTTCCCATCTCGGATGCGGCAAGTGTAAGTAGCTGATGAATTCTTTTCCTGACCTTTCTTCGAAGAACTTTAGAAAACATTCAAGTGGCCGGGTAGGGTAGTCTTGTCCGCTAATCAGATGGTAGTAATCGGCTTTTCCCATTTTCACGGCTTTGCGTAGCAAGTGCATCTCACTTTCCAACACACTTGTGCCGCCCCAATTGACATCATATTCACGAGAGACGAGTTTCACTTGTGGATAAGCAAGTAGCCTTTTCTCTTCCTCATTTCCAATAGGTTGTTTCTTGTCGATGTGTATGTACACCTCGCAGTCATTTTTGAAATACTCTACCAACCTACATAATTGATCCACATTTTTGTGGGCTAAAATTAAAATTGCTTGTTGCATATAAACATTTTTTAAAAAATTAATATTGTAATATACACTATATATTAGTGCGTTTGGTTTTCAGATGTTGCCTCTTGATTGTCTTTTGAGGTTTTGTTATTGTTCCCTTGTGGGGAAGATGTTTGATAGTACTCTACTAAACCGTTGCAAAGGTAAAGGTTTCATAGTTTCTCTCCAAATATGTTGGATCTTTTTTCAAACGTTTTATAGTTAAAGGGAACTAAAGGAGAGGAGCAAGGGACGGTGATGACTTTTAAGACAAAAACGTAAAAGATGCATTGCGTCTGTTGTTCTTCGTAACGGAATTGGGGCAACAAGCCCACTTGCGAGCCTGTTGCTTCAATTCCCAAAAAGAACGAGCGCACGGCATGGCTACCGTTATGGCCTACAGCAGTCGCTTGTAGCGCAGCACCACCCAGCAGAGGGCGCTGACGGCAAATGACATGACGAGCGTGATGGCAAACCCCAAGGAGTTATTCTCCAGTCCGTTGGTGACGTTCATGCCATACAGCGAGGCGATGAACGTGGCCGACATCATGATGATGGTGACCGAGGTCAGCGTACGCATCACCGTGTTCATGTTGTTGTTGATGATGCTCGAGTAGGTGTCCATGGTCGACTCCAGAATGTCGGAGTAGATGCTGGTGGTCTCCCGGGCCTGTGTCATCTCGATGTTGACGTCCTCAATGAGGTCGGCATCGAGCTCGTCCACCTGCAGCTTGAACTTCAGCTTCTGCAGCAGGTTTTCGTTGCCGCGGATGGATGTGATGAAGTAGGTGAGCGAGTCTTGCAGCCTGGAGAGTCCGATGAGACTCTCGTTGTTCACCTCGTGGTCGAGGTTGTGCTTGGCTTTCTCGATGAGTGCGTTGATTTGCTTCAACCGCTTGAGGTACCACACGGCCGAGGAGAGGAACAGGCGGAAGATCATGTCTACATAGTCGGTGAAGCCCTCGCCGCGCTTCTGCTGGTAGGACACGAAGTCGATCATCATGTTGGTTTCGTAGTAGCAGACGGTGATGGTCACATCGCGCTTATGGATGATGCCGAGCGGTACTGTGGTATAGGGTGTGCGCGACCGTATCTCCTTGACATAGGGTATGCGCAGGATGATGAGCATCCATCCGTCGTCATACTCATAGCGGGCTCTCTCGTCGGTATCGCTGATGTCGCTGAGGAAATAATCGGGGATGTTGAACTTCTCTTCCAGTTCGCGCTGGTCTTCGTCGGTGGGGCAGGTGACTTGTATCCAGCAGTTGGGTTGCCATTCGGGCGTTGCCTTCAGGGTCTTTTCAATGTTCCAATATGTTTTCATTGTAGCTAATCTCCGTCATTAAGGATGTAGTGGGGATTAGCCGCCTTTGCGTCTGATCCTCACGTCATAGGTTGAATTTGTCCGCGTGATAATCGTCCATTTGTTTTGTAATATTGGTGTTGTGTTTGCAAAATTATAAAAAAACAAGCTAAAGGCGCGCAAAAAACTCAAGTTTTTGCGCGCCTGTCTTCTATTTTATTCGTTTTGTCACAGGTGTGGCCGGGTATTGGCCGCAAGCCTCACGAGGTTGTCGTCACTTTACGGGCACTTGTTCGAGTGCGGTCGTGAGCAGTTTCCAGAACGGTTCGGCGGTGTCTATCTTGAAGCGTTCGCTGGTGGTGTGGGGCGAGAGCAGTGTGGGGCCCATCGACACCACGTCCATGCCCGGGTACTTGCTTAGGATGACGGAGCACTCCAAGCCGGCGTGGTCGGCTTGGACGATGGCTTCCTTGCCGCTCTGTTCCTTGTAGACCTTCTTCAGCAGGTTGAGAATCTCGCTGTCGGGGTTGGGGTCCCATCCGCCGTAGCTGCCGCTGAACTCGGTTTTCATGCCGGCCATGTCGAAACAGCTCTCCAGCGTAGTGGCCACATACTCCTTCATGTCCTCACGGCTTGACCGGGCCAGGATCTGGACGACGGCCTTGCCGGCTTCGATGTCGATGATGGCGAGGTTGGATGAGGTCTCCACGACGTTGGGGTAGGACGGGATCATGCGCACCACGCCGTTGTGGCAGGCGTAGATGGCGTTCACGAGGTTGTCCTGTATCTCCTGTGGCACGAGCTCGGTGGGGTTCTCGGCATCCTCTACGAAGAATTCGACGTTCTTCTCGATGCCGCGGTACTCGTCTTCGATGGCGGCGCGCTGCTTCTCCACGAGCTTCTTGAGCGGCTCCACCTGGTCGGCGGGCAGGGCCAGTACCACTTCGGCCTTGAAGGGGATGGCGTTGCGCATGTTGCCGCCGTGCCATGAGGCCAGGCGTGCACCTGTCTCGGCGATGGCCTTGCGCACCAGGCGCACCATCTCCTTGTTGGCGTTGGCGCGGCCTTCGTTGATTTCCAGTCCGCTGTGTCCGCCGCGCAGTCCCTTCAGCGTGACGCGCACGGCTTTCTGCTGGTCGTTGGCCACGGGCTTGTACTCGAGTGAAGAAGTGACATCCAGACCGCCGGCCGAACCGATGACAAACTTGCCCCAGAGCTCAGAGTCGAGGTTCATGAGGATGTCTGAATGCAGTTCGCCCTCCGGCAGTTCGTTGGCGCCGTACATGCCCGTCTCCTCGTCGCGTGTGATGAGGGCCTCCACGGGACCGTGCTTCAGGTCTGCGCTCTCCATGACACCCATGATGGCGGCCACGCCGATGCCGTCGTCAGAGCCCAGGGTGGTGCCGCGTGCATGCACCCATCCGTCCTCGATGTAGGTTTCGATGGGGTCGGTCTCGAAGTTGTGTGTGCTCTCGGGGCTCTTCTGCGGCACCATGTCCATGTGTGCCTGCAGCAAGACACCCTTGCGGTTCTCGTAGCCCGGTGTGGCGGGCTTGCGCATCACGATGTTTCCTGCGGGGTCGAGGAAGGCGTCCACGTGGTGCTCCTTGGCCCAGTCGAGCAGGAACTGCTGTACTTTCTCAAGATGTCCGGACGGACGTGGCACTTGGGTCAGCGCATCGAAGTTGCGCCAGATAGCCTCAGGTTTCAGGTTTGCGATTTCACTCATAGTTATTATGTCTTTAAAAGTTAATGGATGCATGTTGCGGTGGTGTGTGCTGCTGTGCGTTTGCGGGTGAACGACAGGGCCATCCAGGCATAGACACCGAGAAGCACCACCAGCAGTGTCTGTACGGAGTGGACAATGAGCACGAAGAAGAGTGCGTCGTTGGCCGCCACGCCGTAGAGCATGAGCATGGTTTTCACGGCAAAGTGCCAGGGACCGGCTCCGTTGGGGGTGGGCACCACCACGGCGATAGACCCTACGATGAACGTCACCAGCGCACAGCCTGCCCCGAGGTGCGCGGTGGCGTCGAAACAGAAGAACGTGAGGTAGTAGTGGAGAAAATAGCTCAGCCAGATGGCTAGCGTGAAGCCCACGAAGAGCGGCACGTTCCTGACGTGGCGCACGGAGAGCACCCCTTGCCACAGTCCGACGAAGATGCCTTTCACCTTATTATAAATAGCCATTCGCTGCACGAGATACCAAAGCAGCACCGCCACGGCTATGCCGCAGACGGCGGTCACCAGCCATCCGGTGGAGGAGAAGCTGGTCAGGATCTCGTCGATGCGTGTGCCGGTCTTTTGGAAGAAAGTGTCGAAAACCTTGAACTGGCAGAGAAATGTGGTGCCTGTTACCACGAGGATGAGCAGCGAGTCGATGGCGCGCTCGGTGACAACGGTGCCTAGCGCCTTGGGGAACGACACGCCGTCCCAGCGTCTGAGCACACCGCAGCGCGCAAACTCGCCGATGCGGGGCACCACGAGGCTGACGGCATAGGACAGGAATATGGAGTTGACCGCCACGGCGGTGCGTGGCCGCTCGTCCACAGGCTCAAGCGTCTGGCACCATCGCCATCCGCGGAAGGCTTGTGCCAGGATGCCAAAGGGGAACGACAGCAACATCCATGTCCAGTTCATCTCATGCAGCAGCACGTGCTCCATGTGGCGGAAGTCGAAATCGCGGTACATCCAGTAGAGTATGGCACCGCCCAGCAGGAGTGACAGTGCCACCTTGAGAATGTCGCAGATGGTCTTTTTCATTTGATTTACAAAGTTAGTGGAATTAGACCGAACGGCAAAAGAAATGGTCGTTTTTTAACCATCCGTTTAACAAGTTTGACATTAGGAGGCGCTCGGTGCCAACGCGCGGAGGACTATGTGGCACATGGAAAAATGGCCGTGGAGCGCCATTGTGGCATAAGCTGCCACGCCGTCCGTCGCGTGTCTTGACTTATGTCAACTGCTGGGCTTGACTTGCGTCAACCGGGTTGACCTCAGTCAATTAAAACATGAAAAACGGGAAGAATTAGCATGCCTGTTTGCGCACACAGCATGAAGTTTGTACCTTTGCATCGTCGAAAGACAAGAGATTGTAATTCAAAGGATACCCCGCGCAAGCGGTAGAAGAAAGGCCATCCATAAGGGTGGTGAGTAAGAACATTAATAAACAGAGAAAGGAAAAAGTTATGAGTATGATGACATTTATTACATTCGCAGCTGTCATGTTCGTAGGTGCCTTAGCCCTGGCATTGGCCATGGATCATATGGTGGAGGGCACCAAGTAAGCGGACGACCGCTTTTCAGTTGATTTTTAAGTTCATTCTATACCAAAAGGACTGGGATTCCCTTGTGGAGTTCCAGTCCTTTTTGGCTCATCCGTCGTTTCCCTCGTCATTCTCTTATGCCCTGCCAGACAAGCACATCATTCCTTGTCGTTCCGCAGTGTAAATCCGAAACTTAATTTAGAATTATTCGAACAAAAAGTCTCTCCAGAATCGCGCGAAATCCATCAAGCCTACT